>CAZNWO010000158.1:0-7525 GCA_964576585.1 uncultured Puniceicoccaceae bacterium | reverse complement strand
CGAGATGGGTCAATGCGGGAACTCGAAAAACTCTTCGCCGAAGTCCTCGGGCAAGCCTTTCCAGATGAGCCGAATGGCGTCCAGACGAACACGGGCTTGCTCGAGAACCTCTTCGAGTTGCTGCAATTGTCCTTGCGCAAGTTCTATTTCCTGCGGTCGGACATGGTCGTTCACCTCCCGCAACGCAACGAGACGATCAATCTCGGCTTGCATTTGCAGGGTCATCGCCTCGCCGGCTTCGGAGATCAGACGCTGACTCTCCTCCTCGGCGAAGGATTGAGCCGCCTTGAGCATAGCCGGAATGACTTGGCTGCGGACTTTCCCATTTTCCAACAACTTCCGGGGTGATCCACCTTCCAACTCGGGCAAATCCGCAAGAATCCTCTCCTTCTCTTGATCCACTACAACGCAGATAGGAGTCGGCGGAAGGAAGCGATCCGCATGCAGATGCGTCGGGGCAATGGCTTCCGCAACGAATATCGTCTCGATGAGAAGTTCTTTCTCTGCGGCATTCCGCCACAAGCCGAAACTGCAATTGCCTTCTTCGCTCCGGAGCAGCAGGTCCACCGCGCCGGTGACAATGGGATGGTCAGTGGTGAGCAAAGCCATGTCTTCACGACCCAATGCACGGGTGCGTTCAAAGGTTGCGACAAGCCCGTCTTCGGGAAGTCCCGGAAAGCTTTCGGTGGTGACGCCGCGTCCGTCCAGCAGGTAGGTGCGTTTGCTGAAATCCTCCACCCTCACGCCGTAATGGTCGAACACATCCAGCATAAACTCCTCCAGAGCTGATGATTCGTCGGCGGCGCGGATGGATTCCACCAATTCTTCGGCGGCTTCGGGTCGGTTGGAGTTCAGTTCCTGTAATCGATCCCGTCCCTCCGCCAATCGGCGGACGATGCGCTTGTGTTCCTCGGCCGTCCTTAAAATAAGGTTTGAGAGTCGCGTTTCGCTGTCGCGTCCCTTCGCAAACCCCTTGGCCAACTCCAATAATTCATCACCAAACGTCTGCAACAAGGGGTGGGCGCCCTGGAGGTTTTGAGCAAAGGCATCGAGCCCCTCGTGATACCACCTTGCCAGCACCTCCTGCGGGCTGCCTTCGAGATAGGGAGCATGCAGGTGAATCGTCTTCGTCTGACCAATCCGGTCCAGTCGACCGATGCGCTGCTCCAGTAGCTCCGGGTTGAGCGGCAGGTCGAAGAGCACGAGGTGGTGGGCGAACTGAAAGTTGCGCCCCTCGCTGCCGATTTCCGAACAGATGAGTAGTCGGGCCCCGTCCTCCTCGGCAAACCAAGCCGCATTACGGTCGCGCTGGACCAAGGTGAGATTTTCGTGAAATACCGTCGCCTTAACCGGAATATGTCGGGAAACGGCTCGCTCGATGGCCAAGGTCTTGTCGCAACTGCGGCAGATCAGCAGTACTTTACCCTCCCCAAGTTCCTCCAGCAATCCCCCAAGCCACACAATGCGAGGATCGCGGTTCAGGTTGTACCTTTGGACGTGTTCGCCGGTTCCCGTATCCGATGCAAACTCACGCAGAGACTGTTGGAGCCAAGTACTCGGGGCGTCGGCGGGTGACAATGGAACGATATGGGCCACCCGCTCCGGGAAACCGCTCATGGCTGAACGCGTGTTACGGAAAACTACGCGACCGGGGCCATGCCGATCGAGGAGTCCGGAAAGCAACGCCTGCTCACTCATGGCCTCGACGTCTAGACCCGGCATGGCGTGAAGGAGGTTCCTTTGCTCGTCAGTCAACGCTCGGCTCTCGTGCAACGCTGTCGCGATGGGAGCCACCTCGGCGTAGCGCTCGGCATCGGCTTGAAACCTCGCGAGATCGGAGTAGCGATCGGGGTCCAGCAATCGCAGGCGGGCGAAGTGGCTCTCGGGGCCCAACTGCTCGGGAGTGGCTGTCAGCAGGAGCAGCCCTTCCGCTTCTTGCCCAAGTGTCTCGACCAGTTCATATTCGCGACTAACTTGATCCTCGGTCCATTCGAGGTGGTGCGCTTCATCCACCACCAGCAAGTCCCAACCCGCTTCCCTCGCCTGCTCCGCTCGTTCCGGACGTGCGGCCAAAAAATCGAGACTGCATAGGATCAACTGATCATCCAGAAAGGGGTTCTGTTCCGGGTCGGATGCCTCGATCGCGCAACAACGCTCTTCGTCAAAGATGTTCATCCAGAGATTGAATTTCCGAAGCATCTCCACCAACCATTGGTGAAGCAGGGTTTCCGGGACCAGGATCAGCGCCCGGGAGACACGCCCCGTCACCAGTTGACGATGAATTATCAAGCCCGCCTCGATCGTCTTCCCCAACCCCACCTCGTCGGAAAGCAGAACACGGGGGGCCAGTCGCGCGCACACCTCATGGGCGACGTAAAGTTGATGCGGGATGAGATCAATCCGTCCGCCGACGAAGCCGCGGGTCGGAGACCGGCGACTACGGTGCGTCATCTCCAGGGCCCGACGCCGAAGGGCGAGGACTGAGTCGTCGTCGAAATGGCGCCCTCGAAGACGCTCCTCCGGGCCATGAAAGCTTATTCGGTCGCTCAGGTGGGCCTCGGGGAGTTCCCATCCATTGCCGCAATAAGTCAGGACGCCATCCTCCTCGGACACGCTCTCGATGATCAGTCTTTTCCCCTCGTGATCTTCCACCTCCTCCCCTGCCTCGAACTGCACGCGTTGCAATGGCGCGCTCTCAATCGCATACATTCGCACTTCGCCCATGGCAGGGTAAAGAAGGTTCACACGCCCATCGGCAACCTGTACTACCGTGCCGAGTCCAAGCTCGGGTTCGGATGAGCTCATCCAACGTTGTCCCGTCCGAAATTCGCTCACGATTGTTTGTCGATAATGGTTAGGTTGCGTTGTGGGTTGTCCGCCTTCAGGCTGAGAACAGCCAACAGCGTTGGAATAAAGACGCTGACGATGAGGATCAAGCGATAACTGTCGTGCGCATGATGACACCACCCGAAGAGCAACGGACCGAGACCGCTTCCGACAACCATGCTCGCCATATTCACTCCACCGATCGCGCCCAGGTGCTTGCGACCATAGAAACGCGGAAAGACAATGCCCGAGAGACTTACGAAACCACCGCCGGCGATGCCGGTACCGATTACGTAGGCGGGCACGCCTCCCGGGTGATTGAGAAACAGCATGCCCACGGCGGCTGAAAGGCAACCGAGATTCATGACGAGAAGAAGCGTTTTCAGCCTCAGACGGGTATTGATCGCCCCAAAGGTGAGGTTGGTCGTGACGCTGACGAAGGCGATGGGAATGAAGAGCGAAAGGATATGGGATCGCTCGAAACCAAGCTCTGCCCCGAGCGACACGATGTGAAAGGTAAAAGCGGTGGCATACAGACCAAAAAAAGCGAAGGCGAGGTTGAAGGCCCAGAAGGAGTAATCACGGATCGCCTCGCTTCTCGTAAAGTCGCGGTGGATTTGCATGTCGGGATTGTCATGTCTCATTCTTGGCCTTCGGTTTCCGTCCATGAGCAAACCGTCGTCTTCGGGAGCATCCCTGAAAAGCAACCAAGCCAAGGGTCCCATCACGGCGATCGTGACGATGCCCATAACCACCCAAGCCCCGTCGTAATCGTATCGAGTAATGAGCCAATCGAGTCCACGCGGCGCGATGGAGTAACAGAATGAAACCAGTACTCCGCTTACAGCCAAGGCGAGGCCTCGCTGATGATCGAACCATTTGCCGACGGCATTGCGACAGGTCATGGACAGCACGCCTTGGGCTGCCGCCCGAATAAGGAGAAAACCCACTCCGATCACAAGAAAAGCCGCCATCCCGCCAGGCAGCAGGGTGGCAAGGAAACGACTGAGCGGGACGCTGCAGGCCAAGAAAAGCAGAACTAGGCCGGTTGCCAGCGTGGAAACCACAGCCATTTTGCGTTCTCCCCAGCGATCCAGCACACGCCCCAGCCAAGGAAGCGCAAAACCGCTTGCCACAGTGCCCAGACAATAGGCGAGACTCAACTCGACTCGGGTCAGACCCAGTTCCGCGATCAACACGTCGGTGAAAACACTGAAACCCATCGTTTGACCGGGGATGCTGAAGATGGATCCCAAGGTTGCCGCAAAGACCACGACCCAACCGTAAAAGAACGGGCACTTGCTTGGAGCAAAGGGTGTCCGAGCACCCCAAAAGCCCTTGCCTGAGCGAAGGCTCGATGGATCAGCGTCGGACAAGATCAACGTAGGGACCGATGGATGTCCCCTTCGCAGAGGAAAAAATCATTCCGCTATGGGCAGTTAATGTTTTCCCGGTTTCACACCGTAAAACTTGGAGGCATTTTTCCGGTATAGTTTCTCGAACCCAGGTCCAGATCTCATCACGCAGGGTGTTGACAATGTTCCATAGCTGGGATTCGAGCTGTCGTTTATGATATTCGGACACGGGTGTTTGGACTTAATTTCAGCAGAAGGGTCCGGAATCACCTGCAACAGCTGCCTACGCCTTGCGGCAATTTCATCCTGCGGCGCAGTCTGCCCGCCACTACAAGGACAGGCGACGCGGGCCTTGGCGATTTCTTAGGGTTAAAACGCACGACAACAGGAAAAGGGGAAATGCGGGGATGGTCAATGCCTGCTCTGCATCGTCGGGGAACTCGAAAATTGTGGAAACCGCTCGAAGACGGGTCGCAACAACCGGAACCAAAAGCATGCGCAAAATGCCGGAAGCAACGGCGTCATCTACGATTTCTTCAAGCAGTCAACCATATAGCGGTTGCTCCGCACGGCGGATTTGCTCATCGTTGGAGATCCATGAAAACTTCGTGCATTTCTTTCCTTTTCGTCGCTTTGACGGCGATGAGTTCTTCCCTGCAGGCGGCCACTTGGGCCGGGTTTCGCGGGGATGCGGGCAGCGGGATTTCTCCGGAGAAGAATCTGCCCGTCAAATGGTCGAGTTCCAGCGGCGTGAAGTGGAAGGCAACACTGGGCGGTCGCGGCAATTCCTCGCCGGTGGTCACCGCCAAGCGCGTGTATCTCACGACACAAACGAAGGACCTCGCGCTGTGGGTGATCGCCCTCGACAAGGCCAGCGGCAAGGAGGCTTGGCGCCGCAAGGTGTCCAGCGGGGCATTGGCCGCGAAGGGTCCGAAGAATCTTTATGCCAACCGCCACAATCCCGCCACTTCCACGCCCGTGGCGGATGAGAAACACGTATGGGCGTTTTTCGGCACGGGCCATCTGGTTTGCCTCGATGCCGCCGGCAAGCAGGTTTGGGAGCGCAACCTCGCCGAGGATTTCGGCGCGTACGACATCACCTTCGGCATGGGCTCCTCGCCGCGTTTGTGGAAAGGCCGTCTATACGTCGCTTGCATGACCAAGGGCGCCTCGTACGTGGCCGCGCTGAATCCCGCCACCGGCAAGGTGATTTGGAAGAAGGACCGCCGCCTTCCCGCCCTGAAGGACGGACCGGATGCCTATTCCACGCCGGTCATTTGGCAGGGACGCACCGGCGACGAGCTCCTCGTGGCCGGCTCCGATCACGTCAATGCCTATCATCCCGCCAATGGCGAACAGCTTTGGGTCAGCGGCGGGTTCAGCATAAAGAGCCCGTACGGTCGCATCATCGCTTCGCCTGCGGTTTCGCCGAAAGTCATCATCCAGTGCAGCGCCAACCCCGGGGATGGCGGCCTCGGTCGGGCCATCGCCCTGCGCGCCGGACAGCGAGGAAACGTCACCACCTCCGCTCGCCTCTGGGCCCTTGAGCGCACCACGCCCGATTCCAGCACGCCCGTCATCCTCGATGGACGCGCCTACCTCGTGCGCGGTTACGGCATCACGTTTTGCCTCGACGTCAACGATGGCCGCAAGCTCTGGACGGAGCGTCTGACGCAGGGCCAATACTTCAGCGCTGCGGTCGCCGGAGACGGCAAGGTGTACGTCCTGAACACTGCCGGCACTTGTACTGTGCTGCAGTCGGGCGCTGAGTTCACCAAACTCGCCGAGAACAAGTTGCCCGGCGCCTTTTACTCCACCCCGGCCATCAGCGACGGGACGATTTTTCTGCGCAGCGAAGACACGGTGTACGCGGTAGGCAAATGAAAACGCCTACCCTTGTCACCGCCGAGACTTGACCACCGCACCACCATCATCGGGTTAGGGTGAGGGGGATGAAGACACACCGTCCATTCCTCGGAATAGCCGCCGTCGCCGCAACGGCTCTGGGGGTAAATGCAACGACGATTGACGTCTCCGAACCGACCGCAGCCGTAGTGGCGCCCGCGAATGCAGGCGGCTGGGGCTGGTACCAGTTCCCCACCATCGAGCGGCTTCCCTCGGGCGAACTCCTCATCCAGTACCAGCTCTGGCCGGATACGCAGACAAGTGCAGGCACAACCACGGGAAAGGCGATATCAACGGACGACGGCAAGACGTGGAAAACGGTCACGAACGTTCCCGGCTATCATGGACACCACAACGGGTGGACGCCGGCCCTGCGCTTGCGCAACGGCGACATGCTCTCGCCAATCACGGTTCCCTCCACGCCGCTCAAGGACTTCGATGCGCCGGAGCCTGTTGGACAGGACCAGAGTTCTTATAATTTCACCCGCAACTGGTACGCGGCCGAGTCCCTGCCGGACAAGCTGGCCGACTGGCACTTCATGCGCTGGCGCAAGGAGCAGAAGCAATGGATACGAGAAACCGCCGAGATGCGCATCCCCGGCGAAATCCTCTTTTCGTCCGTGCAGGAAGCTGTGTTGCGCAGGAAACACATGGATCGTATGAAAATCGCGCCGGACGGATCCATCTGGGGCATACGCTACGACCAGCGATTCGTCGACGGCAAGGTGCAGGATAAATATCACGTCATGATTTTGCGCTCCACGGATGCCGGCCGATCCTGGGATCTCTACAGCGAAATCCCGTACAAGGGCGACTCGGAAGCCGATCCGAACTGGCCGAAACAGGAAGGATTCAGCGAACCCGACGTGGCCTTTATGCCCGACGGCTCCGTCCTGTGCCTGATGCGGACCACCTACGGACTGGGGCCGGCCCCGCTGTATGCCGCGAGTTCCACGGACAGTGGGAAGACATGGTCTAATCCCCGTGTGTTCGACAAGGTAGGCGTGTGGCCGCGTCTCCTTGCGCTCAAGTGCGGCGTGACCCTCGCGTCGTACGGTCGGCCGGGCCTCTTCCTGCGGGCAACGAGCGATCCCTCCGGGCGGAAATGGGAGCCGCCCGTCGCCATCGTGCAGCCGGGCGCGCTGCATACGGACACCTGCTCGTACAGCGCCCTCATGGCACTCGACGAGGCCACGGCGCTCCTCGTATACTCGGATTTTCGACACAAGACCGCGGACGGCGACACCCGCAAGGCGATCCGGGTGAGGCGGGTGACCGTTCGCCGATGAAACGGATTGGTTGCCCGGAGCGCCACCTCGAGCAGCTCGCCATGAAGCGGTTCACCCGCCCCGAGGATTGACTGCCGCCCGCGTCGGGTTAGGGTGAGGGGATGAAGAAGTTGCTTGCCGCTCTGTTCGTCGCCCTGCTGGTGGCGGGGT
>CAZNWO010000157.1:0-7528 GCA_964576585.1 uncultured Puniceicoccaceae bacterium | reverse complement strand
GAAAGAGCCCCGGGCCTTCTTCAAGACATACTGCCTCCGCTGCCATGATGCCGATAAGCAGAAGGGGGATTTCCGGCTGGACATCTTGAAGCGCGAATTCGGTGCAGAGGCAACGGCTCAAACATGGGCGGAAGTGCTCTTCCGCATCAACTCCGGCGAGATGCCTCCCAAGAAGGAGAAGCAACCATCCGCCGCCGAACTGGGCGAGGCGGCCGAGTGGATTTCCCAAGCCATCGAGGCCGGCCGGGCCGAGCGCATGGCCAAGCGAGGGCCAGTCGCCCATTACAGGTTGAGCCGCGATGAGTACGCCCACACCGTGCATGACCTGCTCGGCGTGCATTTCGATCCGCGAATGCCGGGGGCCTTGAACGAAGATCCGCGCTGGCACGGGTTCGACCGCATCGGCTCCATGCTCTCCTTGTCTCCCTCACACGTGACGCGCTACCTGCAGGTTGCTGAGAAAGTGCTTGCCGAGGCTTTCCCCGAGCGACCGCCAAAGCTGGACAAGGGTGGACGTGAAGCGCCGAAGGAGCTGCGATGGCTGCTCTTTCCCGGACGGCGCGAAGGAAACTTCAACGCCCGTGAACCAGGGGTGTACAAGGTGCGTGTCACCCTCAGCGCCATGCCCTCCTTCAAGGGCCGCATGCCGCGCCTCTCGATTTGGAACAACAGCCTGAAGAAAGGGGTGGCGGGGCGAGACGTGGTGGCTCCCGAAGACAAGCCGATCACGGTTGAGTTTGAAGTGGCCTTGGCCAAGGGCGGCTACAGCCTGATCAACGAGACCCCGGGCAAACTGGACGACGGCCACACCTTGAGCCACACGCCAAAGACAATCGGCAAACTACGGGACCTGAACGAGCAGAAACCCGTCGGATACAAGCTTCTCTTGGACGACGGACGACCCGTCTTCCCCCTCCTGCTCGTCGATAAGGTCGAATACGAGGGCCCCATCGTTTCGGACGCCGTCCGGAAAAAGCGTGACGAGCTCTATCCAAGGAACGAAAAAGACCCGGCCGAAGCCCGAGCCTGCATGGAGCGCTTCGCCGGTCTCGCCTGGCGCCGCCCCGTCAAGCCTTCCGAACTGGAGCGTTACCTCAAGCTCATGCAGACCGAGCTGGATGCGGGCGAAAAGTTCCGCAGGGCCTACCTCGGGGCTTTGACGGGCATCCTCAGTTCAAAGAATTTTTACTACCTCGTGGAGGGCGAACCTGCCAAGAGAAGGGATCAGGTGAACGACTGGGAACTGGCCAGCCGTATGTCCTACTTCCTCTGGAGCTCCACGCCCGACGAAGCCTTGACCGAAGCTGCCTCAAGGGGTCAGCTCAAAAGCCCCGAAACCCTGCGGGACCAAATGAGGCGCATGCTCGACGACCCGAAGATCGGTCGCTTCACCGACGCTTTTCCGCGTCAATGGCTTCAGTTGCACAAGGTCGGCATGTTCCCGCCCGACATGGACCTTTATCCGGACTACGACAAGTGGCTTGAGAAAAGCATGTCCCTTGAGAGCACCAGCTTCTTCAACGAAGTCTTCGAGAAGAACCTTTCGCTGAGAGAGTTCATCGCCTCGGACTGGACGGTAATGAATTCACGCCTCGCCCTCCACTATCAAATGCCCGCCCTTAAGCAAGCGGGCTTCCAACGCGTGCAACTCCAGCCTCATGACCACCGAGGCGGCGTGCTTACCCAAGCCTCCGTCCTTATGCTAACCTCCGACGGCACCCGACACCGGCCGGTGCATCGGGGCGTTTGGGTAAGCGAGGCCATCTTCGGTCGCACCCCCCCTCCCCCTCCCCCCAACGTCGAGCCGCTGGAGCCCACGCCGTTCGACAAACCCAAGGCCACCATCCGCCAACAACTGGAGGCCCACGCAACGCATGCCACCTGCGCTTCCTGCCACGCCAAGATCGACCCGCTCGGCTTCGCTTTCGACAACTTCAACGCCATCGGCCAATGGCGCTCCGAGGAGAACGTGCCCGGTGGCCAAGGGGACAACCCGCAGGTCAAAGCCTCGGGCAAACTACCAGATGGTCGCTCCTACGCCGGCCCGGATGAATTCAAGCAGCTCCTCGCCCAAGACATCGAACGCTTCGCCGAGGCCTTCGTCGAGCAACTCGCCACCTTCGCCCTGCGCCGAATGATGACCATAGACGACCGCACCCTAATCAAGGCCATTGCCCAACACGCCCAAAATGACGACTACAAACTCCGCGCTCTCATTGAGCATTTTGTAATGTCAGACTTGTTTGTGAAAAGATGAGATTCTGCATTCCAAATTGACCTCCCGAGATTCAATTCGAAAATAGAGCTTGTCATGAGTATCGAATCGCAATCCACCTTGACGCTATTCACCCTTCTTTTTCTAGGACAGTTCGCGGCGCTGACCGCTGAAGAGACATTCCCTTCCACTAGCACTGCCAATTGGCCCACATGGCGGTATGACGCCGGCCGTACAAATATCTCTCCCGAAAAGATACCCTCCCCACTGCATCTGCAATGGAAGCGGCAACTGCCGCCGGTTACACCCGCTTTCCGCAAGTCCCGGCTCCAATTCGACCAAGGTTATGAGCCGATCGTCATGGACGATACAATGTACATGGCGGTGTCGCACATCGACGCAGTTGTAGCCTATTCAGTCAAGACCGGCAAAGAAAGGTGGCGGTTCTACACAGGTGGTCCCGTGCGATTGGCGCCGGTTGGGTGGAACGACAAACTTTACTTCGGTTCGGACGACGGACATTTGTATTGTTTGGATGCGTTCGAAGGCTCGCTGCAATGGAAGTTTCGCGCCGTCCCTTCGGCTCGAAAAATTCTGGGCAATGGCCGATTGATTTCCGTCTGGCCCATTCGCGGAGGACCTGTGCTGGCTGAAGGGATAGTATATTTCGCTGCCGGAGTCTGGCCGTTGGAGGGTGTATTTGTCTACGCTCTCGACGCCAGGTCGGGGCAAGTCAAATGGGTCAACGATCGTTGCGGTACGTTGTATGGTCAGCAACCACATGCGGGTGCCGAAGCGTTAGGAGGACTATCCCCACAAGGATATTTGTTGGTGAATGGCGATGACTTGCTCGTTCCCTGTGGGGCGGCTCGACCTGCCACTTTCGATCGCCAGAGTGGCAAATTGCTCGATTTCACGCTTCCGTCCGAAGGCAGACTTCCCGGCGGTTGGTTCATGCGGGTGGACACGCAACTTGCCCGCGACATTCGCCGAGGCAAGGTCAAATTCGACAGTGTGGTCAACCGTGATCAGCATGAAGGCGGGCTGCGAACGGGCAAAGGAGACGCGGAGGCGAGAACGCAGGTTACGCTTGGTGGCACCCTGTTGAAATATGCTGATGGAGTGAAGGGGGTAGAAGGTAACATTCATAGCGTTGTAGCCGCCAACGGCCGGTTGTTCGTCACGACCCTCGGTGGAATGGTTTATTGTTTTGGCAACAAGGAAGTATCTCCTATCTTTCACTCCGCGCAACGTGTCCCAGAACCGAGCGTCGACAAATCTCTGGCTTCAACCATCGCCAAGCTACGAACGCTCACCCCTTTTCGCGACGGCTACGCTCTCGTGCTTGGCACGAAAGATGGCGAATTGGCAAGGCACTTGGTTGCCGCGACGAATTTCCGCGTCATTGCGTTGACCCCCGATGAATCCGACGCCGATGCACTGCGACGACGTATATTGGAACCCTCTGCGCCGGCAGGCCAACTGTCGATCGTGGTGGGCGAGCTTGAGGAAGTCGAGTTTCCACGGTATCTGGCCGATCTGATTGTGGCAGAAGATTGGGATGCCACCAGACTCAACACGGGCGCCGACCACTTGCTGACGTTGTATGAAACATTAAAGCCCTACGGGGGGGTCGCCTGCCTAGCCATAGAACCAACGCGCGACGATCAAATCCGCAAGTGGCTTCTCGCGGCCGGGCATAGCGAAGCCCAAGTTGAACGCCATGGCGACCTCCTGATCGTCCGTCGAGCGGGTGCGTTGCCGGGAGCGGTTGATTATACAAACGATTGGAGTGCACCCGACGCCCGTGTCCGCGCTCCTTTGGGTATGTTGTGGTTCGACGATTCCATTGCTCGCTTCAAACGCGCACCACAACCAAGCATCGTGGGAGGCGTTATGATTTCGCAAGACAAGGATTGGCAAGGCAAAATCGAGAGGATGGGGCCCGTCAACCATCTTCATCGGGACGGAACCGGACGGTTTCGTTTACTCAACAAGACCTTCATGGACGTCTACACCGGTCGGGTTATGTCGCAAGAGGAAGCCGAGTCGCGGTTGGAACGAGTACCCAAAACACCAGGCGCCGATTTTCGTCCGCCGTATCAATATCGTCCCCCATATGTCGAGGCACATTTTCAGGAACTGCAGTCCAGAGGCGAGAAACCGAAGCTCTATCCATTCAGGAGGGAGGCCGACAAGGGCCAAATGAAGAATCCGCTGACTGGCGTCATCGAGCCAAGATGCTATGTCAAGAGTTATGGTTGCGACGGCGGTGTGGACTACGGCCAGATGATTACGATGCGTTCGGCGACTCCTGCTTTCTACGACAAACGCATTGAAAGCGGTACAATTAATATTGCCGGCCCACGTTCCGGTTGCACAAACAGCATCATCCCGGCCAACGGTGTCTTGAGCATGCCGTATTTCTACGAGGGCTGCACTTGCAGCTACCCGTTGCCAACCGGTGCCGCCCTAGTCAGTATGCCGCAGACGTTCGAACAATGGACTGCCTGGGGAAAAGGCGTCGCCAATCCAATTGTTCGTATTGGCATCAACTTGGGTGCTCCTGGCGACAGGATGACCCATGGCGGAACCTTGTTTCTCGACTACCCTAGCGTCGGCGGACCTTCGCCGAAGATAACAATCCAGACACAACCGGCGACCTCCGACTACTTTTATCACCACTCCTTGTTCATCCAGGCTGGGCAAGGCTGGCCTTGGGTATGCGCCTCTGGCGTACAAGGCATAAAATCATGGCGTCTTTCCGAGCTAAAGGCCGGGACGTTTACCGTGCGTCTCTACTTTGCGGAACCCCAATATACCGAAGCCGGAGCCCGCGTGTTCGACGTCACCCTGCAGGGAAAACCTGTGCTGACCAATTTCGATATTGTCGCCGAGGCTCAAGGCAAGATGAAATGCCTGGTCAAAGAATTCACCGACGTCCGGATTGATGGCGACTGCACCCTATCGTTTACTACACACAAGGGCCAAAGCCTTCTCAGCGGGGTTGAACTCGTCTCGACGGGCCTGCCCCTCGACAGGTTGCCGAAAAATGGTTCGGTACAAGCCCCACTGCGGAAGCGGACTCGCTAGCTCGTCCCTCAATCGTCATTTCACTTGAAGGGACAAGCCAACAGTCAGGTATCCTACGCAGACGGGAAGTAAGATGAATACGAACTTCACACTGTCCTTAATCGCTTGGTTAAATAAGGCTTGTTTGGAAAGATGAAATTATTTGCGTCAAATTGGTTGACCGTCCTCATGGTGGCACTCTCAGCCACCAGCCAAGGCAAGGAAGGCGTGCCATTGGCCTTTGTGGAACGGAACTGCATGGACTGCCACGATGCCGAAGTGGCCGAGGGGGGTCTAGACCTCGAGGCCTTGTCGACGGACTTGGATGACGACGATGCGCGGCGAAAGTGGATTCGAGTCTTTGACCGCGTGCATCTTAAAGAGATGCCGCCCAAGAAGAAGAAAAAACAGCCGGAACCCGCCGCCCGTAAAAAGTTTCTCGCCAACCTTGAGAACATCTTGCATGAAGCTTCCCGCAAAAGCCGGAGCGAGGGTCGCGTAACACTTCGCCGCCTCAATCGGGCCGAGTACGAGAACACCCTGCACGACCTGCTCGACGTGGCGGTGGACCTCCAATCGCTCTTGCCCGAAGACAATCAGGTGGCGGGCTTCGACAAGGTAAGTTCCGGCCTTGGTACCTCCGCCATTCATTTGGTTCGCTATCAGGAGGCGGCGGCCCTTGCACTGTCCCACGCCCTCCCTCCGAGCCTAATCGACGCGCGAGCCACCAAACAACGCTTCACGGGCAAGCAATGGCTGGAGAAGAAACCGAAGGTCTACCACAACAACATTGTTCCTTGGTCCAGACTGGAGGAGGACGCCTTCGTATTTCGGGCCCAGCTTTACAAGCACGGGAGCGTCCATACCGATCGCACGAAGATGGCCGGACGTTACCGCTACCGGGCCTCCATTCGTGCCTATAACAATGGTGGCAAACCTATCTCGGTCGACGTCGGAAGGATTTCCACGGACCGCTTCGGCCACCAAGACCTGGAGCACCTTTTGGCTATCGAGGCGGCGGTAGAAGGCAAGTCGCGCATCATCGAGGTGGAGGCGGACCTCATCGCCGGCGAGCAGGTTTATCTTTCCCCGCGCGAACTCACCTTGTTTCGTGCTTGGCCCAAGGATCGACCGAAGCCCGACGATCCTAAGTTCGAGGGCCCCGAACTTGCCATCGAGTGGGTGGAGATTGAAGGGCCGCTTGGTTTGGGCAAGGCCTATGAACGCTTTTTCGGGGGCATGGACCGGGTACCGGATAGAGTCTTGAAACAGATCAAGGCAGGAGCCAAGAATATTCCCGATTGGAATCGTTGGCACCCCAATGAATTCCTGAAACCGCACAACCGCCTCCGCTTTCTCCCCAAGAACGAAGACCCCCACGAGGTCGCCGAGCGCCTCATCAAGGAGTTCATGCCCACGGCGATTCGCCGACCGCCTTCCGAAGAAGCGCTGACCTTCTACCTTGAGCGGGCCCAGAAGTTACTCGACGAAGAGGTTCCCTTGGACGAGGTCCTGCTCAAAGTCTACAAGGAGATTCTATGCTCCACCTGGTTCCTCTTCCGCATCGAGAAACCAGGCGAACTGGATGACTACGCCCTAGCTTCCCGCCTCTCGTACATGCTGTGGAACTCCATGCCCGACGCCAAGCTGCTCGACCTCGCCGGCAAGGGCCTTCTCAAGGACGACAAGACCCTGCGAGCCCAGACCGAACGGATGTTGAAGGACTGGCGGGCCCGGCGTTTCGTTCATGACTTCACAGGCCAATGGCTGAACCTCAGCGAAATCCACGAGATGAAGCCCGACAAGCTCTATGGCGAATACGACGAGGCCCTCGCCTGGTCCATGCCCGAAGAAACCCGCCGCTTCTTCGTCGAGATCCTCGAAAAAAACCGACCGGTCACAGAATTCATCCATTCGGACTGGAGCTTCCTGAACGGCCGACTTGCTTTCCACTACGGCATACCGGGCATCGAGGGCATGAACATACGCAAGGTGAAATTGCCCGCCGACTCCCACCGAGGGGGCCTTCTCACTCAGGCCAGCATACTCAAGCTCACAACCAACTCCACCTACACCTCGCCCATCATGCGCGGCGCCTGGGTGCTGGACCGTCTGCTTGGCATGCCACCCTCGCCCCCACCCCCCGACGTCGAAGCCATCGAGCCCGACATCCGTGGAGCCGTCACCCTTCGCGAGCAAATGAAGCTCCACAAGACCCAGGCCGTCTGCGCCTCCTGCCAC
>CAZNWO010000156.1:2891-7558 GCA_964576585.1 uncultured Puniceicoccaceae bacterium | reverse complement strand
TGGGACATGCACGGCAATGCCTTCGGCATCGACGACGGCATGCCCATCCTCGGTCCCGCCGTGGACAAGGCCGTGAGCGCCTTCATCGAGGACTGCGCCTCCCGCGGGCTTTCCGAGAAGATTCTTCTAGTCATCACGGGTGAGTTCGGACGCACCCCCAAGATCAACGACAAGGGTGGTCGGGACCATTGGGGCAACCTCTGCACCCTTGCCTTTGCAGGAGGTGGGCTGAAGATGGGCCAGGTAGTCGGCAAGTCGGACAAGAACGTTGGCCAGCCCGCCGAGGATCCCGTTTCGCCCAATATGCTCCTCGGAACCGTGATGAACGTTCTCTTTGACCCCGGGCAGGTTCGTTTGCTTTCCGGCATTCCCGAGGACGTGAAGAAGGCGGTTGTCGATTCAAAGCCCATTCCTCAGCTCGTTTAGTTTCCGTTTCGGCTCGTGAGGTCCCCGCCTTATTCCCAGAGTTGCCAGGTCTGTTGGGAATAGCAGTAGAAGGCCTTCGTCTCCGAAAGGGAGGTTCCGTTCAAGTAGATCCAGCCATTCGCCATGGTTCCGGCGGCGAAAACGGTGTGCTGCAAGTCGGGGCGGAACCAAAGCCAGCCGGTTTTCTCGTTGTACAGCCACCATGAGGAGTCTTCGCTGAGGGGAACTGCATAGCACCATCCCATGCTTGGCTGATAAATCCAGCCGTTTCCTGCGTCGTAGAAGTCGCCCAAGCTGCCTATGCTGTACCATCCGTTGGCACCCTCGTGGCTGCTTGCGTTGGCGATCTTTTCTTTCGAAACCATTTTTCCCAAGGTGTTGTAGCTTTCCTGATAGGGAGGGGTCTCCTCGTTTTCCGTGGGTTCCCCCGGCTCTGTTTCTTCTTGTTCACCTTCCTGCAAGGTTTCGTCTGAGGAACCAGCGGTTTCCCCGTTCTCCTCGGTTCCGTTTTCGGCGCCTTCCTGGTTGTCCCCTGTGGATTCATCCTTATTTGAGTTGCTTTCGGAAGAACTCTCATCATTTACTTCTGCATCTACACTAGATGTGGGGTCCAAAGAAGAAGTGACCTGCCAGTTTTGATTCTCATCCTCGGCGGAAGCGTGGAAGACGAAGTTTCGGTTGGGTTGAGCCTGCTTCAAGGTTTCGATCCACTTATCCAAGTTCATGCCTTCACCCTCGGGAGCTTTCCCCGAGAGGGTTACCTCCAGGCCTTTCTCGTTATCGCCTGCGATGACTTCATCCGAGGAAGCGTCCGCTTCGAGCTTCAGCATGAAGTCCTCGGAGCGTGACAAACGGGAATTTAGTTCGTAAAGCAGGCCCTCGAAGGCTCTTCCCAGGGTGCTGTCGTCGCCTTCCTTCAAGTGAATGGCTATTGCGTTGGGATGCTCTCCCACGTTCAAGGGAAACGAGGCCTTGTCGGTGAGCTCTCCATCGCTCACTTCCACCTCGATTTGATCCTTGCCCGTGAACCCGATTTTCGGGAAGTACACCAATTGGTCGCCCTCAAGCCTGCAAACGCCGTTCTCGGGATTGCCTGCCAACTTGAAGTCGAGCTTGTCTCCGTCGACGTCCGTGGCACGCAAAGGAAGGTACAAGGGAGTTTCCCGATAGCCGCCAGCCAGCGTTCCGACCATGGACTCGAACTTCGGGGCGTCGTTCACGCCTTTGATTTGCAGGGTGATGCGAGTGGCATTGCCGTCAAGCTTGCCGTCGTTGGCCACGACCATGAAGAAATCGGTGCCGTTGAAGTCCTTTCGCGGTGTGTACTTGTATTCTGGGCCTGAGCCTTCGAGCGTCCCGTGGCTTGGTCCCGTGGTCACCTTGAAGGTCAGGGGATCGTTGTCCGGATCGGATGCGATCAACTTGATCGAGAGCTTGCCGTCTTCCAGCAAGGCGAAGGTGGCGGGCTCCACGACTGGCGGGTCGTTCCTCGGGTCGACCTTGAAGGTGACCGTGGCCAGGTTTCCTTGGATCTTTCCGTCGGAGGCTCGGTAGGTGAGCGAGTCGTTGCCGTTATAGCCCTTGAAGGGACGGTATTGCCATTTGCCGAGGCTTATCGTCTTCAACTCGCCATGCTTGGGTGGGCTGATCAGGTCATATGACGCTATGGCGTCGCCATCCACGTCGGTTGCGTTCAACTCGAAGAGGACGGATTCGTTTTCCTTGACCACTACCTGCAGGTTGCTCGCAACCGGGGCGTCGTTGGTCGGCTTTACCACGATGGAAACCTTTGCCTCGGGAGTCTCCGTACCGTTTCGATCCTGTGCCTTGTAGGTGATCGAGTCTTTGCCGTTAAAGTGGGGATTGGGGAAGTAGGTCCATGTTTTGCCTTCCTTCCAGAGAAACCCGTTTGCGGGATCCTTGGTGATCACGACTTGGAGTAAGTCTCCATCGGGGTCACCGTAGGCAAAGGGAACTTCCGCAGGGGTGTCCTCTTCCAGAGTGAGGTCGACGGGCTTGATCCAGGGCTTGTCGTCCACGGGGGAAACAAAGATGGATACCGTGGCAGGCTTGCTGTCCTGTCTCCCGTCGGAAACCTTGAAGTTAAAGCTGTCCCTGCCGAAGAAGTTGGCTTTCGGCTCATAGGTCAGAAGGGGAGGGGTGCCTCTCAGAAGCCCGTGCTTGGGTTTGTTGAGAAGCTCGAAGGTGATCGGGTCGCCGTCGCCATCCTGTCCGCTCAGCCTGAATTGCTTGGAGCTGTCTTCGGGGAGATTGACTTGGATCGGGTTTGCCTTGGGAGCTTGGTTTTCCTGAACGATGAGGGTCACCTTTACCGGCAGGTAGGGCTTCTTTGGGTCATTGCTTTCCAAGCGGATTTCAGCCGTGTAGTTTCCCTCTGAGAGCTTTGCCGAGTTGAAGGAAAGAGACATTTCCTTTTGATTCCCACCCGATACCGAACCTTCCAGCGGAGCGGCGGTCAACCAATTGGGAGAGCCTCCCGTAGCCGTCCATTCCAGGGCATTGGCCATGATCTTCCAACCGTCCGTTTTCTCGTCCCATCCATTCCGCAGGGCTCGGTTTGAGGCGGGGAAGAAGTTGAGGCCTACCACAGCTGCGGGCTCGGCCCTGAATGCCGCCAAGGGAAATCCGTCCTTCCACTTTGCCAGCAAGGTGGCCCCCTGGATCAGCTTTTCCTTGTTCAGCCTGTAGGTGCCCCTGAAGCTTTCGAAATCCTTGAGAATTGGATGATTCGGGAGCAGGACTTCGCCCAGCGAGCTCCAGTCCCTCGTATCGTTCCTAGTTGCCTCGAAAACCCCGTACTTCTCCTTGAGCCACCTTCCGCCTAGCACGAAGTCGTTGCCCAGTCGCGTGGAAGTCTCGAAGGTCATGCATACCACGCCTCCGCCGGCATCCGCATAGTCCGCAAGGTTTTCGCCCAGCTTTTCCCGACTGTGGTAACGGTAGTTGCTGTAGACGATCACGGAGTCGAATGCCTCGAGTTCCTTCACCGTTGGGGTCACGCTCTTCACATTGATCATGGTGACACCCGAGAACCTCTTTGTTCCGATGAGGCCTTTTCCGACGTTATCCAGGTAGTTCGAACGATCGGCTCCAAGAATGGCTATCTCTAGGTTGGATACCGGATTGCTTACGATTTTTCTGACGGCTGCTGCTGATGAGTTCTCGTTTAGGCCGAACCCGTCGTCAATCATGGGAACGCCCGGCGTGTAGTTGTCGGGAGTCCTTCCGGGAGCGTTCAGGGACTGCACGACCTGATCCATGGAACGGCTCTTGGCCCGATCTCTGGTGGTGGAGACGATCGTCCCCGAGTAGGCGAGGGTGCCTTCGCCTCGATTGAGAATCCTGATCTCCCTCTTGCCCGTCTTGTCGGGTTCCAAGGTGTAGGCCACCGATTCCGGCTGCACTTCGAGGACCGGCGGCTGTTTCGCCTCCGCCGTGACGGTTACCGTGACCTTCGGCTCATCCTTTGCGTTGGACTCGATGGTCAGGGTAGTGGCGATTCTTCCGCTCGAAGTCGGCGTGAGCAATAAGTCCAGGCTGCCTTTCTCCTTGGGAGCCAGGGACAACTTTGCCGGTGTCACGGAAAGCTCCCTGCGGCCCGAGTTGACCCTAGTGATTTCCAGCCTGCCGGTGCCCGTGTTCGTGATCGTGATCTTTTGTTTGGCCTCGTTCCCGATCCAGACCTCGCCAAAGGCAACCTCGTCCCTATCCAGCTTGATTTTCGGGTCTCCCGTTATGGTGACCTCCACCGGCACCTCGAGAGTCCTGACCCTGGGGTCGTTGGTGGTGAAGGCAACGACTGCCTGCTTCTTCCCCGCAACGAGTTTGGTTGCGTCTATGGTGAAGACCAGGTCGCTTTTCTGTCCGGGTCTCACCGAACCGCTTTTGGGAGCCACGCTCAGCCAAGCGGGAGCGAAACCCTCGACTGCCTTGGCGAGGTTGAGCCTGCCGCCCGTCACCATCTTGTCCTTGAAGGCGTCTATGCGATCGGTGGAATCCATGATTTGTTTCTTGATCAGGTCGGGTCCTGCGGTGGGGTTCTGGGCGAGCACGAGGGCCGCCGCTCCCGCCACGTGCGGCGTGGCCATGGAGGTGCCGCTCAGGCTTCCCGTCCTGCCGTTGTTGATCAAGTTGTGAATGTTGACTCCGGGGGCGGCCAGATCCACCGTGGTCTTGCCGTAGCAGGAGAAGGAGGCGAGCTTGTCGTTTTGGTCGCTTGC
>CAZNWO010000156.1:0-2791 GCA_964576585.1 uncultured Puniceicoccaceae bacterium | reverse complement strand
ATGCCCGTCCATGGGATCGTTGTCGTCCCCGCTGAAGTCCCAGCCGTAGACGTCGTCCACGAAGCCGTTCTTGTCATCGTCCTTGCCGTTGCCGGGAATCTCTCCGGGGTTGGTCCAGACGTTGCCTTGCAGGTCGGGGTGCCTGTAGTCGATGCCGGTGTCGATGACTGCAACCGTCACCGAGTGCGAGCCCTTGGTAACGTCCCAGGCCGCGGATGCATTGATCTTCGTCAGGGCCCACTGCCGGCTGAGATCGGGGTCGTTCGGCATTTCGGAAGTCCTCAGGACGTAGTCGGGTTCCGCATAGGCGACCGCGGGATCCTTTTGCAGCTTTTCCGCCAGCTCCCGCAGGCTCATCTTGCCCTTGTTGCGTACCAAGGCGATGGACAATTCGGACAATGCGGCTCCTCCCGCTCCGGGAACCTTGGCTTGGGCGAGTTTCCTCTCCACCACGACGTCTGCCCCTAGCTTCCCTAGGTTCTGGAAGGACGACTTTCCGTTCTTGAAGGCAACGATCAGCTTGCCCGGAACGTGCTCCTCGGCGAAGGGGTCCTGATTTCTCACGCCGATGCCTTGTCCCGAAGGCTCGGAGGAATCGGCGTCAACTCCCGCGAGGGCTGCGTTGGGAGCGAAGTCGGATCCCATGATCCTGCCCGACCTCGTGTTGATCCACCTGTAGCTCAGGTTTGCCTTGCCCTCGTTGGAAAGCGCCAGCTTCGCGGTGGTCTTTTGTCCTGCGGCGATCGTCAGCTTTATGCTTTCAGGCTTCAGCTTTGCGATCGGCGTGGCTACGCCTTTGCCCGTGAGGGACACGCTGAGGGCGCTCTTGGCATTGCTCGCGATGCTGCAGGTGGCGGAATAGGATTTGCCTTCCGTGGGTCGGAATTCCACCTCCACCCTCGCTTCCTTGCCGGGCTGGATCACGCTTTGGTTGCACAGGGCTTGGAAGAAGGCCGAGCTCGTCGCGATTTTCGCAAGCTGCACGGCATCGTTGCCCGTGTTCTTGATTACAAAGGTCTTCTT
The DNA here is from genome assembly GCA_964576585.1 of uncultured Puniceicoccaceae bacterium. Classification (GTDB taxonomy): domain Bacteria; phylum Verrucomicrobiota; class Verrucomicrobiia; order Opitutales; family Seribacteraceae. The sequence goes on along the minus strand of CAZNWO010000156.1, from coordinate 1,768 downwards.
GCCCGAGACGCCGACCTCTACGTTGCTGAAATCCAGCCTTGCGGGGCTTGCGGTCAAGGCGCGGCTTGAATTGATGGTCAAGGTTGCGGGCAATTCCAGGGCGGGTTTCTTCGGGTCGTTCCCGACAACCTCGATCATGGCGGTATACTTTCCTGCCCGAATCTTTCCCGCCTTGAAGGTGATGGGAACGATTACGCTCTTCCCTGCCTCCACCACGCCCGAGGTCTTGGAGGCGTGCAGCCACTTCGGGGAGGTGGATATGCGTACCGTGCTGTTCGGCTTCAGCTGCCCGTTGTTGTAGGCGACGAGAAGGCCGACGTCCGCGCTGGCGTTCTGGATGCCCGCCGTCACTGCATTGGCCGTGCCGTTGAAGTCGTGGTAGCGGTAATGGATCGCGCCGTCTCGTGCCAGCGAGATCTGGAAGGTGTACTCGCCCAGTCCCGCGAAGTCCTTTACACCGTCATACTGGATCACGAATTCCTGCCCGTCCGAATACTGGTAGATCTTGCCGCCTCGCGAAGGATTCAGGTCCATTGCTAAAGCCGCCACGACAGCCTTGGGCATCATCCGGGAGGGCAGGGGATAGTGGCCGTGCTCCTTGGAGCCCTCCCCGAGCGTAAGGTACCCGTTCGAGCTTACGTAGGCTTCCGAGTAGCTCTCGCCGTAGAACTCGAACTTGAAGGGCAGGGCGACCTTGGTGAAGGCGTCGTCCGCCTGCGAGAGGCTCGACAGCAGCTTGCCCTTCCGGGAGAGGTCGGTCCACTTGTGCTCGGGACCTGCTGGATCCGAGGAATCGGTCCAGGAGTAACCCTGGTGATCGGGTCCGCCCCCGAAGATTGAAATGGGAATCCCCTTCCTCTGGTCCTCGGCACCCTTTGCCATTGGCGCGAAGTGCGACTGGGCGAAGGTTTGGCCAATGGAGAAGAACTTGGTTCCGAATTTTGGCGCCACGCCCTTGAGGTCGAACTTCAGGGGGCTTCCGCCACGGTTCTTGATCTCCAGCGAGAAGGTCCTTTCCTGGTTCGAGTTCAGGGTTGCGTTGAGGGCCCCGGGCGTAACGCTCATGACAGGTGGATGCGAGGCCGTTCCCGATACCTTGAAGCTTCTCGCCCTGCCTCCGTTCTCGGCCGTCAGCAGAAAGGCGGAACTCTCGATCTTGCCCGCTGCATCGGGGGTGAAGTAAACCGAGGTAACCACCTTTTCTCCCGCTTTCAGGGTGATCGGCAGTTCCATGCGGTGCGAGAAGGCGGAGTTGCGGAAGGTGAAGCTCCTAATCGTGATCGCCTCCGTCTTCGAGTTGCTTATCTCGATGGCGCCCTCGGCGGTTTGCCCGACGTAGGTGTCGTCGAACTTCAGGGAGTACGGACGGAAGGTCAGGCCGCCGTCCTTGCTCAACCTCTCCACCGTTACCTTGATCTTCCTCTTGGGTTCCTCGTGATCGTTCGAGCTCAGGTGCAGGTAGGCGGTTACGTAGGGCTCGGATATTTTCCCTGCATTCGCCCTTACCTGAATCCTTGCCTGCTTGCCCGCGCTCAATTTGCCTTTCCCATGATTGATGGTGAGCCATTCGGGTGTCTTCGGGCTTCCGTCCGCTTTCAAGAACAAGCTATGGCGATAACCTCCGGCGACCGCCCTCACTCCTGCTGCCTCAACCTGAACGGGTCTCGTCCGTTGTGTTGTGGTTCCGTCTCCCAGTTCACCATAGGCGTTGCGTCCCATCGCCCAAAGGCTTCCGTCCTCCTTCAGGAACAGGCTGTGCCAAAGACCT
>CAZNWO010000155.1:1548-7586 GCA_964576585.1 uncultured Puniceicoccaceae bacterium | reverse complement strand
GCCGTCGCTCCCAGTGGAGCGCTTTACATTGCAGGCTGGGGGGCCCACTACGGATCCATCTACGCATCCTTTGGCGGGGCCGATTCCAAAGCCAAGAAAAACTATGGGCGCGTGTTTCGGCTCTTTCACAAGGAAAGACCATTGCTCGAGCGCAAGGACTGGCTAACGGCAAAACGCAGCAAGCCACACTCCAAATGGACCTTCGGGGAACTCCTCGAGGACTTGGGGGCACAGATTCCCGCATGGCGGGTGAATGCCCAGGACGAATTGATTGGAAGAGGAGCAAAACACCGCCTCGATTTGATTAAGGCCATTGAGTCAGGCATGCTCTCGGAAGGTCAGGAGACATGGGCCGTATGGGCCTTGGGCAGGATGCCCGGATGGCCTTCGGATGCGGAATACTCCTTTGGGAAATGGTCCAAACCCGATGCTAAGGTATCCCTGAATCTGCGTGTACAATCCGTGAGAATTTGGGGGGGATCCGGAGAAATAAAGGCCTTCAAGTATATCGCCGATCGCCTCGGCGATAAGGAGCCCCGCGTTCGATTTGCCGCGGCCATCGCCCTGCGCAATCTGAAGGGGCTCGAGCGTGGGGCAGAGAAACCACTTCTGGATGCCCTCTCGTCCGAAACCGACCGTGTAACCTTCTACGCTCAGTGGCATACCCTTCGCTCGATGCTGGGAGTCGAGGAACGCCGCAAATATCTCGCCGACAAGCGAGCCGGGGCGCGTTTAGGCACCCTGCTCTCTCTGTTGGAAGAAGACGCCTTGGATAAAGTCGACGTCATCGAATTGGCCTTGGATCCGGATACTCGCGTAGCCGAAATTGCCCAAAGTTGGCTCAAGAAAAACGGAGGTGGCGCTCTACCCGGCGTCACAATCGACGCACCTAGGCGCAACTTCCGGGAACCTGTGAAGGTTTCGCTGCTAACTACGGTCAAAGGCTACGAGATTCGCTATACCCTCGACGGCACCGAGCCTTCCGTCAAGTCAACCCGCTACGGCAAAACCTTAAAGGTATCCAAGGACCTGACCCTTCGGGCCGCCCTCTTTCGGGATGGGAAAAGAAGAAGCTCGATTGCCCAAGCCAACTTTCATCGCGTTTCCGACGAAGAGTGGAACGGTCGCGTCTTCCTTCAGGACCTAAAGGTCAAATCAGGCCAAAAATACGAAATCGTTGAATTGGGCCTGCAACCAGGAACCAAGGTGTTCGTTGACCGTGAGTACACCTACTCATCCATCCCCCCCGAGGTGCAAGGACTCTCTTTCATTCGTACGGCAAACAATGACGCAGCATCTTCCACGGACAATTTCATTGAATTCGAGGTAAACATACCGGCCGCCATCTACGTCGCCCATGACGAACGCCTCCGGAAGAAACCCAAGTGGATGTCCGAATACAAGCGCACCGACTTAATCTTGAAAACTTCGGACGTCCCTTTCCGCCTCTACAGACTGGATGTTCTCGGAGGGAAGGTGACCTTGGGAGGCAATGTGGAGAGAGGAAGCCGCAGCAGCATGTACCAAGTGATCGTGCAACGCCCCACCGCAGGCGGCAAGGTGGACGCTCCAACCGTTCATGCCATCCTAAAAGCAGGCAAGACGAACAAGGTTCACGGTTCCAAAGTATTCTTCGGCAAAGGGGCCTGCATGGCCTGTCACCGTGTAAAAGGAAAAGGACAAAACCTCGGCCCAGACCTTTCCGACCTCGGTCTAAGGGCTCAAGCCGATTACATCGTGAGGGCCATACTCGACCCAAGCGCGGACATAATCGAGGGGTACCAACAAGCCCACTTCCAGATGAAGGATGGAAGCGAAGTTTTCGGGATGGTGCAGGGCGAAACGGCCAAGTCGGTCAAGGTATTCCTAGCCGACGGATCTCCTCGGGATCTGTCGAAAAACGAGGTTGAAAAACGGACTATGCTCGAAATTTCGGGGATGCCGCCGAGCTATGCATACACTTTGTCCAAGCAGGAAATAGCCGACATGGCCGCTTGGCTACTAGACCAAAAAACCCCCCTGAAAAACAAATGAGCTTGGAAAACGAAACTTCTTTGCCCGGCAACCTCTTGGTCCGGCACGAAGACGAGGCTGCTAAGGAAGGCAGCGCTTGCGGCCATCGCTATCGTCTCATCAGCCAAGACGACGAAGATGTCGCGGCATGGGCTCATGCTGTGGACATCGACGGAGCAAAGCTCCATTACCACAAGCGGGCCACTGAACTTTACTATGTGTTGAAAGGAACTGGAAAAGTCGTTCTTGACGGCAAGGAACAGGAGGTCCGTCCCGGCACCATGGTTCACATACCGGCAGGAGTGGTGCATGGAGCAATTGGTCAAATGCGAGTACTCGTCATCGGCATACCCGACATCGATGACGACGACGTCTATTATCCCTAGAAGAATCTTGAGGTTTCTTTCTACCGCTAGGGTTACTCGGATTCTAGATCACCTTTCAACGTCAGGGTAAGGGAATAGGGTATGAACAATTCTACCTCAGATGGTCCAACTCTTCTCTGACGAACTGGTTGCTCCAACCCCGAAAGAGTCACCTCGGCATTACGATCCATTTGCTTGCGCAAAAAAAGAACGTCGGCTGAAATCCGCCTCAAGAGTTCGGCTCGAAAGCTCTCAGCTGAGTGCACTCGAACGGAAAAGACGTCGGCTAGACTCCTGCGCGTCTTCGTCGATAGCCTGAGAGCATGGACAAAAGCACGAACTCTTTTCACTGCATCGGGAACAAGGACTCCATCGTCCAATTTTGCCCGAACTTCAAAGCTCATTCTGCTCAAGCCCGATTGCGGAGGCTCGGGAACCCCAACCAACGAAAAAGATGAGATTTTCGATGTCTTGAAGTATGGTCGGTGTTGGCTTGCCTCAGGCACTTCAACTACCGTTAAACCCGCCACTGTAAGAGCCTTGCCCAAAATCTTCTTTCGATCGATCGCAATCGACTCCTCTCGCTTCTCCAAGGTCTTTTCAGTGCTTTCAATCGTAAGTGTCATGAGAACATGTTCGGCGGGTGCTCGCAAGCTGACCGCAACATGACTGTCTACTGCATTGATTTTCAGGGCTGAAAAGAATAGCACCGGAAAAACCAAACCAAGGTTTTGCCTAATCATTGTAATCTTGCTCCTCGTCATTCGTTGCAAAATGAGCAAAGATGAAAATTCTACTTGAACTTGCAACTAAAAGATAACGCAGTCGTAGTCGCGGGAGGAGCGAGCGGCATAGGTCTAGCCATCGCCCAGGCCTTCTCGGCGGAAGGTTGTCGGGTGGGAGTAGTCGACATCGCCGAGCCTGCAGACGAACAAGCCTTGCAGGCGGACCTCAGGGACTACCCTGCCCTCCAAGGAGCCGCCGCAACCTTTCGCAAGCGCTTTGGCCGTATCGACCACGCCGTCTGCGCTGCAGCCATCGGTTCGGGCAAATACGGCTTTCCCTTCTGGAATCTGAAGCCGAAAGACTGGACGGAAGTAGTTGAGGTCAATCTCCTAGGTGCGGTCAATTTTGCCCATGCCTTCACCCCACACTTAATCGAGGGATCCAAGGGATCCATCACCTTTCTCGCTTCGGTTGCGGGGCAAACTGGATCGCAAACGGATCCACCCTATAGTGCCGCAAAGGCTGGAGTAATCAACTTCATGCAATGTGCCGCGAAGGACTTGGCGCCGTATGGCATTCGAGCAAATGCAATCTCTCCGGGAATGGTCAAGACCTCGCTGAATCAATCCGTATGGAAAGCTCTACAGGACAGTTTACCGGAAGAAAAACGCCAAGACTACGAGACTTGGGCCCAAGCGAAAATCAGCAACATAGCTCCCCTTGATCAATGGCAGACACCGGAAGAATGCGCTGCCGCAGCTTTGTTCCTTGCTTCTCCCCTCGCAAGAAACATAACAGGTCAGACGCTTAACGTGGATGGTGGTCAAGTCATGCACTCATGAACAAAAGCAATTTAACAAGAGAAACCCAAGAGGCTCTCGATCGCTTAAAAGGGGGAAACAGACGCTTTGTAAGCGGCGAGGCGGACATTCGCGACCTGACTTGTCCCGAGAGAAGAAAGGAAGTCTCCAAGAACCAAAAACCTTTTGCGATCATATTGGGATGCTCAGACTCGAGGGCCCCGGCGGAAGTATTGTTTGATCACGGCTTGGGCGACTTATTTGTGATTCGCGTTGCGGGAAACGTCGTATCAAAAACTCAGATCGGCAGCATCGAGTTCGCTGCCCAGGAGTTCGGTGCGCGACTGGTTGTCGTCTTGGGGCACAGCAATTGCGGTGCTATTGGCGCAGCGATCCTAGAACTCGAACGACAACTGGATGAACCATCAGAAAACATACACTCTATCGTTGATCGAATCGTTCCTGCCATAAAGCCCGTCTTTGAACAGGCTCATCTCAGAGAAAATCCGGAAGAGCTATACAGAGAATCTGTAAGGGCAAACGTTAGAGCATCGGTCGAACAACTGAAGACAGGCTCACAAAAACTGGAAAGCCTGATAGAGAAGGACGGGATGCGCATAGTCGGGGCCGAATACTCATTGGATACTGGCATTGTGGAATTCCTATGATGGATTCCTGTTTCTGGCTTAAGAAACTGTAATTGAATCACGGGCAACACCTTGCACCCCGGCAAATCTGTATGAATGGTTCTTAGGTTGCCAAGAGCACACAAGCCGTTGACTCCTTAAGGGGTTTTTGAAACGGTTGCGATTATGACTACGCGCATTATTGTGCTCTGCGCCATTCTCCTTTCTGCTGCTCTACTCTCTGCTCGGAAATCTCTTCCGCTTAAATTTAATTTGCCCGATGGCTATGTGGCCGAAGTCGCCGCTGCGCCGCCATTGGTGACTCACCCCATGATGGCAACGGTCGATGACCGCGGACGGCTCTTTGTCGCTGAGGCCACAGGAGTGAACTTGAAGAAGGCCGATCTGGAAAAACAAACGCCCAACCGCATTCGATTGCTCGAGGACACCAACAATGACGGCATTTACGACAAGACCTCCATATTCGCTGACAAAATGACCTTTCCCCAAGGAGCCTGCTGGCTTAATGGTACGCTTTATGTTGCCTCGCCTCCAGGCATTTGGGCCCTGACCGATTCCGACGATGATGGTGTAGCCGACATTCGGCAGCAGTTAGTCACCGGTTTCGAATACACGGGTAACGCAGCCGATGTGCACGGTCCGTTCCTGCATCCCAGTGGACGGCTTTACTGGTGCCACGGCCGCAAGGGACACGAGGTCTATCAGGCACGTGGAGGTGAATTGGTTTCCAAAGGCAAAGGGGCAAGAATCTGGAGCATGATGCCAGATGGCTCGGACATTCGGGTACATGCCGGTGGTGGAATGGATAACCCGGTGGAGGTTGACTTCACGCCGGAAGGGGAAATCATCGGTTCGGTCAACTTGTTCTATGGTCGACCGCGAGGGGATACGATGGTTCATTGGCTGCTAGGCGGGCGCTATCCGCGCTTCGATCATGGTGCGGTGTTAGAAGAATTCGTCAAGACGGGGCCGATCCTTCGTGAGGCTCATAATTTTGGGCATGTTGCGGTCTCCGGCATGATGATTTCGGATAACAGCGAGGGCGTGGAAACGCTCACCACTTTTTTTAATAATCAGAAAATCGAGAAGACTCATTTCCGTTGGGAAGGTTCAGAGCTCAAGTCGGTGAGTAGCGAGGTGTTTCTGGAGATTGAAAATCCGGATGTTCACCTGACCGATGTACTGCGCGATGCGAACGGTGATTTGCTAGTGATCGACACGGGGGGGTGGTTCCGAATCGGCTGCCCAACTTCCCAAACCGCAAAGCCGGAAATCCTAGGGGCGATTTACCGCATCCGCAAAGTCGGGGTTCGGGACCGACAAACGGATTTCGTCGGCAAAGACATCGACTGGGAGGATTTGTCCGCCAAGGAACTTGGAAAACTTCTCGATGATGACCGCTGGTTGGTTCGGCGACGGGCACTAGCTACATTACCAATTTGTGGGGACAAACAAACCGTTAAGGTATTAGCCGGATTACTAAAAAC
>CAZNWO010000155.1:0-1448 GCA_964576585.1 uncultured Puniceicoccaceae bacterium | reverse complement strand
GCAACGGAGCACGCGGCGATTAACGCTGTAATTGAGATCAATGACTATGATGCCATTCAGCATGGAGCAAAGCTCGGCAAAGAATTTCTCAATTCAAAGCAAGCTAAGTTGAGAATATGTTGGGCAATGGATCAAATGAAATCGGGTCAGCTGGAGCCTAGGCAATTAATGAGCCATTTCCTGACCCGAACTGGAGACATCAATTTCATTGGCCCAGCCGCCGAGACTGCAGTCGCCATTGCCAAAGGCCATCCCGAATGGGGCAATTATCTCGGTGGATTTTTTCAGAAGCTGCTACAAAGCTCCCCGCAGGTACCAGAACATCAGGATCAATTTCGTGAACTGGCTCCGGTCATGCTGGAGTCGCTCCAAATGCAGGTTGCTCTGGCGATGGCATTGAAACAACCCGGCGGCTTCTCCGAAGCGGCGTTGGATGCCATCAGCAAAGCCCCAAAAAAAGTAACTCCACCTAGATCATGGATTGCTGCTTTACAGGCTATACTCAACAACGCGAAAGGGCTACGGCTGGAAAAAGCCCTTTTCGCTATGGCCAATTTGGATTCAAAATCATTTTTACCCACACTTCGTAAAATCTCGGATGACGAATCCATTCCGACACGAATCCGGTTTCTGGCATTACGCGCACAAGACCAAAATCCCCGCCTGACCGATGCACGTTTTGGTCTATTGCTCGAGCTACTTGGCGAAAAAGCCCTGCCGGCGGATCGAGCTCAGGCAATCTCACTACTGGCAACACTGCAGCCAACGAAGCCGCAATTCTTGCGTTTGACTGAAGTGCTTCAGAATTCCGGCCCAGTTGATTTCGGCGGCCTGCTTAATGCTTTTAATAAAACGCGCGATGCGGATGTCGGCGCTCAGCTTGCCGCGACTGTAAGCAGTGCGCCTGCGGCAGTTTCATTGCCCCCCAGAGAGATTCGAAGAGTACTAAATCGTTTCCCACTCGCCTCAATTCAAGTAGCTCAAGGGCGACTTGCAGAACTCGAAAATCAGCGCAAAGTTAAGCAGGCACGATTGGAATCGCTAGTTGGTCGTGTGGAAAAGGAAGGCATGACTGCTCGCGGGTTTCAGGTATATAAAACAGCCTGCATGGCCTGTCACAAGGTGATGAAGGAAGGAGCAGACATCGGTCCAAATCTAAGCCGGATCGGTGCAATTCGCCAACCGCGGGATTTACTCGAGTCGATATTCTTCCCCAACGAAAGCTTGGCGCGCGACTTCGAGGCCTACCAAATTACTAAAAGGGACGGTTCAGTTTATCTGGGCATGATTAAGTCGGACTCAGCTGAAAGACTTAATATTATATCCCCCGGCGGTATCGAGCTGCAGATTGCCCGCATTCATGTGAGATCAATCCGTCCAGCATCCGTTTCGATGATGCCGATGGGCTTGGATGCTGCATTAAGTGATCAGCAGCTTTTGGATTTGGT
>CAZNWO010000154.1:0-7642 GCA_964576585.1 uncultured Puniceicoccaceae bacterium | reverse complement strand
TGGAGAATTGAGTTTTATTCCACTTTCATTACTAATTCATCATCTTTTAAAGAAAAGGCAACCTCTGCGCCATCTTCCACCTCACCACTGAGTAGAGCTTTTGCTAGCTGAGTTTCCACTTGTTTCTGCAAGAAACGTTTTAGTGGACGAGCTCCGTATGTTGGATCATAGCCTTTTTCACCAACCCACTTCTTCGCCGCTGTGGTAAAGCCAACTTCGACCTTCCTTTCTTCAAGCCTCCTGTTTAGCGCTGCCAATTGCAGGTCGACGATTTCGGTTATTTCCTCAAGTGATAGTGGCTTGAACAAGACAATGTCATCAATCCTATTTAAGAATTCAGGGCGAAAGGATTCTCTTAATTCACTCATTACTGACTCTCGAACACTTTCGGAAATACTCGTGTTAATTACATTTTCCTGTAGGTAGCGACTGCCTACGTTTGAAGTCATTATGACTACGACATTTTTGAAGTCCACTGTTCGTCCCTGAGAATCCGTGAGCCTTCCGTCGTCCATCAATTGTAGCAATACATTAAAGACATCGGGATGCGCCTTTTCTATTTCATCAAATAGAATGACTGAGTAAGGCTTTCTACGAACCGCTTCAGTCAACTGCCCTCCCTCTTCGTATCCTACGTATCCCGGAGGAGCTCCTAGTAATCGTGACACGGAATGCTTTTCCATGTATTCCGACATATCGATTCGTACAATGTTTTCTTCGCTGTCAAAAAGGCTTTCTGCCAATGTCTTTGCCAGTTCGGTCTTCCCCACCCCGGTAGGACCAAGAAAGAGGAAGGATCCAATAGGACGATGAGGGTCCTTGATGCCTGCCCTTGCTCTCATGATGGCTTCTGCAACCGCGTCAACGGCTTCGTCTTGGCCGATCACTCGATCATGCAGAATGCTCTGCAGCCGAAGTAGTTTTTCTCGTTCGCCTTCGATCAACTTGGTGACAGGAACTCCAGTCCAACGAGCTACAATGTCCGCAATCTCGTCTGCGGTTACCTCCTCCTTTAATATCGAGTCTTCCTTCTTTTCCGCATTTTCAAGCTTTTCAAGCTCAGCTTCAAGGGTAGGCAGCTTGCCGTGCTTGAGCTCGGCAACGAGGCTTAGATCGTAAGCCCGTTCGGCTCTTTCCATCTCCGCTCTAGTGGATTCGATTTGTTCCCTAAGTACCCGAACATCATCAATACCCTTTCGCTCATTCTCCCACTTGCGCTTGATGGTTTCCATCTTGTCGCGAGCATTGCTCAACTCTTTTCTTAGTGCCTCCAGGCGATCCTTGCTTGCCTTATCTTTTTCAAGTTTGAGGGCAGTCTCTTCGATCTCAAGCTGGAGAACCCGCCGGCTTACCTCATCAAGCTCGGCGGGCATGCTGTCGAGCTCCGTTCTAATCATCGCACAAGCTTCGTCCACCAAATCGATCGCCTTGTCTGGAAGGAACCTATCGGAAACATATCGATTGGACAGCACGGCGGCACTGACTAGAGATTCGTCCCGAATGTTGACTCCATGATGAATCTCAAAACGTTCCCGCAATCCCCTTAAAATTGAAATCGTGTCTTCTACGTTCGGTTGTTCGACCAATACGGTTTGAAAACGTCTTTCCAGGGCTGCGTCCTTTTCAACGTGAAGACGATACTCGTTCAGGGTCGTGGCACCGATGCAATGCAGTTCCCCGCGAGCCAGCATCGGCTTTAGCATGTTGCCGGCATCTATGGCTCCCTCCGCCTTGCCTGCTCCCACAATGGTGTGCATTTCGTCGATGAAAAGGATGATTCTCCCTTCGCCCTTGCCGACCTCTGTGAGGACAGCCTTGAGCCGTTCTTCGAACTCTCCGCGAAACTTAGCGCCCGCAAGCAGGGAACCCATGTCGAGCGTAAAGATAGTCTTGTCCTTCAACCCTTCGGGAACGTCACCCCGGACAATTCTTTGAGCCAAGCCTTCGACGATTGCCGTTTTGCCTACACCAGGTTCACCAATGAGAACAGGATTGTTTTTGGTCTTGCGGGAAAGGATGCGAATAACTCGGCGAATCTCTGCATCACGACCAATTACTGGATCGAGCTTGCCCAGTTTCGCTTGCTCAACCAAGTCGATGCCAAATTTCTTGAGGGCACGGAAGGTGTTTTCGGGGGTCTTGGTCGTTACTTTCTGTCCGCCTCGCATTTCCTCGAGAGCTTTTCTGATTTTCTTTTCCGACAAATCGAAATTCTTGAAGAACTTCAATAAGGCAGCGGGTTTGCCAATGGAGAGCAAACCAAGGAACAAATGGTCGGTGCTGACGTAATCGTCTTCCATATCTTTGGCTATGGACTGCGCCTTTTCAACGGACTCCGTTAAGTTAGCGGAGGCATAGGATCGTGAGGTGTTAACATTCCCGGCAATCTTGGGCAATTTTCCCAGTTCCCTTTCTAGGGATAGCTGAACAGGAGAGGCACCGATACCGATCTCCTCTAATAAGGAAGGTACGATGCCGTGTTCTTGGCGAACCAAGGCAGCCAGAAGGTGCCAGACATCAACTTCCTGCTGTCCATTTCTTCGGGCAACTTCAGCCATTTCGCCAATGGCACTCATTCCCATCTCAGTGAACTTCTCGGGATCAATATTCATGCTTTATCTTTTGCAAGATGCATTCCTGTTGCAGAAAAGCCTCAATATTCTTATTTTACTTTCATTCAACTATTTATGTACATTCGAAGGTTGGGGTTGAGTGACACAATCCGGGCGTCGCCGCATTGCCGGGACTTTTTGACTCACCTTAACCGGCTTGCCAGTATTGAAAAACGATTTTTCAATAGGTAGATGACGAAGAAAGAGCGGGCGGCATATATTAACAAAAAACTTGACGAAATTTATCCGAATCCTGAGATCCCCTTAAACCATAGTAACGAGTTCACCTTGCTTGTCGCAGTTGTGCTTTCGGCACAATGCACTGATGTCAGAGTCAACAAGACAACTCCGAAGCTTTTCGAAATGGCCGACAATCCCAAAGCCATGTCGCGACTTTCCGTAGATAAAATTGACGCCATTGTGAGACCTTGTGGCTTATCTCCCAGAAAAGCTTCCTCGATCAGAAATCTCTCGAGAATCCTTGTGGAAAAGCATTCGTCAATGGTCCCTCAAACTTTCGAGGAACTGGAAGCTTTGCCAGGCGTGGGACATAAGACTGCATCCGTTGTAATGACTCAAGCTTTTGGCCATGCCGCATTTCCCGTAGACACCCACATTCACAGGCTTGCCCAAAGGTGGGGGCTTACAAATGGCAAAAGCGTCACCCAGACGGAAGCCGACCTAAAGGGGTTGTTTTTGGAGGAAACTTGGAGTCGTCTGCACCTTCAAATCATCTATTATGGACGCGAGCATTGCTCGGCTAGGGGATGCGATGGTACGATTTGTGAGATTTGCAGAACCTGCTATCCGAGGCGCAGAAAAGCCGTGAGCTATAGAAAGGCGTAGGTATCCGGAGTCAGCTGGATTGGACCAGCATGTCTGGTCTAGCCTCCCGCAAGCGACCGACCGCCTCCGAGGATACCCCGGAACGCCAAAGGTAAACCTCCCGCAAGGAGGTCATCCCGGTTAGGATATCGATGACAGAATCGTCAAGGCTAGTTCCGACCAAATTCAAACATTGCAAGTTCTTTAAGGCAGCAAGATCTGAAATGCCTCGTGAAGTAATGCCTTTATTGTCCTCGAGGAAAAGTCGGCGAATATTTGGAATGGCGGACAATCGAGTTAAGCCTGCGTCGGTAAGCTTGCCTTTGGTCAAGTCTAGCCAGACCAGTTTTCTTGAGAGTGGTTCTAATGCTGCCAAATCGTCGTCGACAAATGGCAATTCGGGGTCAACTGAAGCCACGCATCTCAGGGCACTTCCTTCATCGGCTCGATAAAAGTCGACTGCGAGTGTTCGAAGTTGTTGAATGTTGTCTTCTGTTAGGCTGAGACCCGAAAAGTTGGCTAGCTCTATCTTGCTTGAGTTGTCTGTTTGCTTTGAGTCCTTTTTCTCCCCGACCGGATCGGGAACTTGCACGGGGATGCCAATCTTTTTCAGAATTGGTCCGACTGCTTGGGGAGCCATGAAGTAAGCGGCGACACCTATGACCCCTACAATTAGGGCTAGTACAAACAGTACGATCAAGGTCGTAAAGATCTTGGACCCGATTCCTCCTCCTTTGACCACAATCACTGTTTGGCCCCGATTCATTCCTGAAATCTTTTGGCTAGGCGATCGGCGAGCACTCGATTTCCTGCGGGGTCTGGACTTGTCTTCGCCGGAATCGCGTCTTATCTCGAGTTTTTCTTGGGCGGGTGGTTGGTCGGGAGTCGGAACCGTTTCCTCAGGAATAGCAGGAGATTTCTCCGTTGCCTGTGGAACGGCTTCGGGGAGCTTGACTTCAGCGGGAACAGATGCTGGAGGGGGCTGTTGGGGCAGTTTTTCGACAACTTCTTCTTGTGCCGATGGAGCTGACTGGACGATAGGTGCAGGCTTTGGTGATTCGGGTTTGGGTTGTTCGCCTAAAGGCTTTGTGACGGATGCTTCAGTCGATGAAGAGTCCTCCTCCTTGTCGTCAAAATCCTCAAACTCATCCTCCCATTGCTTAAGTTTATCGTAATCTACATCCTCGTCTTGGTCAACTTCGACGGAGGCATCCTTGACCGGAGAGTCCAAGTCCGAGAGAAAGTCCCGGACCGTTTGCCATTCCTTCCCTCCTTCCTGCATGGCATGGTCGGTATTGGAAAAATGCCCAGCATCGAGGTGTGACCTAAGCTCATCAGGAGCAAAAGGCCCGAAGTTCTTACCTTCCTTTGAAATGTAAACCTTCATGCGATTGTTGAACTACGAACTAAAAAGCATTAGAAAAAGGAAATTGTCGGTAACTTCAAGGAGAAGGAGAAAAGAATCATGGAGTCCCAAACAAGGAAGATGGTTCGGAGCGAAGCCAATCAACGAGAATCCCAATCTCTTCGGTGGACAGTTTCCGATCTCTTCCGAATGAAGGCATGCGATCGTTTGCCTTGCCATAAAATCTTTCGTGAGAAGGATCCGAAATGATTTCCGTTAACCATTGCTTGGAACCGTAACCCGTGAGATCGGGGGCGCTTCCCTCGTCTTCGCTCTCAATGTCGTGGCAGTCGATGCATGCCAAGTCATCGAAGAAAACTGTAAATCCTGCTTCTCTTTCTTCCTCAGAAAGTTTCGATTGATAGGGTAATTCGGCTAGATCGGAGAGCAAGTGGGCAACCTTGGGTACGAGTTTCTTTTCATCATCATCAAATTTCTTCAAGACCTTTTCCGCCATCTTGCCGCTTTTGAGTTTTGAACCGCCAAAAAATTCCTTGGAGACATAATGGTCGTAATCGAGAAGTTTCAGCAGCCAGTCCACGCTTGCGACCCCTGCAAGGTCAGGGGCGGATTGGTTGCCATCGACGGGAAATCCGCGACCATCATGACCGTTGTACCTATGGCAACTGGAGCAATTTGCTGAGAAGAGTCGGCGAGCGCGGTTCTCTTGATCATTTCTTAGGAGAGTAACTGCTCCCGAGGGAGGGATGCCCGATTTCTGAGCGAGAGTCCTAACGCGATCCGCCTGCCAATCGGCTTCGGCTACGGCTGCCAAGTGCTTCAAATTTCCTCGATCCTCGGAAAAAGCCATGAAGGTGAGGATTGCCGAACCCACAAGAAGAAACCAGAGGAAACCTATGTTGAACTTGTGCCCTTCTCGAGACTTTCCAATGAAAGGCTGTAAGAAAAAAACCAAGGCAATGATTCCCGGAATCAGGACCGCGCCCCAGAATGCGGGGACATATTTTAGGAATTGAAAGAGAAACAGAAAATACCATTCGGGTCTTGCAGGAAATTCATTGGCAGGATCTGCGGGTGGTCCCAAGGGAGCGCCTCGAAAATATATCGTTAGGCCGACAACTGCCAACATAACGGCAAGACAGGCGACGGCATCCTTGAGAACTTGATCCGGCCAAAAGTATGAATCTCGACTGGGTCGAGGATCTTTTGCATGTATTCCATGTCTGCGGAATAGGTAAACATGACCTGCGACCAAGGCGATCAACAGTCCCGGCAGTATGCCCGCATGCAAAGCAAAAAAGCGAGTTAAGGTGTGATGCCCGTACTCGACTCCTCCAACGACCAATTGCTGCAGAATTGTTCCAATTAATGGAACTTCTGCAATTAGGTTTGTCGCCACAGCTGTAGCCCAAAAACCTTTTTGGTCCCAAGGTAGAAGGTAGCCCGTCAAGGAGAGTGCCAAGGTCACACCCATCAAGCCCAATCCGAACCAAAAGTTTAGCTCTCGGGGAGCCTTGTAAGCCCCATCGATTACGACTTGCATGAGGTGTAGAACCAAAAGCACTATCATTGCTTGCGCCATGTAGTGATGAATTCCCCTAAGGAACCATCCTCCCCAAGCATGGTATTGGATAAAATAGACGCTTTCCCACGCAGTTTGAGCGCTTGGACTGTAGAACATCCAGAGAATGGTTCCCGTCACAACCTGAGCAAAAAACGCAAAGGTTAGGCAACTTCCCCAGACATACCGCCATCTCGCTCCTCCGGGAACCTTTTCGTACAGAGCTTCCTTGAGCAGAGCTCGATACCCGGATCTGTTATCCAGCCAATCGAGGATTTGCTTCATGCAACAGGAATTCGTTCCTTCAAGTTTGGTCGAAACTGTTTAAAGCGAATCCAAACAAAACCTTCCTCAGTCTTGGTTTCAAGTTCATCCATTCCTCTGGGGCTTGGACTGTCTGGATTTGAAATGGAACCATCCAAGTCAAAGGCGCTGTTGTGGCATGGACAGAAAAAATCGCCTTTGTTTCCTCTATAGTCGATTGCACAACCAAGGTGCGGACACTTGAGGTTGAATGCCTTGATCAGATTGCCCTTGCGAACAAGGTACACTGCACCGACCGGAACGTCTCGAAGAGTTGTCCAGGCATCGGTAACTTTCTCAAGGGTTACGCTGAATTTTGCAGGAGTTCCGTCTTCGGGCACATTGGAGAACAAGGCAACCTTAGACCAAGGCTCTTCGGATGATTGATCGTTGGTCGAATCATGGATTGGATCCAGGATCGACGGTATGCCCGAAGCCAACGGCAAAACAGCGCAAGCCGCAGAGACGCCAACGGTGGTCTTGGCTATAAAGGCTCTACGCTTTGTGTCTTCGTCGGATTGATCATTGCCAATGATCGAGTCGTTTTCAGGGTCCACTTTACGAGTAGCCTAATTTCTTTGTTATAAAAAAACTATCAGCTATCCCAAATTACTATTCGGGCTTCAGGTTTGTTTTACAAATTTGTCGAAATCTGTCTCAGGGTAGAGGAGGCAGGGGTGGCAATGCCTGACCATCATTTGCAGGAGGCGTTCCAGGGAAAGGAGGTAAGGCCCCTCCTGCATCAGGAACAGTTCCCGATGGAGGGAGCGGAGGAGCAGGAGGCAAAGAATCCAATGGTGGCGGTGGGGCAGGATTCGAGATTGGGTCTGAATTCGAAGGCAATGGTGGAGGAGGTGCAGGCAAGCTTGAATCTTCAAGCGGTGGAAAGCCCGGAGGATCGGCAACAGGAGGCGAAGGAATCGGCTGTGGCTCAGGGGGTAGGAGAGGATCTGGTTGGGAAGTCGTTGGATCGAC
>CAZNWO010000153.1:0-7722 GCA_964576585.1 uncultured Puniceicoccaceae bacterium | reverse complement strand
AGCGCGAGGGTGCTCGCTGATCAAGGTAGTGGATGGGCCTCAGTCGTAGATGAGGAGGCCGTGGTAGCTCTCGTAGGCGAACCAGATGGCCAAGGCGAGGATGAGGATGAAGGAGACGACCTTGGAAATGCCCTTGAGGAGCCAGCGGGACCTTTGGGAGTTGGCGGTGTCGTAGTCGCCGAACTGGTGGAAGTATTGGATGAGGTCGCGTTCCTTGGAGCGTCCCTCGATCTTCCTGTAGAGGGGGTTGGAGCCGGGTCTCCTTACTCGGTAGACCCACTGGAAGAACTTGTGCAGCATGACGATGAAGTGGAGTAGAGCGGCCCGGAGGCCCCTGCTCAAGGACTTTTTGCGCTGCGTATGGCGGCGAAGTCGAGGCGTGCTGCGCTGGCCTCGGATGCCCGCAGGGCTGCGAGGTCGGATCCCGGGGTGGGGTCGGCGTCGTCGAGCCACTTGGTTTGGTACTCGAGTTGGTAGCCGGGGCCACCGTCGACAGGTTGAAAGAGGCTGCCGAGGCGAAGCTCGTCGGGAAAGGCCTCGATGAGCTTGGTTTGAGGGGTGGAGTTCTCGGGGAAGTTGAGGTTGTGCACCACGAGCCCGGGCTCGGGCGGACGGGAGCAGAGGTCCAGGGCGTAGGCTGCGGTGCGCAGGGCGCTTTCGCGGAGGGATTCCAGGAGAGCGCCTTCGACTCGGCCCTTGTTTTCGCGGATTTCCTCGAAGGTCTCGACGGGGAGCGCCATGCTGGCGGCGACCGAGGGAATGCCGTGCAGGGCGCCCTCCATTGCAGCCCCGACGGTGCCCGAGGAAAGAACCATGGGCAGGGTGACGTTGTAGCCGAGGTTGATGCCCGAGAGCACTAGGTCCGGGGTGGTGGGGGTGAGGTGCCCGAGGGCGAAGTTCACGCAGTCGGCGGGGGTGCCGTTGAGCTTGTAGGCGGTCCCGGGGAAGCCTTGGACGGCCTCGGGGACGAGCTTGTTGCGGCGGCTTATGGCGTGCCCGATCCAGCTTTGCTCATCGGCGGGGGCGCAGGTGACGAGGTCGAAGTGTTGGTCGGCGGCCCGGGCGAGCTCGAGGAGGAAGAGGGAGTCGAAGCCGTCGTCGTTCGAGAGGAGGGCGAGGGGTCTGGAACTCATGGGCGGGCGGCTTGTCCTGAAACTTGGACGCCCCCGCAATTTCCTGCGGGGGCGTCCGTTTTCAAAGGGGATTTAGGTTGTCGGGGGGAATCAGGATTGCTCCTCTTTTTCCAAGGACTCGGGGCCATCCTCGTCTTGATCGGGAGCTGAATCTTCCGATTGCTCGGGCTGATCATCCGACGGTTGTTCATCCGCGGCTTCCTCGGGGGAGGAGTCTTCCGCGGACTGGTCGGACTGTTCCTCTGCGGCTTCTTCCGCAGCCTCTTCAGCAGGTTGCTCTTCCGCGGCCTCTTCTGCGGATTCCTCGGGGGAGGAGTCTTCCGCAGCTTCTTCGGGCGCGGCTTCTTCCGCTTGCGCGGGTTCTTCAGAAGGTTGCTCTTCAGCGGGTTGCTCGGAGGTGGAATCTGCAGGTTCCTCGGCGGGGGAATCATCCTCCATCTTGGCTTGCTGCTCTTCCATGGCTGCGCGTCGGCTGAGCTTTACGCGACCTCTTTCGTCGGTGGCGATGCACTTGACGACAAGCTCGTCGCCGAGCTTGCAGATGTCCTCGGGGTGGTTGACCCGAAAGTCGGCCATCTCGGAGACGTGAACCAGGCCTTCCTTGCCCGGCAGGCATTCCACGAATACGCCGAAGTCCTTTACGCCCCGCACGATTCCTCGGTAGGTCTTGCCCACCTCGATCTCGCCCGTGGCGACGTCGATTTCCTGCTTGGCCCGTTCCATGGCCTCGCTGTTGCTGGCGTAGACGCGGATCTTTCCGCTGTTGTCCTCGTCGATGTCCAGACTGGCGCCCGTAACCTCGGTGATGCGTCGGATGTTCTTGCCTCCGGGGCCAATGAGGGCGCCGATCTTCTCGGGGTCGATCTGGATGATCTCGATCTGCGGAGCATGCTCGCGCAGCCCGGAGCGGGGGGTGCCTTGGGCTGCCTCCATGACGTCGAGGATCTTGTGGCGGGCCTCGGTGACTTGCTTCATGGCTTCCTTTGCAATGGAGAAGGGCAGGCCGTGAATCTTGAGGTCGAGCTGGAAGCCGGTTACGCCTTTGCGCGTTCCGCATACCTTGAAGTCCATGTCGCCGAAGTGGTCCTCGGCGCCGATGATGTCGGTAAGAACGACGTGCTTGGTGATGTTGCCGTCGTCGTCGCTCTTGCTTACCAGCCCCGTGGAGATGCCCGCGACGTGCGCGCTGATCGGCACGCCGGCATCCATGAGGGCAAGGGAGCCTCCGCATACGCTGGCCATGGAGGTGGATCCGTTGGAGGACATGATCTCGGAGACCAGTCGAATGGCGTAGGGGAACTCGTCCTCGGGGGGAAGCACGGGGAGGACGGAACGTTCCGCCAAGGCGCCGTGCCCGATTTCCCTCCGGCTGGTGAAGCCGAATCGGCCCGCCTCGCCGACGGAAAACGGAGGAAAGTTGTAGTGCAGGATGAAGGACTTGGCGGTGGCGCCGCCCGTCAGGCCGTCCAGGTCCTGTACGTCCCGACTGGTCCCGAGGGTGGTGAGAACCAGCGACTGGGTCTCGCCTCGGGTAAAGGTGGCGGAACCGTGAACCCTGGGCAGCACTCCCGTCTCGCAGGAAACTTCCCGCAGGTCGGCGGCGGCGCGTCCGTCGGCGCGTTTGCTGCGCTCGAGGATGTTTTCGCGGTAGATTTCTTCCTGCAGGACCTCGAAGGCCATGTTCACGTGGTTGGAGTCGTACTCTTCCCCAAGCTTTTCCTCGCAGGCGGTCTTGGCCTCTTCCTTGATGACGTCCACGGCTGCCTGGCGCTCCTGCTTGGAGTCGGCGAAGATTGCGTCCTGCAAACGGTCGCCGGTGATCTCGCGGCAGATGGACATGACTTCCTCGGGAGTCTTGACTAGGTCGAACTCCTTCTTGGGCTTGCCGCAGAGCTCGGCAAGCTGGCGCTGGGCTGCGATGATGTCCTGGATGGCATCGTGGGCATATTCCAAGGCCTCCACGAATCGGTCTTCCGGCATTTGGTCGGCGGAACCCTCGATCATCAACATTTCCTTCTCGTTGCCGACGTAGATGAGGTCGAGCGTGGAGTCGTACATTTCCTCGTTGGTCGGGTTTACGACGAATTCGCCGTTGATCTCGCCAAGCCTTACGCAGCCGACGGGTCCGTTCCAAGGAACGTCCGAGATCATGAGGGCGGCGGATGCCCCGTTTACCATGAGGACGTCGGCCTCGTTCACTTGGTCCGTGGTCAAGAGGTAGCCGATGATCTGGACTTCATTCATGAAGCCCTTCGGAAAGAGGGGGCGGAGGGGGCGGTCGCAAAGCCTTGAGGTGAGAATCTCCTTTTCGCTGGGGCGACCCTCCCGCTTGAAATAGCCTCCCGGGAAACGTCCGGCGGCGGAGAACTTCTCGCGATAGTCCACTGTGAGCGGAAACCAATTTTGGTCGGGTCTCAGGGTCGACGCGGCGGTGGCCGAGACGAACAAGTTCGTTTCCCCGAGACTGATCGTGACGGCCCCGCTGGCGAGGCCGGCCAAGGTGCCGGTGGAGATGTTTATGCCGAGCTTGTCGGCGCTTACGTTGTGCTTCTGTTTCATATCTTCTTTGATACTTCTTCTTTTGTGATTTGTATATTTCGTGTCTTACTTGCTTCTGCCTCTATCCTTTTGGTGAGCCTGTTCCATTTGGGAATGCCTCCTGCCTTAAAGTACGCCGGAGCGTGGGGGTAGGTTTCTGCGCACGTCCTAGCGAAAATGGCTTCGCCGAATGGCGAACCGGATTGCAGTGGGAAGGGGCGCAGGGGTGGCGTTCGCCTTAGCGGCGCAGGCCCAGTTTCTGGACGAGGGCTTGGTAACCTTCGAGGTTCGTTCGCTTCAGGTATTCCAGTAGCTTACGGCGTTTTGCAGCCATCAAGAGCAGACCCCTGCGGGAGTGAAAGTCCTTCCGGTGGGTCTTCAGGTGCTCGGTCAGGTGAGCGATGCGATGCGTGAGCAGCGCGATTTGTACTTCTCCGGACCCGGTGTCTTTCTCGTGGGTTCGGTTATCCTCGATTATACTTTGCTTGTCGATGTTTTCGGACATGGTTTATTCTTAGTTTTCTCGGTCCGTGGGCCTTGCGTTTGCAGGGCCGCGACTCAGCCGAAGCCGAGGGCGCCGTTTCGTCCCGCACCTTGCCTTACGGGGTTGGATTGGGGGGCACCGAGGAGGCTTTCCAAGAGTGGTTGCCTCTAACGCAAGCCAGACATCATGCTTATTTGCGCCTTCTTTTCAAGCCGAAAGAGCAGGGATTCTTTTCCAATTGCCAAGCTCAACTTCTGAGCCACGATTCGCTTTCATGAATGCTCCCTACTTTGCCTATGGTTCAAACATGAACCTCGAGCAGATGGCCGATCGGTGTCCCGGTGCGAAAATGCTTGGGTTGGCCCGCAAACCGGGATGGCGTTTCATCATCAACGGCAGGGGATACGTCACCGCCTTGGACGATCCCTCGGCCGAGGTCCTTGGTTGCCTGTGGGAGCTTACGGATGAGCACTGGAAGTCCCTGGATCGATACGAGGGAGTTGCCGGCGGTTACTACCATCGAGTCGATTGCGAACTGACCCTAATCGATTCCGAGGAGGTCGTCGAGGCAATCGGCTATAGGGCTTCCGACGAGACCTCGGGCGTTCCCTCCGGAGCCTATGCCGACGCCGTGATCCGGGGAGCCCGGGAAGTTGGTCTGCCCTCCGCTTACCTCGACTTTCTCGAGTCTTGGAGGAACGGTCCGCCGACGGACTGATCTTTTCTCATGGCCAACTTCGGGGAGGAAACGTGGAAGGTCCACGTCGACACGGGCGGCACCTTTACCGATTGCCTCGTGGAGGCGCCCGACGGCTCGGTCGGTCGGGCCAAGGCGCTCTCCCGGGGGACTCTTCCCGGCATTGTCCGCGAGATCCTCGGTCCTCGCGAAATCCGCATTGAGGCGGCGTGGGATGCTCCCGACGAGTTGCCCGTCGGGTTTGGCCTGAGGTTTCCAAGTCAGCCCGGCTTTTCGGGCGAAGTTGCATCCTACGAGTCCTCCTCACGCAAGCTGTCCTTGTCCGACGACTTTCCATTTTCACCCAAGGCAGGAGAGCCCCTCGAGTTGGATTCCGGACTGGAGGCGCCCATTCTCGCGGCTCGCCTTGCCTTGTCCTCCTTTGGACGCGAGTTGGCGGATGCCGAAGTCGCGATGAGGTTGGCCACTACCCGTTGCACGAACGCCTTGCTGGAGGGGAAGGGGACTGCTCCCGTGTTTTTCGTGACTCGCGGATTTCGCGACCTTCTGCGAATCGGGGATCAAAGGCGACTCGGGCTTTTCGACCTGAAGCCTCGCAAGCGGGAACCCCTTCACTGCGAGGTCGTCGAGGTTCCCGAGCGCATGGATCGGGGCGGGAAGGTTCTCGAGTCGATCGACCTGAACGCGCTCAGGCCCGAGGTCCAACGGCTTTGCGGGGAAGGTCGTCGCGTGGCCGCGGTCTCCTTGCTGCACTCCTACCTCAATCCGGATCACGAAAACTCCTTATCGAATTTCCTCAAGGAAGAAGGCTTTTCCGTGGTAGCGACGTCCGCCTCCATTCATCCCTTCTTCAGGTGGTTGCCTCGGGCCGAGTCGGCCGTCGTCGAGGCATACCTCGATCCTGTGCTCCGCGACTACCTGGAAAACGTCTCGACGTCCTTGTCGGGAGGCTCGCTGCGGGTCATGACGAGCGCTGGCGGGCTTGTCGGGAAAGATTCCTATCGTTCCGTCGACAGCCTTCTGAGTGGTCCCGCGGGAGGAGTGGTCGGGGCTGCCTCGGTTGCTAAGCGCGCAGGTGTCGATAAGGCGATTGCCCTCGACATGGGAGGCACCTCTGCGGACGTCTCGCGCTTCGACGGGGACTTCGATTATTGCGATCGCCACGAGGTGGGAGATGCCTTGGTTTCCGCGCCTGCCCTCAGGATCGAGACGGTCGCTGCGGGAGGTGGTTCCATTTGCCGCGTCGAGGGCGACCTGCTTCTCGTGGGGCCCGAGAGCGCGGGGGCAAGGCCGGGTCCCGCCTGCTACGGGTTCGGTGGTCCCCTCTGCCTGACCGACGTCAACCTCTTGCTCGGGAGGCTTTCGATCGAGCATTTTGCCGCGCCTGTTTTTCCAAAAGAGGCCGAGCGCAGACTGAAGCAATTGCTTGATTCCTGCGGTCGTTCCCGAGAGGAGACCTTGCTAGGTTTTCTCGAGGTGGCGGACGACGCCATGGCGGGAGCCATCCGCAAGGTTTCGGTTCGCGAGGGCTACGATCCCGCGGACTATGCCTTGGTTGCCTTCGGCGGAGCGGGCGGCCAGCATGCCTGCGGGGTTGCCGAGAAACTTGGCATCTCTCGCATCCTCTCTCCCGCCGATGCCGGCTTGCTCAGCGCCTACGGCTTGTCCAAGGCCATGCTTGAGCGCTTTGCCGAGCGGCAGGTGCTGCGCCTCCTGGAAGAGGTCGACCTGCCCGTTCTGCTGGACGAGCTTGCGGACGAGGCTGTTGCCTCCCTGGACCTCGAGGCATCCGGAGGTCGCTTGCGTCGAAAGACTGCCTTTCTTCAGTTTCGCGGACAGGACGCTCCCCTCGAAATTGACTTCGAGAATCCCTCCGACCTGCCCGTTCTCTTCAAGGATCGGTACGAGGGTATTTTCGGATACCTTCCCGAAGATCGTCCCATCGAGCTTGTTTCCCTTCGAGTCATTGCCTCCTTGGCTTCCGATCCCGATGAACCTGAAGTTTTTCCCGGCGACGTTCCCTTGCCCGACGAGACTCCCGAAGGTTCCGCCGCATTGCCCGAGTACCCGAGGGAAACCCTTTTGCCGGGCACTAGCCTGGATGGCCCGGCGCTCGTACCCGATTCGTTCGGCACTCTTTTCCTGAAGGCGGGCTGGAGAGCAGGGGTAGGGGACAAGGGCAGCCTCATGCTGGAAAAGCTGTCGGGGGTCGATGCCGACTCGGGCTTGGGCGGGATTGCCGCACGCGAGCTTTTTGCCAATCGTTTCCTTAGCCTGGTTCGAGAAATGGGTGCCCAGCTCGAGCGCACCGCCCTCTCCACCAACGTCAAGGAGAGGCTCGATTTCTCCTGCGCCTTGCTCGATGGCGAGGGCAACCTCACCGCCAACGCCCCGCACGTTCCCGTCCATCTCGGGGCCCTCGGTCTCTGCGTGCGGAAGATTGCCGAGGCCTTGCCCATGGAACCCGGGGACGTAGTCGTCTCGAACCATCCCGGGTTCGGCGGTTCCCACCTTCCCGACGTCACCGTGCTCGCCCCCGTCCACGACTCCTCGGGCGCGCTCTTCGCCTACGTCGCCAACCGCGCCCACCATGCGGAGATCGGTGGAATCCGTCCCGGTTCCATGCCTCCCGAGGCTCGTTGCCTGGCGGAGGAGGGAGTGGTCATTCCGCCTACCCACCTCTTCCGCTCGGGCGAATCCCGAGTCGAGCAAGTGGCTGCCCTCTTTCGCAATGGCCCCCATCCTTCCCGAAACCCTGACGAGAACCTCGCCGACCTCTTGGCCCAGGTTGCCGCCGTGCGCCGGGGAGTTCGCTCCTTGGTCGAGCTTTCCGCCCGGCACGGATCCGCATCCTTGACCGAGCACATGCG
>CAZNWO010000152.1:5340-7754 GCA_964576585.1 uncultured Puniceicoccaceae bacterium | reverse complement strand
AGGTAACGCAGACCGATTGCGACTGGGCAATGACCATGTTTGTAAGAAAAGGAGGGTTTCATGCGCGCGTCCGTTTTTAGGATTCGATTGTAAAGGGGAAGTTCAGCGAAAGATTTTTGCATTAATTTGCAAGGAATAAGTTCGAGCAAATATTGCTTCATCACTCCAAAACCTTCCCGATATAGCTAAATCTCTGCATTCCAAGGCAAAGGATTCTCTCCTCCCCCCTGCGAAAAAGTTCGAAAAGGTGATTTTTCTTGGTAAATCTCAATTGGAATTGTAAAGACAAGTGATGCTAGTTCATACAGTTTTCTTTTGGCTGAAGCCCGACCTAAGCGAAGATGAAACGACACAGTTTCAAGCCGGGGTTGAAAATCTGGCAACGATAGAATCGACGGAACAAGTCCTAATCGGAACTCCTGCTAATACCACCAAG
Source organism: uncultured Puniceicoccaceae bacterium (assembly GCA_964576585.1). Lineage (GTDB taxonomy): Bacteria > Verrucomicrobiota > Verrucomicrobiia > Opitutales > Seribacteraceae. Next base: position 7,318 of record CAZNWO010000152.1, on the reverse strand, counting down.
AGACCGGTTGTCGACGACAGCTACGACTGTTCACTGACCGTTGTCCTGCGGGACATCGAAGCTCACGACCTTTACCAAGAAGACCCGATTCACCGCAAGTTCGTGGAAGAATGCGCCCATCTCTGGGAGAAGGTGAAAATTTATGATGCCGACTAAGCTTCGGTCTCGCCCAATTCATCCGATTCGCGTCCGGGACTAGCCAAGAAGCGAACGAGTCCATAGGCTAAAACCACGGCCATGGGTCCGATCACGAAGCCTTGCGCCCCATAACCAAGGATGCCTCCGATAATTCCTAGAAAAAGCAGGAAGCTCATCCAAGCACCCTGCTCGTGCAACTTTCGCCCCATATGACTCCTCGCCTGACTGACCAGAAAGTTGAGGATGATGCTTGCCAGCACGAGTAAGACGGCTGTTCCAGGCTCCCCACGAGACCAAACCAATGATGCGAGAGGCAACCATACCATAGCGCTCCCGACGACTGGAACCAAACCGGCAAAAGCTCCAAGCAGAAAAACGGGCAAAAAGAAAAATCCGCCTACAACGGAAGCCACGAGCCCGAGGCAGAAACCACGAGCCAAGGCGGTAAGAACGGTATCGCTAAGCAAACGGAAGGTAATGCCTCTATGCAGCCTCATCCAGGCCTTAGCCTCGAAAGTCGAGAACCCACCCGTTGCCAATGCCTTACGAACAAAAGCAGGCCCATGTGCATATAGGAAGGAAAGGGCAATCAGAGCCAAAGCCAACTCGGCAACAAAACCGCGAGTACCCTTAAAGAGATAATCCATAATCGAACCTGAAAACTCGGTTGCGTCGCCGAGAAAACGAGCCGTAAAGGCAACCGCGCGCTCCTCATCTATCGGCAATCTTGGATAAATCGACTTAATTTCATGAAGCGTCTCCGCAACTCCCTTCAGCAAGGCATCTCTGGCCCCCGCATCCCCTACCAAAAGTCCCAGCATGACATCCACCAACTCTCCAGGTGAATCAGAGCCACCGTAGACGACTACGAACAAAGGCAAAAGAAAGATGAGGAGCAGGAACCCAGTGGCGAACACGGCGCAAAGCTCCGAACGTCGCTTCGGCGATAGATTAGGTGCCATGCGTCGCCCGAACTTCTCAACCGGACGAAACAGGATCGGGTAAGTCAAGGCAGCCAAGGATACCGCGAACAAAAGAAAGTCAAAGAGGGGCTTGAAGGTTCCGAAGAGAGGAACGAGAACCAGCATGAAGGCGATAACAATGAAACCTCGGCGACGCCAAACATGCCAGAATTGGTGGCGTTTTGCCGCCAATTTATCTTCAGTTTCTTCCGTTTCGTCCATTTTCCTTAATCAAACAAATCTGCGAATCAAGCCTTGTCCAGACCCAATCTCCTTAGGTGTTCGGAAAGGCAGGCACCGGTGGGAGACTTCTGCTCAATCAACCCAGCGGGTGAACCTTCGAAAATAATCCTACCTCCCTTGGCGCCACCGCCAGGCCCCAACTCGACGACGTGATCCGCCAAGCGAATCACGTCCAGATGATGCTCCACCACCACGACGGTGTTCCCGGCGTCGCGAAGCCTGAAGAGCAAATCCATCAACCGTTGGACGTCGACCCAATGAAGGCCCGTAGTAGGTTCGTCCAGCAGGTAGAGAACACCACCGTCCTGACGACGACTCAACTCCAGTGAGAGCTTCAATCGCTGAGCTTCTCCACCGGAAAGCGTGTTGGCGGCCTGACCAAGATGAAGGTACCCAAGCCCCACCGCTTCCAAAGTTGCCAACTTGGCGGCAATGGCGGGTTGATTCTCGAAAAGCGTCATAGCTTCGGAAATCGTGAGTCCCAAAACTTCGGAAACATTGTGGCCACGAAAACGAACCTCAAGAGTCTCGCGGTTGTAGCGTTTGCCACGACAACTTTCGCATTCCACATAGACGTCGGCGAGGAACTGCATGTCCAGCTTGACCGAACCATCGCCCTTGCATCGCTCGCACCT
>CAZNWO010000152.1:0-5240 GCA_964576585.1 uncultured Puniceicoccaceae bacterium | reverse complement strand
GATTTAATGCATTCGGAAACGGTCCCGCAAAAAGTAAGCTCACCTCCATTCGCCCCTGCTCCGGGACCGATTTCGACCAAGCGATCCGACTCCAGCAAGGTCTCGGGATCATGCTCTACGACAAGAACGGTGTTTCCGCGATCACGCAGGCCAAGCAGCACGTCCAGCAACCTTCGATGATCTGCAGGATGAAGACCCACGCTGGGCTCGTCCAATGCATAGGTAACTCCAACGAGGCCCATGCCCAATTGGGTGGCCAAACGGGCTCGCTGGGATTCCCCGCCGCTCAATGTCCGGTAAGGTCGGCTGAGGGAAAGGTAGCCCAATCCCACCTCGCAAAGATAACGCAAACGCCTCCCCAAGCCTACGACAGCATCGGAAACGACCTCGAATTCCGATGAGCCCGAGACCTTGTTTTCGAGAAAAAGGCTTGCTTCCTCAATGGTCAAACCGAGGAAGGAATCAAGCGAGAGGCCAGCCAACAGAATCCCTCGGGAATACGAGGAAAGGCGCCTGCCCCTACAAGCGGGACATTCGGAACCTACTTGATAGGCCAAAAGGCGAGTTCGTAGGTTTTCACTGGAGGTGGTAAGCATCGTGTGCTCCAAGTCTGCAACGGCACCACCGAAAAAAACTTTTTCCGGTTTTGACCTGCCTCCTTTGAGCTTCAAGAAATACTTGCGCCTTTTGTCTCCATAAAGCAGTAATTTATGAATATTTTGAGGCAATTCGCCCCAGGGAGTCTTGGAGTCGAAAGGTACTTGCTCCGCCAACTGCCTAACAATGGCATTCCGCTGAATGATCATCCTTCTTGACCCAAGGCGCCAAGGTTTGATCGCACCTTTTTTCAGCGACAAATCAGGATTGGGAATGACCAGGTCCTCGCGAAAGCTAAGCACTTCACCGAGTCCTCCGCATTTGGAACAAGCTCCATCCGGGTTGTTCCAAGAGAACAACCTCGGACTTGGCGGGGGATATGTCTTGGAACAAACCTCACATGAGTAGGCCTGCGAAACTCCGAACTCACGAAATTCTCCTGGCTTCCCATCCTTGGCGAAGAGCAAGACCAAGGCTTTTTCACCCCCTTCTCGAAAGGCAAGCTCAAGCGAATCCGCCAAGCGGCTGCGCGCAGAATCCTCCAGAACCAAGCGATCCACGACTAGATCCACCTCAAGCTCTGTTCCTCGGGTGCCCGCCGGAATTAGATCCCGGTCATCAAGCCTCTTGATCTCACCATCCATGCGAACTCGTTGAAATCCCCTCCTCTCCAGTCGAGGCAGTTCTTCCCTTAGCACGGAAGCCTTGGCCTTCATCCATGGAGCCAGCACCATCAAACGGCTGCCGGAGGGCTCGGAAAGGATTCGATTGACGCAATCGTCTAGGGAACGCCTCGAAACAAGGCCTCCATCATCTGGACAATGAGGAACCCCAGCCGCAGACCAGAGCAGTCGGGCGTAGTCGGCGACTTCGGTGGCAGTCGCAACAGTGCTTCTGGGACCAGACCCTGAAGCGGAGGCTTGTTCAATGGATATGACGGGAGTCAAGCCCTCGACGTAATCAACGTCGGGCCTTCGCACTTTTTCCAAGGCCTGACGTGCCTTTGCGGAAAGGCTTTCCACGTATTTTCGGTGACCTTCCGCCGCGAGGACGTCGAAGACGAACGAAGATTTGCCCGAACCACTCACGCCGGTAACGCCAATCAGCTTTCCGCGGGGCAAAGCGAGGGAAACGTCCCTCAAGTTGTTTTCTCGAGCACCTTTAACGATGATCGAAGAAAGTGGACTGGCTGAATTAAGACTTTTCAAGGTAAACGGAATTGGGAAATTTAATTACTTCATAAAACAATGTACCTCAATTACTTAAGAGACTTCCCATGGCTTAGGGATTTATTTTTGATAAATCTACAAGCAAAATCAACCTTACAAGACATATATAATTGCAGCAAAAGATAAAAGATAATGCATGACGAAGAGTGGGATGAAACCACCAAGAGGCAAGAATTTGAAAAACTTGTGCGGGCAAATCAAACAGGTTTGCTCGGATTCCTTGTCAGCCTCACCGGCAACTTGGCCGACAGCGAGGACTTAGCCCAGGAATGCATCACGGTTTTATGGAAGAAATTTAATGAATTTGAAAAAGGTACCAACTTTGGAGCTTGGGCCAGAAGCACGGCTTTTTTCCTATTCAAGAATCATTCGAGAAAAGGTTTCGCCAAGAAAATGACTTTTGATACGGACATCATGGAAAGGCTGGCTTCAATGGAAAATATTTTTCACGAGTCCAGAAGCAGTCGTTTGCAATTCCTTTCGGAATGCTTGTCTGAAATAAACGACAAAGAACGAGACCTTATCCTGTCCCGCTACGAACCTGGAAGAACCGTAGCGGACTTGGCAGCTCAGCTCGGATGCAACGTAAAGTCCGTCTACAATTCATTGGCTCGCATTCGGCTCATCCTTGCGGAATGCATGAAAAGAAAACAATCGGAGACCGAAGGAGGCATCGGATGAGGGGGTTTGAAGCAAGTCAGGGAACAGGAGAAAGAAGAAGGTTGAGGGAGCTCATAGAGGCTCGGTACGAAAACACCTTGGGGAGGGAGGAATTCAGGGAGCTCGAGCATTACTTGAGGAATGACGACAAAGCGGTGGAGGAATACCTCGACCAAGCCGCTCTTTGGGCAGAGTTGAGTTTTCTTGCCCAAAAAGAACCTGTCGAAGAACAGACGGAGCTCCGGCAAAAGAGAAAGCTTTCGTTCTTTTCCCCCGCGATAATTTCACTTTCAGCTGCAATTGCCGCTGGAATCGTTGCGCTAGTCTATTCCGCAAGCCAAAACACCCAAGAAAAGGAGAATGAAAACCAAGTAGGCGGTGCAACCTTTCTTCATGCAACCCTGCTGAGCGGTCCCGAGGCAGTCTGGCGATCAGGGAATTTTAAAATGGGATCACGCTTGCCTCCGGAAACCCTGCATTTGTCCGCTGGAATGGCGGCAATCCGGATGGACGGTGGAGCCTCGCTGGTTGTGGAAGGACCGAGCATTTTTTCAATCAACAAGCCAAACGAACTCTTTTTGCAGGAGGGAAAGGTCTTGGTCAGGCTTCGAGATGATGGTGACATAAGTGTCCGAACGCCACATGCAACAGTACGCGATCTTGGCACGGAATTCGGAATTATGGCAAGCGCCGGGGAGGATTCAGAATCTCAATTCGACGTATTCGAGGGCGAAGTCGAAATCATTTCAAGGGTTGACGCCCGGACAAAGCGAACATTCGAGGCGGGTGAAGGAGGAAAAATCGCGGGGAAGAGAAAACTTGAAAAGTACGAGTCTAGTGTTGCCCCCTATGTCAATCTTACAAGCTTCGCCCCCCAAATCTGCTTGGCTTCAAGTAAGGTTGCAAAAAAGAAAAACCTAAGGGGAAGCAAAACAGGCTACACCGAAGGAATCCTTGTCGAAAAAGGTAATAGTAGGGAAATCGGCTTTTGGCTGGATGTTAGACCGGACGGCGGAAAGGACGTTGGCGAAATCGTCGTTCCCGACAAGCTTTCGGAAGAATTTCATGAACTCGTCTCCCACAATAGAGTGAAAGTTATTTGGAAGAAAACCTCTCGCGAGAAACACCCCGTTGCCACCTCGATCAAGTTGGTCCGACCTGCAGAAAACAAGGGGACCGTGGAAGGCCTTGTAGTTGCCAAGTCGGACAACGAGTGGATCGAAATCAAGCCCGCCGAAGGAACGATGCGTCGCTACGTCCCCCGCTGGCTCGGCGGTCCACCAAACCAAGGCGGAGGACTCGACCAAGAGGCAAAAGACCTTATTCGACAGGCCGAGATCGGTTCCACGGTTCAGGCAAAATGGATATGGGACGAACGAATTAGGCTAGTGAGTCTAAGGAAAATCCGCTGAAAGTCCTCAAATGCTTAAAACCTTTACTTTATATCAACTTTAGCGAAAATAATTCTGCCGAAATAAGCTCCCGCACATGACGCTCATGAAAAAGAATAAATTCTTCATCCTGCTCTCTTCCAATGCTCTCGTTGGCCTTGCTTCCATTCTCTTCGGGGAACAAGGGACAACTGAAGGCATCCTCGTGGGCAAGGGAGCCAACAACGACTGGCTGGAAGTCCGCCCCGACAACGAGGCCAACGGTCAGGAGGTCCTCGTGCCCACTGCGCTGGTCCAGACCGCCTCCCACCTCTACACCCCCAACCGGGTGAAGGTGCAGTGGGAGAAGGCCGAGGGAGCCGACGGCCTCACCGCCACCGCGGTGGAAAACCTCAGGCCCACCGAGAACCAGGGCGTGGTCGAGGGCAAGGTCGAGGCCAAGTCGGGCGACGAGTGGGTCGAGATCAAGCAGAACGGTGGTCCGCTCCGACGCTTCGTTCCCCGCTGGATCGGAGGAAACCCAAATCAGGGAGGAGGACTCGACCAAGTTGCAAAAAACCTAATCAGAGAGGCCGAAGTGGGTTCAGACGTCGTAGCGGCATGGTTCTACGATGAGCGCATCCGTTTGGTAAGCATGGAGAAGAAGGAAGGAGAGCAACAAAACGGAGACCTTGATGGCGACGGCTTTGCCAATGATCTGGAAACGGCTGCAGGTTCGGATCCCAACGACGCCAACAGCACGCCGCCCCTTTCCTATGGATTGGTCGCCCACTGGACCTTTGACGAGGCCAACGGAACGGTGGTCGGCGACCAGTCCGGTCAAGGCGTCGTCGGAAACCTGATCGGCAGGGGTTCCAATGACCCTTCCTCGTGGACACCAGGCAAAATCGGAGGAGCATTGAGCCTGGACGGCGAGAACGATTACGTAACCTTTCCCGGAGCCACCGCCCTAAACGACGTCCGTCCGTTCTCGTTCTCGGGCTGGATCAAGGCGGAAAACGAACAAGGAGGTTACGTAGTGGCCAAACGTTCCGAGACCTCGGGGTACTGGAGAATCTCCGCAAACCCTCAGTCCATAACCTGGGTTCGTTCCTATACTGGGAACACTCATCCCTCCACCACCGCAAACATACAGCAATCCGTTGGCCAATGGCGCCACATCGCCTTCACATGGGACGGCGAAAAAACAGGCGAACATTCCGTATTCTACGTGAACGGCGCTCCGGTCGCCAACCTGACTCGGACCACCGGCAGCGGTGAAATGGTTTCGGATTCGGAGAATCTGTTCACCATCGGAAACCGTCCGCAAAACAACAGTTCATACTTCAGAGGAATGGTCGACGATTTCCGCATCTACAATCGA
>CAZNWO010000151.1:0-7769 GCA_964576585.1 uncultured Puniceicoccaceae bacterium | reverse complement strand
AACCCCAAGTGAAGCATAGACAAGCGCACTGTTGCGCTTCAAACTCAGGTTTTCGCAACTTCCATTCCCATCCAAGCATGAAATCAATCCGCAACCAACTCTTTCTCTGTCTAGCAACCATCTTACTGGGAATTTCCGCCCAAGCCGCCTCGCCCTTCAACGGCAAGGACCTCGACGACTGGAAAACCAAACCACGGGGCAAGAACAAGAACCTCTGGTCCGTTGGAGTAGCCGCCGTCCACCCCGAGCGAGCCAACGAACTGACCGTCAAGAAGGGATCGGGCGAAATGGTAAACACCCCATCCAAAAGCAATGGAAAAAGCTTGGACATCTACTCCACATTCACCTACGGGGACGCCCGCATCGAGCTGGAGATCATGGTGCCGAAGGGATCCAACTCGGGCATTTACCTGCATGGCGAATACGAAGTGCAGGTACTGGACAGCTTCGGGCGGACGAAGCTCGGCATGGTCGACATGGGAGCCATCTACGGGGCCAACCCTCCCGCCTTGAACGCCTGCAAGAAGCCCGGCGAATGGCAGAAGTACGAAATCATATTCCATGCCCCCAAGTACAAGGACGGCAAGAAGGTCAAGAATGCCCTAGTCGAAAAGGTGGTCCTGAACGGCAAGGTGATCCAAGAGAAAGTGGAACTACCGAAGCCCACTCCGGGAGGATTGACCGGCAAGGAGATGGCCAAGGGACCGATCATGTTTCAGGGCGACCACGGGCCCGTGGCCTATCGCAACATAAAGATAACTCCCCTTAAATAAACTATAAGGGATTACCTCGGAAAACATTAAGGTCGTTTAATAAGTCGCTTTTCATGGCGTTCCGAGGCCGTCTCCCCTCCCCAGTAACGCTAATAAGACCGCAGTAACAGCATCATCTCCAGATTGCTTGAATTTTTGAGTTAAAAAGCTTTTCGGAGAAATCCCTTATTTCTTCCTGTTCCTGTAGTTCATCATGGTGTTCCTCGTGCCGACCATTCCCTTGTCGTCGGTTATCCCGTCGAATACGATCGGCATGAAGGCTCCTGGCTTCTCTTTCAAAGCCCAAGCGATTCCACGCGCCAGCAGCAGGCGGTACATGGGATCGTGATAGGTATAGGTGAAATGCCCGGTCGTCGTTCCGAAGACACGACCTTTGCCGGAGGTATAGGTCCAGAAGGCCTGTCCACGAATTCCTTTTGAACGGAGCACCTCTGCGAAGGACTGCTTTTCCGAGTTGGCCGCTGTAACGACTGCCCCGACGACCTCGACCTTGTCGCGTTGGATCATGTTCCAATACGATTCGTCGTTGAAGCGCATGCTCTTGGGCAAACCGGCGAAGACGGGGTGCTTGGTATCAAGAAATAGCGGTTCGTTCCGGCTGAACTTGCTCCAACGGGATTCTTTGTTGCCTTTCCATGAGCATCCGATGCAGTCGGCCAGCTTTTGGGCACGATCTATCGGCCGAATGATGCAGGACTCGTGAATGGAGACCACCGCGCCGCCGTCATCGACGAATTTTTGGTAGCCTGCCAACTGCTTGTCCGTGAGTTGAGGCAAATGGAGGAACTGGATCAACAGGTCCGCCTTGTCGAATTGGGATTGGGAAGGAAACTGATAGGCCTCGTCCACCGAAACACGCGGAATTTTTTTCAGCATGGGCACGAACAGTTCCTTGATTCGTATGTAGTCGTGTTCCCCGCCCTTGTGATCCTCCGGTCCGTAGAGCCAAAGAATATTCACATCCTTGCTGAGCGATGCTTTATCGAAATCACCGGTCAGTTTAAGTACTTCGGTCTTGGGAACGGGCTGGTTCGGTTGGGCTTTCAGCTGGGAGACCAAGGTCAGCGTACAGAGGAGCTTGATGAAATTTTTCATGTTTTGGCCAAGTTGGTTGTTTGAGATTTCTTCGTCTTGCTATTTCCGAAGGAACGATTTGCTTGTCGCAATCTCGGTAACGAGATCACGAAACCCTTTGCCTTTCACGAGCGCCTTCTTGGCGATTGCCTTGATTTCCTCGTGATCGCGATAGGTGGGGGTTCGCCCCGTCCCGTAGGCGAGCATCTTTTCTGCGAGGGCCTTGCTGAAGAAATCCATCTTGCCAAGAAGAACCTTTTTCAGGCTCAGCGGGTCGTCGAAGCGCTCGCCTGTAGTCAGTGCGGCGGCTCCGTCCACGGCCATGGAAGGGATCTTGTGCGTCCTGCGTTCGAGCCGAATCCAGCGGCGGTGCTTGTAATAAGTCGGTCGGTATCCTCCCACGGGATCAAAGAATTCGAGAGGAAAACCGAAGGGGTCGATCTTGGCATGGCAATCGGCGCAGGACTCGACCGAACGATGTTTTTCCATAAGTTGCCGTATGGTCCTCGCCCCACGCACGTCGGGGTCAATGGGTTCGACGTCCGGAGGCGGGGGTGGCGGAGGCGTACCCAGCAGGTTTTCCAACACCCAGATTCCGCGCGTAACGGGCGAAGTGTCCACCCCGTTGGCGGTAAGCGTAAGGATGCTTGATTGCCCAAGCAAACCGCCGCGAATGCCGTTTGCGGGCAGGCTCACCTTGCGAAAACCCAATCCCTCGACTCCTTGGATCCCGTAGTGCCGTGCAAGGTCTTGGTTCAGGAAGGTATAGTCGGAATGGACGAAGTCGCTGAGAGGGACGTTGGCCTGGATGGCATGGGCCAGGAATCGGTGCGTTTCCTCCGTCATGGCTTCCTCCAAACCATTGCGATAATATTCACGAAACTTGTCGCGGTCGACGGGCATGCTTCCGAGTTTGTCGAGCCGCAACCAGCTGTTCGAGAAGCCTTTGACGAATGCCTCAAGCTTGGGGTCCTTCAACATACGGTCCACTTGTTGCCTGAGAACGTCGGGGGACAATATCCCTTCATTTCTGGCAGATTCGAACAATTCGCGGTCAGGCATCGAACTCCAGAGAAAATAAGAGAGTCTGCTGGCTGCTTCAAAGGGTCCGAGCTTGTTGTCTTCGGATTGCTTTTCCTTCAGGTAGAGAAAGTCGGGCGAGACCAAGACAGCCTTGAGGGCGAGAAAAAAAGCCTCTTCCGGTTTTCTCCCCAAGGTTTCCCGAGCATGTTTTTCAATCTCCAGGAACGGCTGGACTTCGCGAGCGTTCACCGGTCGTCGAAAGGCCCGTCGACAAAAGCGCTGCAAGGCGAGAGGAAGATTCGCCTTGGAAAGATCCGTCACACCATCGAGAAAGACTCTTTGGGCATGCGACTGAAAAGTGGACTGTAACGGGCCATTCAAACGGAAGTCATGCATTCGCAGAACCGGTCCCTTCCAGACGTCGGACACCAACCTCCCGGGAACCGCGTTCTTACCAACCACGTGCCATGCGTGCGAACCCTGCTTGCCGCGAAACTCTATGTCGGTGTGGTATTTCTTCAGGATGTCTCGCATCCAGTAATCCGAGGGTCCGGGGCCGTTGTCCCAGTTCAGGAAGGGAACGTTTCCCTTGTCCAACCAAACGGTCGCCTCGTAGGTTTTTCGTCGATGATCGAGGAGATCCCACAAACCGATCCTGACTCGCGACTTCACCGCATCCGAGGCCAAGCCCTTGACGCCGTCCGAAACGTAGAGACCCAATTGCATGGGGGGGCTCAGGTCGACCGGAATCATTTTGGGATCATAGGGATGGGCCAGGCGTCGAACGGCTTCCGCAGTTACGGAAATCTTGTAGTACCCCGGTATCCGCACACCTCCTCGACGGGCAAAGCCGCTAGGGTGAGTGCCTAAAGCAAAATGGTCGGACAATTGTTTCTTTCCCGCGCCGACGTCGAGATAGCGATCCTTGTAGTGCACCCTGTACATCCAGGGTGTGGTAGCCTCACGTTCCGGAAACCCCCATGTATCTGGGCTTATTCGTTGGGTTTTGCTTTCCACTGCTTCTCCGAAGCGAAAAGCCATGCGAAGGTATTTGTCGGCTGCCGACAAGTAAGCATCTAGATGAGCGTCGCTCATGGTCAGGACGTCGCCAAGGTTGGTCAACCCTTCCCGTTGGTCGTCGGCGGGAAAGTTCTCGGTCAAGTCGAAGGGAATTTCCTTGAGACCGAGAAGATCTCTCATGGTATTTCGGTATTCACGACGATTGAGCCTGCGAAGCGTGGTTGCGGCAACCCCCTTCGCTTCCTCCCATTCAATCAAGGTCCTCGTCAACCAATCTATGGTCGGTTTGACTTCTGCGAAGAGCGGTTGCTTTACTCCTTTTTTCCGCGGAGGCATTTCCCCCAAGTTCAATTGGTCCAAGACGTCTCGCAAGAGCTCCACATTCTTCTGGAGATCCACCACCCATCGCCCCTCCTTCGGAGAGACCAGTTCGTGGAAATCTCGGTCTCCCTTGGTCTTGTCCCGGCCATGACAATCTATGCAGTAGGTTCGGATGAACTTGCGGACTCCCTCGTCCATTTCGACTTCCTTTGCCTTGGTCTGCTCGAGACTCGCACCGAGAAGGAGGCAAACAATGAAAAAGGAACGAATGGAAAGCTTCGCCATGATGGCATTCAGCCCATTGTCTCAAAACCGGTTAGCGTTCCGCCTGAAGTATTGAAACGATCGATCTCGAGGCCGAAGTTTTGCAGCATGGAAAGGAATAAGTTGCAGAGGGGAACTGAACTTCTTCCCCGTCGAGCGTAGTGCTTGTGCTCTCCATGCCTAAAGCCTCCCCCGGCAAGGATGACGGGAAGGTCTCTGTTGCTGTGGGAGTTGGCGTTGCTCATGCCGCTGCCAAGCAGGGCCATGGTGTTGTCCAGAAGGGTCTTCCCGTTGGGCTCCTTGACTTCCTTGAGTTTACCAAGGAAACGAGCGTACTGAGCAAGGTGAAAGCTCTCGATTATGGTCAGTTCCTCGATGGCCTCCCTAACCTGCCCATGATGCGAAAGGGCATGATATCCTCTGCTCACGCCGGGCAGACCTCCGCTATCCTTGCCGAGTTCAGTGAAGGCCAAGGTGACGACTCGAGTGGAGTCCGTCTGAAGCGCCAGCTTGATCAGGTCGTAATACAGGGGTGTCCGCTCATTGAGCGCAAGAGAGTCGACGCGCTTGGGCAGGGAATATTTCGTGTATGGTTTCGCTTTGCCAAGCCAAAGCTTGGCCTGCTGAATGCGGCTTTCCAACTCCCGAACCGAGGTAAAGTACTGATCGAGCTTTTCCTTGTCCTCCCTTCCAAGTCCTTTCTGGAAAGAGTTCGCCTGGTTGACTACGAGATCGAGAATTGATCGCTTGTCCGCCAATTCGCGCTCGGTCTGCCTAAGGGAGTGAACGTCGTCTTTCCGAAACAGCATTTGGTAAAGACGCGACAAGCTGCGGACCGGTTGCACAGGTGTTCCGTTGCGGGTCCAGGAAAGGGTATGCTCACTGCCTCCCTCGACGTCAAGGGTGAGGGAAGGGAAGCGTGTCTTGCCCTCCACATGCATGGCGGCCTTCTGATCGAAGGAAACGTTCGCTTCCGCAAATCCCTTGGACTGGGCGCTGGGAATTCCCGTCAGAAAAAACTTGGTTGCGTTGTGTCCGCCGCCAAGGTTGTGGTCGAGCCCCGAAAACACGGTGTAGTCCTTTCGGAACGGCTCCAGAGGCTTAAGAAGTGTTGGCGCCTGGAAGTTCGATCCTTCCTCGGCGGGATGAAAGTGCTGAGGAACCAAGCCGTAGAAGATTCCCGTGGCGGTAATTCTCTTGGGAATCACGGGGGTTGCAGCTGCTGTAATTTCCAAGAGGGGCAAGGCAAGGAAGGAACCGCCCATGCCTCGCAGGAAGCGTCTTCGATTGATTTGCTCCATTAATTTAATTGCTTCGTAAAAATTACTTGAATTTCAAACGTTTTACAAAGTAAGGGATCGATCGCGGTTTTCAAGATCGATCAGCTGCGCCATTGAATGCCAGTTTTGGCGGAAAATGAAATTGCCGTTTGAGCAAAAAAACGTAAACACTGGGACTCAGACGATGAATCGCCGAGAATTCTTCCGTATGGGTGGCATCACTCTTGGGGCAATTTCCCCCATAGGGCTTTCCTTGCCTCAAGTTTTGGCCAACGAGGCATCCGGGACCGGCAAGCAAATCAACGTCATCTTCATGTTTCTGCAAGGCGGAGCCAGCCAACTAGACATGTACGACATGAAACCGGACGCGCCGATCGAGATCCGCGGCAAATATCATCCCATTTCGACAAACGTTCCGGGGATGCAACTAAGCGACCGGTTGCCAAGGTTGAGCCGTTGCGCCGACAAGTTTTCGCTCATTCGCTCGATGCACTCTTTCGCGAACGACCATGGAGCCGGAGACGTCGACATCATGTGCGGAAGTCCCAGGGACAAGAACATGCAGGCTCCGGGCATAGGGGCCGTACTCTGCAAACAGCAGAAGCAATTGGCTCCCGTTCCACCCTTCGTCCACTTGGGTGACATGAAGCACCCGAGACACAGCGCTCCCGGTTATGGCGGTTATCTCGGCAGCGCCTACGATCCCTTTCTCATCAAGGAGGACGTGGATTCCCCTGATTTTTCCGTAAAGACCTTCGATGCAGCCGAAGAAGTCGACGTAGGACGTCTAGGCGGACGAGCGAACCTTCTGCGTTCTCTCGATCTCTTTCAGGCCCGACAGGAAAAGAAGCTCGAGTTTGCCCATACCCAAGACAGTTTTACGGCCCAAGCGCTCGACTTGGCCACCTCTCCCAAGGCCAAGAAGGCCTTTGATTTGTCGAAGGAACCCTCCAAATTGCGCGATGCATATGGACGAAATCGCGTAGGACAAGGGATGCTCCTGGCCCGTCGCTTGGTCGAGGCCGGAGTGCGCTTCGTAACCATTCAGGGCTACGTGGACACAGGAATCTATGCATGGGACCATCACTGGGGCATCTTTCCCCACTTGGAAAAGCAGTTGCCGATTTACGATTCAAGTTATTCAGCTCTTCTAAATGACCTGGATGACCGAGGAATGCTCGATACCACCTTGGTGATAACGGCAGGTGAATTCGGACGAACTCCCAAGCTCAACAACAACAAACGTGGTCCTGGACGCGATCATTGGTCGAATTGCTTCAGCCTGACCATGGGGGGTGGCGGCGTCAAAACCGGCATGGTTATTGGTGCAAGCGACAAGTACGCGGCAACTCCTACCGAACGTCCGGTTTCGGTAGCCGACTTTGCGGCAACGGTCTATCATGCTCTCGGTCTAGACCCCACCGCCGAAGTTGTGGCCAAGGGACGAAGAATGAAGATGCTCCCGGAAGGCTCTCCGGTAAGGGAACTTCTATAGTTTTTTTACGCCTCTCCTTGCAACCAAACGCTTCTCCGAGCAAGGCTGACTCGCAGCCAAGCTACCAACTCCAATCCCAGGGGAGAAAAGGGGAGCGAGGTGCAGTAAAGCTCAACGGATCAGTCGCACCCGTTGCCGCGGAGTAACTCAGCGACTTCCAGTAACTGGATTATTTCTTCGGTCTATCCTTGGCCGCCAACCCCTTGTTCCAGAGGATATGGGTACCCGACTTGCCGGGCACGATGATTTCCTTCCAACCGTCATCGTCCAAGTCGGCGGTTTGGATATACAAACCCGTTCCCGCCTGGCCGACATGGAGGACCTGCTTGGTGAAAGACACTTTGCCATCAGCGCCCAGACTCGGCTGGTAGCTTACGAGCACGATCTTATCCTTGGCTCCCTTGTCCTTTCCGCTATGGGCGTAGTAACGTTTTCCGGTAATGATCTCGGGTTGCCCGTCCTTATTCAAGTCATCCCAGGCCAAGGCATGCAGTTGGCTGATTTTCTTGTCGATCAGGT
>CAZNWO010000150.1:0-7781 GCA_964576585.1 uncultured Puniceicoccaceae bacterium | reverse complement strand
AGTACTTTCCAAAGATAGAATTTCAAATCCTTAAGATCAAAAACTACTCGACTGGTCCACAACCCTCACCACACCGACTTCTTGCCCTCGCCTCCGTCCTTTTCCATTAGCGCCCTGCCGCCATGAATCGTTTGCCACCGCTTGCCCGTGCAAGCTTGACGGAGGCATGATCGGGTCTAGGCTGCGGAAATGAAAGTGCACGGATTTTCCTCGAGAAGAAGACTTTCAAGCTTTTTGCCTCCCTTGGCTTTGTCGTTTGTCTTTACCTGTCTGGCGACATGGGGTGTCGCGAGTACGTTGGTTGCGGCCAAGCGGGTGACCCGACCTCTGAAAACTTACCCTGCGCCCGAAGCCAACCAGGGTGTTGCGGTGGATGCGGAACATGTCTACGCAATAACCAACAAGGCCATAGGGAAGCACGACAAGGCATCGGGCAAGAAGGTCGGCGAATGGATTGCGCCCCCGGATTCCGGCGTGGTGCACCTGAACGGTGGAGTGGTCGTCAAGGGGAAGCTATATTGCGCCCATTCGAATTGGCCTCGGAAGCCATTGAGCAACACGATTGAAATATGGGACGCCAAAACATTGCGCCATATCGATACGATTGCCTTCGAGGAAACTTCGGGAGCGTTGAACTGGATTGATCACCGTCAGGGAAAGTGGTGGGCGGGAGTGTCCTTCTACGGCGAAGTGAAGTCCGTTGAAAAAACCTATGTGACTCGACTTGATGATCATTGGAAGATTGGTCCCCGGTGGACCTTCCCAGAAAAGGTGATTGAGCGATTCGCCCCCTACGCCAATTCGGGAGCTTCCTTCGGCCCCGACGGGCTCTTGTATGCGACGGGACACGATCACGGAGAAGTTTTTGCCCTGCGGGTTCCCCAGAAACCGGGAAACCTCGAACTGGTGGACGTACTGCCGATGAAGATAGAGGGACAAGGAATCTGCTGGGATCGTTTCGATCTGGGAGTCCTGTATGGCATTCATCGCCCGAGGAAAGAAGTGGTTGCTGCGCGGCTTTCCCATGACCAGGAATACAAGGCCCTTACAACCTCGATCGTCTGGGAAAGGCATGAGGAAAACCCCGTTCTACCTCCGAGAAAAGGGGACTTCTTCGACGTCGGTAGATGCATGAACCCGTGGGTGGTGAAAGTTGGCGACAGGTATCGCTTGTATTATTCGGGCAAGGACGGACAGGGCCGCCAGCGAATTGGGATGGCAACGACGTCCTCGACCAACCCCGGACGATGGAAGA
This sequence comes from uncultured Puniceicoccaceae bacterium, assembly GCA_964576585.1. GTDB lineage: Bacteria > Verrucomicrobiota > Verrucomicrobiia > Opitutales > Seribacteraceae. The sequence continues at coordinate 6,526 of CAZNWO010000150.1, read as the reverse complement.
GAACCGGGCCGTTGTTCGAAAACGGCAAACCCGGTTCCTTTGACGCTCGATGGTGCGTTTTGCCTCACGTGGTCAAGTTCGGAGACCAATGGCGAATGTACTACACAGGAAATGCCGGCCGAGGAGTTGGTCTCAGCTCCTTCCCGGGAATCGGCATCGCCTTCAGCGAGGATGGGCTGCGTTGGAAGAGAGGGGACGGGATTCCGGTACTTGCAAGCAGCGGAAATCATGGCGATCCCGATGCGGTCGGTATCGCGGGCGGTTCATTGATTGAAGTCGGTCAAGGAGAACAACGAGAATGGTGGTTCTATTACACCGGTTGCCCGACCTTGGGGAGCCCCCTGCGCCTCAATCAGCAAAAGACCATTTGCCTGGCCGTGTCCCGCGACGGCATCCACTGGAAGAAGCGAGGTGCGGTCATGTACCGCGACCCCGAAAGAAAGTACGAGGACATTGGAGTCGCGGGTCCCGTCGTTCACCTGCGTCCCGGCGGTGGATACCGCATGTGGTATTCCGCCATAGGAACAAAATGGGGTTATTACTCGATTTGCTATGCCGAGTCCGAAGACGGCATTCATTGGCGAAGAGGTGAACGCCCCGGAGACAATCTGCAACTTGCTCCTCAAGGCAATGGCTGGGAACGTCAGATGGTGGAATACCCCAGCGTCATTCGAGAGGGTGACCGCTGGCGTCTATTCTATTGCGGAAATGGTTACGGTACGACGGGCATTGGGACTGCACTAGGAACCGAGGTCTCCCGATAAGCGTTAATTTTTTCGAGTAACCAAGGCTCGCAGTGACACCTTTCCATCATTCAAGACTCGAAGCCCATGCAGACGCACGGAGAATTCTCATGAGAATGCCGATCCTTTTAGTTGCCGCGTCTTGTTTCTACTCTCCGGCAACTGGAGCCGACTGGCTAAACTGGCGAGGCCCTAGGCACGACGGGGTCTCTGCGGAAAAGCTTCCCCGCGATTTGCCCGATTCGTTGCCCGTCGCCTGGACGTCGGAAGTAGGAACAGGCTTTTCCACGGTTTCGGTTCAAGGAGACAGATTGCTGACCATGGGGAATGCCAAGGAAAAGGATACCATCTGGTGTTTGAATGCCACCGATGGCCGCGTCCTCTGGAAACATACCTACGATTGTCCTCTCGATTCACTTTACTACGAAGGCGGACCGGGGAGCACCCCGACGATTTTCGATGGTTCCGTATATGCGCTCAGCAAAAAAGGGCATGCCTTTCGCCTCGATCTTGAAACGGGAAAGGTAATTTGGAGGCGAAACTTGATCAAGGATCACGGCTTCAAGTTACCCGAGTGGAGCTTTGCCGGCTCGCCATTCATCTATGAGGATTCGGTGGTTCTAAGTGTGGGCCGACAAGCAGTTGCCTTAGAGCTGAAAGATGGTTCCACCCGGTGGATGCCTTCCAAGGAAACCTCCGGGTATGCTACCATGGTTCCATTCGCGGATGACGAACATTTGTATTTTTCGGCAAAATCCTTGATGGGGATTTCCCTGAAGAACGGCTCGGCGAAATGGGCATACCCCTGGAAAACGAGCCGCGACGTAAACGCCGCCGATCCTATTTCACTCGGCAACCGTCGACTGCTCGTTTCCTCCAGCATAGGAACGAGCCTGCTGGAGCTCTCTTCAGGCAAAGCAATCGAGCAGTGGACACAGAAAAACCTGAGATGGTATTTTAATCCGGGGGTTGTCGTCGGAGAGTATCTTTATTCGATTCATGGCACCACTCACAGACCCACCGAATTGACGTGCACCGAGCTGAAAACCGGAAAAACTCTCTGGAGCGAAAAGCAATACGGTAGTGGCGGACTGATTGCAGCCCAGAATGACGTCATCGTATTCGACAAGGGTACACTGACTATTTTTGAGGCTTCACCCGAAAAGTTCCTTCTTCGGTTGCGACAGAGGGTGATGAAAGGGAAATGTTGGACAAGCCCAGTGATTGCGAACAATCGAATTTATTGCCGTAATGCGACCGGTACACTGACTTGTCTAAACTTGGTACGCGACCGAAGCAGCGGACCAGTTGGCGGACACACCCCCGAAAACCCCTAAAGTCCCATTATCCTTCAGTTCCCTTCGCTCGTCAAATAGCGTGCTGAAGCTTGACCGCGCCCGTGGTGAGGCTAGTGTTTGAGGGATGAGTTACGATGACGTAAAGGTTGCCCCCGCCTACAAGTTCGTCGGAGGGATAATCGTGATATTGACTTTTTCGGGCACCTACGGAATTCGAGGATACGTCGACGGATGGATTCTAAGCCATTTCGAAGCGGATTCCTTCCGACGGTTTTTGCTAGTGGGCTGGAAGACGGCAGTTGTGACGGCTTGCATTGGAGTTGGAGCAGTGCATATGTACTGGAATAGCCCACCGGCACGCCAAAAGGCGTTTCCAGAAAAGCTGGAGACGTCTTTACTTCTGGTATTAAGCCTTTTTCCTTTGTGGCTCTTCATAACGTTTTTTATCATTTGGACCCCATAGAAATCGAAGGCTAACCCGCCCCTACTCCTCCGAGAAGAACCCCCGCAGACTTGACCGCCGCCGTGGGGAGGTTAGGGTTTGGGACATGAAAGCGACCTTATTCGCTATATTCGTCGCCTTGCTGATTGTTGACTGAGGGGCTCAGGCGCAGAAGAAGGAGGTGCAGAACGAGGCCAAGGACGAGACCGAATCAGCTGTTGGTTGCCGCCTATGAGTTGACTTGAATCACGAAAGTTTGAGAATATTCGGCCAGCACGATGAAAAAGTTTCCGTCCATGGCTCTTGCCGCCTTCATTGCCGTTGTGCCCGCAAGGCTTCTTGATGCAAAATTCTTCCTTCTGGCCTCCTCGAAGGAGAATTGCGACGCATTATTGCCGCAGGGAGAACTGACGACCCTGCCACCGAAAGGAGAAAACGTTTCGGAAAACGCGATGTCGGATCCTCGAAATCCGATTCGTAAATTGTTCCGGGGCGAGCGACTTGATCTTTGGTCGTTGAAAGCGCCGGACTGGAAATCCTTCGACAAGAACGCCTCCATTGACTCGCTCGTGAGGCGACGATGCAAGAAAGCGGGCATCGAACCTTCCCCCGAGGCGGACAGAAGGACTCTCATCCGTCGACTCTCCTTCGACCTGATCGGTCTGCCGCCCACCATGAAGGAAGTCGAACGATTTATCGGGGAGGATTCTCCAGACGCATATGAGAACTTGGTGGACAGGTTGCTCGCCTCCCCCCGTTATGGCGAGCGGCAGGCCCGACTTTGGCTCGACGTCGTTCGGTATGCCGACACTCAGGGCTACGAACGGGACGAATTCCGACCGCTGATGTGGAAGTATCGCGACTACGTGGTCAAATCCTTCAACCGGGACAAGCCCTTCGATCATTTCGTCCGCGAACAGCTCGCGGGCGACGAACTGGTGGAAGGCCCCCCGAAAAACGAGGAGGAAGCCGACTCCCTGATTGCGACGGGATACCTTCGCCTGGGCCAATGGGACAGCACCGCATCCATCTTCCAGGAGGACGACCGGCTGCGTGCCGAACAGATGGCCGACCTCACCAACACGACCGCTTCCGCCTTTCTCGGATTGACGATGTCTTGCTGCCAATGCCACGACCACAAGTACGACCCGCTCTCTCAGGCAGACCATTACAGGCTTCGAGCCTTCTTCTCCGGAGTAGAAGCCGAGGACGAACTGGTGGTCGAACTGCCGGAGAAACTTGCCGAAATCCGAAGACGAAACGAGACCTTGGACAAAAGGATGGAGGCGCTGAAGAAGAAAGAGTCCGAACTGAAGGAGGAAAAGGACGAGGAGGGACTCGCTCGAATCGAGAAGGAAAAAGAGAATCTCGAGAAGAAGAGGCTCAAGCCCAGCTTCGCGACCGGCGCGTCCGACTCCGGTTCATCGACTCCCGTTACTCGGGTCTTCTACCAAGGCGACTTCAGAGCTCCTCGAGAAGAGGTCTTTCCCGGATTCGTCTCCGTCCTGCATCCGGGCCCGGCAAAGGTGACGCAACCCCGCGACGACACCTCCGGGCGCCGCCTGGCCTTGGCGAACTGGATCGCGTCACCCGAAAACCCCTGGACCGCAAGGGTGATCGTGAACCGCATCTGGCAGCAACACTTCGACAGGGGTCTCGTCGAAACGCCCAACGACTTCGGGCTCGCCGGGGCCAAACCGACGCATCCCGATCTTTTGGACTGGCTTGCCCTCCAGTTCGTCCGAGACGGATGGTCGATCAAGGAACTACACCGCAAGATAGTGACTTCGGCCACCTATCGTCAGTCTTCCTCAATCCCTCCCCGAAAGGGAGGCTCTCCCTCACCACATGCCCACCCGGACCCTGAGAACACCCTTCTCTGGCGTCAAAACCTCCGAAGACTCGACGCAGAGACTTTGCGAGACAGCCTGCTGGCCGTTTCGGGACTGCTCAAAACAAAGAATGCGGGGAAGCCGTTGTGGCCTGAAGTGCCGGAGGACTTGCTAAAGGCCCAACCATCCATACTCGAAGCGCTCGAGGGCAAGGACGGGGGACGCATGCAGGGCTGGTACCCCGACCCGAAGAATCCGGCGGACGTCCGAAGCTTGTACCTGGTTCGCAAGCGATCCCTTCCAATCCCATTCCTGCAAGCCTTCGACCTCCCCGGCACCACGGTTTCGTGCGGACGTCGCGACACCACCATAGTAGCCCCTCAGGCGCTGATGTTGCTGAACAGTCCCTCCGCCGTGCGTTATGCGAAGGCTTTTTCAAAGCGAGTGGCCGGACTCACCGACGACGCGGGCTTCAACGATGCGGCAAACGCCGTCAAAACCGTGAAGACGGTCTTCCGACTGGGGCTGCAGCGAGACCCTGCCCCCGACGAATCCAGGCTGGCCCGCGACCTGCTGGCAAGGCACATGCTTAAAAGAAGAGAGAAAAGAGACGAACCGGAGGCTCGACGACTTGCCTTGGCGGATTTGTGCCGAGCGGTCTTGAACCTCAACGAATTCATATATATAGATTGATCCATGATCCACCTTTCTCGTCGCCACTTCTTGAACAACGCCGGATTCGGTTTCGCCGGGCTCGCCTTAGCCGACTTGCTGAAGAACGAAACTACGGCGGCTTCCCCCGGCCCGAAGGAGATCGATCCACTCAGCCCGTTGATCGAGCGGACGCCCGAATTCACACCCAAGGCGGAACGCGTAATCTTCCTTTTTCAATATGGCGGACCATCGACATTCGACCTCCTGGACTACAAGCCGGCGCTGCAGAGACTGCACGGTCAGCCCGTCCCTCCTTCCTTCAAGGAACACAAGGACAAGGTCGGGGGCGTTTTCAACAACTGCAAGGACGACATCATGGCCGGACCATGGAAATGGAAACGTCACGGAGCGAGCGGAAGGTGGTTCTCCGATCTCCTGCCGCACACGGCTCGGCACGCCGACGACCTGTGCATCGTGCGCTCCATGACCAGCGACAGCTCGAATCATGCCCCGGCAACTTACTTGATGAACACGGGAGCGATCCAGAGCGGTCGACCGAGTCTGGGTTCCTGGGTCACCTACGGGCTGGGTTCTCCAAACCAAAACCTGCCCGGATACGTATTGCTGTATCAGGTCGGCGGACTAGGAGGTTCGGCCAACTGGAGCAATGGGTTTCTTCCGGCTGCGTTTCAGGGAACGAAATTTCGACACGAGGGTTCGCCCGTACTCAACCTTTCCCCACCCGAAAGCTTTTCCTCGGTTCAGCGATCGACCTTGGACTTCACCCAGACGCTGAATCGAAAACATGCTTCGGAGAGACCTCTGACGACCGATCTGGAAGGTCGAATGGCCTCCTACGAACTGGCCTACAGAATGCAGTCCGAGGCGATGGACATAGGAGAGTTGTCTCGGGAAACCCGAACCACGAGGGAAGCCTATGGAATCGACGACAAAAACGAGGCGAAGGCAAAGTTCGGTCGAATGTGCCTGCTCTCCAGACGTCTGGTCGAGAAGGGAGTTCGTTTCGTGCAGGTCTATAACGCAGTGGACAAGCTCGGTTGGGACGGTCATGGCAGCAGTCACGAGTTCCATCGGCGAAACGCGGCTCAAACCGACCAAGCTACAGCGGCTCTTCTGGCGGACTTGAAACAGCGGGGAATGCTCGACAGCACGCTTGTGATTTGGGCTGGTGAATTCGGTCGCACGCCGATGAGACAGGGCAAGGACGGACGCAACCACAATCCCTACGGCTTCAACGTCTGGTTTGCGGGCGGCGGCGTAAATGCAGGCAACTCGATCGGAGCGACGGATGAAATAGGGCTGCGGGCCGTCGACCAAGTCCAGACGCCAAAAAACTTTCATGCGACCATACTAAGCCTCTTGGGTCTGAATCCGGATGAGTTGTTCTTCGAAAATCACGGTCGCCAAGAACGCCTCACCGGAGTGGCCAAGAGCTGGCAAGTCATTCCGGGCGTCCTCGGCTGACAAACCTCAGCACATCCGGCTCATTCATGAACCGCAACCCATTGCGCAAGGGATTCGGTCTAAACCACCCCC
>CAZNWO010000149.1:4296-7955 GCA_964576585.1 uncultured Puniceicoccaceae bacterium | reverse complement strand
TCGAGCGCAACATCAAGGCCGACCGTGAAAAGGCCGACAAGCCCAAGCCCGAACCGAAACGCCCTCCCGTCGTGCGTCCGCCGGCACCACCTCGCCCCGAAATTTCCAAAGAGACCAAAGCGGATTTGGCTGAAATCGAAAAAGACAAGGCCGACCTCTTCAAGGCGATGAGGGAAGAGCTCGGAAAACTCGAAAAGGGTTCCACCAAGGAAGACGTTCGGAAAGCCGTCGAAGCCTTCAAGGAGGAGAACGCCGACAAGTTTGCCGAAATCAAGGCTGCCTCAGACAAGGTTCACGAAGAGCTTAAGGCAAAGCGTCCTGAACGCAAGAAACGCCCCGAACCTCCCGCAGAGGTCAAGGCCAAGATTGCGGACGTAAAGAAAGCCGAAAAGCAAATACATCAGGCCCGCAGGAGCGTTAGCAATGAGCTCAAGAAGGCTCAAGACGAACTCGCCGCCAAGATCGCGGACGCTAAGAAAAATCCCGACAAGAGAGAAGTCGCCATCGAAATAAAAAATCTTGTCGCCGAACAAGCAGCTGCAAGAAAGGCAGCATTGGATGCATTCAAGGAATCGCAAAAGGAGAAACATAAGGAATTGAAGGCAGCCCAGAAAGATTTGCGTGAAACCATTCGCGCGACCAAGGAAGAGGGCGCAAGCCGTACTTCACGGTAAACCTTACGCAATTTTAACTTGCCGGGATTCAACCGGCGAAAAAGGAGGCGGAGCAGATTCCGCCTCCTTTTTCATTGTTTGCAGGGAAAGTTGATGGGAATTACCTTTCCCGAGGGCAATGGAACCGGCAGAATTGCAGTTTATTTCGTAACCTATTTCTAATTCGGGCTGTTACTTAATTGAGTGAATGTCCGTAACATGGATTTCAATCGTAACTAATAATGCCACTGATCAAAACGTTATTATCTTATGTTCCGTTGTTGGGAGGATTGGCGTTTGCCGTACATTTCTCGGATGCTCAAGAGGACGGAAACTTTACGGACGAAATGCTTGAAGATCTCTTGTTTGGCGATGATGAGAACGACATTCCGACTTCAACTCCATCCATATGGTCGAAAAACCTGAACCTAAGCTTTGGAGGCGGACACTCCAGCAACCCTCTTCAAGGACCTCATGTCCAAACCCAAGCCGGCTTTGGAACGGCGAGTCTTGATTCGTTCCTCCTGCGCATGGGGAAAAACTCGAGCGTTTTCTATCTCTATCTTTTCGCCGAGGGCAGCCACTACGAGGGCATACCCGAACTCGAGCTTACCGGCATTGCGCTGGCGCAGGCCGAGTACTCGACGACTTCTCCCATCACAGGGTTTGGCAGAGGCATTCGACTTAGGCACACTTATTACGACATGGTTTTCGACATGTCGGAGAATCTGGACTCGCCCTACTCCTTTACCGTGCAGTCGAACAAGAGCGAGGCTCGCCCCTTCGTGTCCTTTCCATTGGGCGAAAAGCTTACGGGCACCCTGGAAATGGCTGCGGCGCGAGACGTCTACGCCATTTCCTCCGAGGACTACGGAGAGAAAGAGTTTCGGAGCATCGTAAAGTGGAAGGGAAGCAATGAATCTGCCGTGAACTTTTCCACCTACAGCCGCTGGAGAGACTACGATGAGCGCTCGCAAAGAGATTCGTCGGGATTCCAGCTGGCCTCAGGAACCCTAGACACTCGCACAATTGGAGCGACGGTTTCGGGATCCAAGAAACTCGGGGAAAGCAAAGACTGGGAAGTGAGCCTTTCTCTCTTTGCAAACGAGACAGGTGACAACGCTGGAGGATATTACGACTACAGGACACTCGGAAGCAGGATGGGGCTTGAATACGAGACGGAAAACTGGACGTTTTCGGCCTCTGCGAGCGGATCCGAGTCGAAGTACGACGTTCGCCCGGTACTGGACTCCAACTGGATGCCCACGGGAAAAGTCTTCTCACGGCAAAGCTGGGAAACCGAACTATCCATCGAGCGCAAAATCAGCGAAGACTGGAGACTGTACGCAAAATGGAATGAAGGTGCAGACCAATCAAACGACCCGAGCTACGAATACGAGGCCACGGCAATCTCGGCAGGAGTAAAATGGTCGCACTGAACTAAGCCGGCAAAATGAAGCCAAAAACCAAGAAGGACTCGAGCATCTTGGGAGCGCGAACGACTCTCGCTCTGATTCTTGCAACCTATGGGATCATGGTGGCAGTCTTGCTGTACGACCTTAGGGGGCAACTGCGATCGGAATCGATGAATCGAGCATCGGTAGCGACCACAAGCAAGTTAAACGGCATCTACGACGAAGTGGAGCGGGAAGCGATTGAGAGAGACCTGGACTTCCTGGAACTCGGTATGACCGAACTCCTTCATGACTCGAGGGAACTGCTCGAGGAAACTGCTCTTCGGACATTGGAGATAGCGGAAGTGAATGGAGCCCTCTCCTATGACGAGGACGGCAACCTGCTTGCTTCCTTCAGCAACAAGGAGACGGAGACAAAGCCAAGCAAGGAAGATTTCAAGATGGCGAACAACGAGGCCTTCCACCAAAAGTTCATTGAACCTTCTTCAGAGCTACTACTCCTTCAGCGATTCGGAGAAGACGCAGCAATCGGATTCCTTTTGCTGGAACTGGACGCCCGACCCCTAGCTGCCGAGTTCGAGGCACTGGACGGGAACCTTCTGAGGCAAGGTCTACTGGCTTTCCTTTGCGGCGGGGGCCTAATCCTATTGGTCTGCCTAGTATTTATGAGAAGGCTGAGACAATCGCAAAAGGCCTTGTCGGAGAGAACCGAAAAGCTCAAGGAAACCAATGATCGCCTTGCTCAAGCTTGCAAATCCGCAGGCATCGGGGCGATCACTTCACACCTGATGCATGCCCTCAAGAACCCATTGGCCGGCTTGAGGGAATACGCCCGAGAACAAAAGGAGACGGGAGACGACGATGAAACTGCAATCCTGCTGACGGAAGCCACGGACCGCATGCAGACCATGGTCGAGGACACCTTGGGTACATTGAGCGAAACCGAGGCGGATGAGGCTACCTATTCGTTCAGCGTGGCCGAAATCCTCGAGTTGACCCGCCAACGACTAGAATCCAGCGCCAGCAAGGCTAACGTGAAGATGATAATCGAGAATGACGCCCCAGAAAGCGAACTGGACAACCTGCGAGCAAACCTGCTCGTTCCCATCCTGCTCAATCTCGGGCAGAACGCCATCGACGCCTCCGCAAAGGGAGTGGTCAAACTGGAAGGAAGGCAAGAGGCGGGAAACTTGGAATTTCGCATAAGGGACGATGGCAGAGGCGTACCTGAAAAAATCCGCGAGCGACTTTTCCGACCCATTCAAAGCACCAAACCCGGCGGAAGCGGCGTAGGCCTCGCCATCTGTCGCGAACTGGCCCAACGGATAGATGCAGCAATTGAATTGGAGTCAGTAGGTTCAACAGGTTCATGCTTCCTGATCAGGATAGATGAGACAAAAACCTAGCATTGCCTTTTATCTTGCGAGTCAATAACTTATGGAAATAAAATTGCAGCCCCATCAATTACTTTGTAAGATTTCATCATTTCGGGCTAATATAATATGTTGAAGCTAAAGCTTCTTTTTTGCTCTGTCCAAATAATCACTCATGATTTCAAGAAACCTAATTGTCGCCACATTTGCCCTTTCCG
>CAZNWO010000149.1:2053-4196 GCA_964576585.1 uncultured Puniceicoccaceae bacterium | reverse complement strand
CAAAACATTCCGCAGGTGCAAGACTTGGTATGGAGTCAGCCGACGAGAGGTGCCGTTTATTCTTCGCCCACCATTGGATCCGACGGGACGATATACGTCGGTTCGGGCGACAAAAAGCTCTATGCCTTTTACCCAGACGGCGGAGTGAAGTGGACCTACGAGGCAGGCGATTGGGTCGATTCCACTCCCGCAATTGGGGACGACGGTACAATCTACGTGGGATCTTGGGACAACAAGCTGCACGCAGTCAATCCGGACGGGACGGGAAAATGGTCGTATTCGACCGACAGCACAGTCGAAGCGGGACCTGCAATAGGGCCGGACGGCACCATCTATTTCGGCTCCCACGACAACTTCTTCTACGCCGTTGAAGCAAACGGTTCCCTGAAATGGGAATACTTTGCCGAACAACCGGTCTCCTCGTCCGCAGCAATCGGACAAGACGGCACCATCTACTTCGGAGATGAAAACGGTACTTTCCATGCAGTCAATCCGGACGGCACAGAAAAATGGACCTTTCAGGTCGACACCGTATCCGAGACAAACGGAACCATTAACTCATCTCCCGCACTCGACCTTTACGGCAACATTTACTTCGGAAGCGCCAACGGGTACTGTTATTCCCTCGAGGACAATGGTTCCAACGCAATCGTTCGATGGAAATACGAAACGGGAGACCAAGTCGATTCATCTCCGGTTCTGGGCTTGTCCAACGAGGTATTCTTCATGTCTAGAGATGGTTACCTTCGCTCGATAGACATAGATTTCGGCGTAGCAAACTGGGAAAAGCCGGCAGGAGACGTTTTCTACAGCTCCCCTGTGGTCGACTCAAACGGAACCGTTTACGTCGTAGGGTATATGGGTGGCGGCGAAAACCATGTCTTTGCAATCGACGCGAATGGTTCCATGGACTGGAACAGCAGCATGACCAATCACCCGGTCCTCATCGGAGACGTGGTCGATTCATCTCTCACGATCGATTCCAATGGCACCCTCTACTTCGGCTCTTTCGACAAAAAGCTATATGCAATCAAGGTGGACTCGAACCTGGCGGACTCGGATTGGCCGAAATTCAGGCGGGACAGTGCGGGAACCGGTCGTTGGCCCTCTTTCCTGATCGACGCCAATGCCTCGCCATCTGTAGGAGGAACCATTGCAGGCGCCGGAGTCTACAACCAAGGAGCAACGGCAAGCCTCACAGCAACGGCTTCAACCGGATACACCTTCTCTCGCTGGTCGGGAGATTCCAACGAAACCAACGCTACCATCAGCCTCACGGCCGACCAAGGAAGATCCGTCACCGCTCACTTTACCTTAAATTCATACACCTTGAGCGGGACGTCTGGGCAAGGAGGAAGCATCTCCGGCACAGGCACCTTCACACACGGAACCCAAGCCGCCATATCCGCTGCAGCCGATCCGGGACATGCATTTGCAGGATGGGCTGGCGATGGTATCGCCGACCTCAACGCCTCCACCACCACGGTCGACATGACGCAGGATCGAAACGTCTCCGCAGCCTTTTCGATCCTAAGGTATGATCTAACTGCCTCCGCCGGCGCAGGAGGAACAGTCGCAGGGTCCGGCACCTACGACTGGAACACCTCGGCGCAAATCTCCGCTACGCCCTCGACGGGCTACAGCTTCACGGGCTGGACGGGGTCAGGCACCTCAAGTCCCTCGGACGCCAACACGACCGTCCTGATGGACCAAGACAGGAACGTATCCGCAACCTTCCGCATCAACTCCTACGACCTGACGACAAGCGCAGGCACCGGAGGAAGCGTATCCACCTCGACCACCTACGAACATGGGACTCAAGCGACGATTACCGCAGTGGCAGACCAAGGCTTTTCTTTCACCGGATGGACCGGCGAAGGAATCGCGGATGCCAATGCGTCCACCACCACGATCGACATGACTCAGGATCGAAACGTCTCCGCATCCTTTTCCATCCTGAGGCAAAACCTAACTGCTTCCGCCGGCACTGGGGGAACAGTCACCGGCTCCGGAGCCTACGACTGGAACACCTCCGCACCAATCTCCGCAACGGCCTTGAGCGGCTACAGCTTCACGGGCTGGACGGGTTCAGGCACCTCAAGTCCCTCGGACGCCAACACGACCGTCCTGATGGACCAAGACA
>CAZNWO010000149.1:0-1953 GCA_964576585.1 uncultured Puniceicoccaceae bacterium | reverse complement strand
TCAGGCACCTCAAGTCCCTCGGACGCCAACACGACCGTCCTGATGGACCAAGACAGGAACGTATCCGCAACCTTCCGCATCAACTCCTACGACCTGACGACAAGCGCAGGCACCGGAGGAAGCGTATCCACCTCGACCACCTACGAACATGGGACTCAAGCGACGATTACCGCAGTGGCAGACCAAGGCTTTTCTTTCACCGGATGGACCGGCGAAGGAATCGCGGATGCCAATGCGTCCACCACCACGATCGACATGACTCAGGATCGAAACGTCTCCGCATCCTTTTCCATCCTGAGGCAAAACCTAACTGCTTCCGCCGGCACTGGGGGAACAGTCACCGGCTCCGGAGCCTACGACTGGAACACCTCCGCACCAATCTCCGCTACGCCCTCGACGGGCTACAGCTTCACGGGTTGGACGGGGTCGGGAATATCCAGTCCTTCCGACGCCAACACGACGGTCCTGATGGCCCAAGACAGGAACGTGTCCGCAACCTTCCTCATCAACTCCTACGACCTCATCCTCACCTTGGCGTCCTCAGGTGGTACTTTATCCGGGACAGGCCCTTATGAACACGGCTCACAAGCCACCATCGTGGCAACACCGAGCCAAGGGTACTCTTTCTCAGGATGGACGGGAACCGGAATCGCCGACCTCAATTCAGCGTCAACAACCATAGACATGACACAGGATCGAAACGCCTCCGCCAGTTTCACTGCAAACCTATACAACTTGACTATAAATTCGACTGCGGGAGGCACAGCAACCCAAGGAGGGACTCACCCTTACGGCACCAACCTCGTCATACAGGCCAATGCCGACGAAGGCCATTACTTTGTGAACTGGACGGGTGCAGGGATCAACGATGCAAACTCCCCCACAACCACGATTTCAATCACGGAAGATAGGAACGTCACAGCCAACTTCGCCCCGATCCCTGCAAACCAAAAGATTCTGCAAACCTTCGCATCGCCTTCAGCAGGCGGGTCCAGTGCCGGAGGCGGCCTTTACGAGGAGAATGCCCTGGCATCGCTTTCGGCTACGGCAAACCGAGGCTATTACTTTCTAGGGTGGACTGCCGGAGGAGGAACCTTGGTCAATCCGTTATCGGTCTCAACGGCGGGCATCACCCTCGACCAAGGAACGGACGCAAACGCCACAGCCAACTTTGCCCAACTCGCCTACAGTCTCACGCTCGACTCCTCCCAAGGCGGAAACGCGAATGGAGAAGGAAACTTCACGCAAGGAGCCATCGCGGCAATAGCAGCCAATGCTCAAGAGGGCTATGAATTCAGGGGTTGGGAAATCAATGGTTCGATCGAACTCAAGGTGGTCGCAGGTCCAAGGCAATTTGCATCCACCTCGCAGTCATTCTTCGTGAATGGATTGGAGAGTCCGCCATTAACTCTAGCAAGGGGCAACTCCTACCAATTCTCTCTGGACGGCACGACAACCGCAGGACACCCACTTTACTTCAGTACGGATTCGGCAGGCGGTGGAAACGCGTATGCCGGCGAATTCCTTGAAGGGGTCACGAACTCCAGGGCGACCTCGGGAATTGTAACAATAGCAATCACAGCTGGAACTCCTGAATCCTTGTACTACTACTGCGGCAATCATTCAGGGATGGGGAACAGGATTCAGGTCGTCGATGCCTCGGGACTGGTTAAGGACTTGAACACATCGCAAACCGTGGTGGAAACCAATGCCAGCCTCAAGATTAGAGCAAATTTCGAGCTGAAGCAATACGACTTGAACGTCACTGCAACAGTGGGCGGCAAGGTTACCGGCGGCGGCAGTTATGACCACGGCTCCAATGTCACGATTACCGCTACCCCCGAAGAGGGTTACGCCTTCTCGAACTGGAGTGGAGGAGGAGTCAACCAACCGGCATCGCAAACTACCACAGTTTCCATGACAAGCAACTTGAGCGTCACCGCCCACTTTGAG
>CAZNWO010000148.1:0-8059 GCA_964576585.1 uncultured Puniceicoccaceae bacterium | reverse complement strand
GAACGATTCTACATCAAGGGCTATCGCAAGAACCCAACCGTCGATGGTGACTCCACCGCCAGCCAACTAGGCCGAGTGCGCAACCTGTTGGCTGAACATATCGAGTTTGCGGTGCCTACCGAACACAACCAAGTCTCCTCATTCGATTCGCATGTCAAAAGCTTAGGAGTTGAGAGATTCATCGCGACTGCTCCGGGAGTCGGATTAACAGCCGGCCGACGTCACACACTTACCCATCAAAACACCTTTCCCGTGCCATTTCGACGAGGCGACCTTGATGGCGGCATGTTGCAGCGACCGCAACACATCCAACAACTCGAGTGGCTGAATCGATGGAACACCGGCACGGATCGCTTCGTCCAAATCATGTTTCCACTGGGAACGAAAGTCTTCATCAACCGAAAAATGGATGCTGTCGAAGTTGAATCGCTAGAACCGCTTGTTGGTGATTCACTGGAAGGAGAGGCACGAGTACTCGATTGGTTGGAGCGACTTCGGGAAGGTTATCGTATCCCGGCGGTTCTAAATAGCGGAGCTTTCGAGAACTATCCCGGCTGTGGTCGTCAACGCACGTACATTCGTTGCAAGACGGATGATCCCGAAGCATTCCGCAAGTCTTCTCACCAGACCGGATTGCCTCCAGAGCAAAAAGCCTTGCCCCATCCACCTGACCCGATCCAAGAGCTCGTCGCACATGCCAAAGCCGGTCATCTGCTGTTAACAAACGGTCCGTTTCTCGAAACTACTCTACGGCCCTTGAATGGCGATATTGTAGCACTTCCAGGCGATTCAATCCGAGCCGAATCCGGAGAGGTGACTCTCGATGTTCGGGTCCAGTGTTCGAACCAATACGACATAGATCGCATACAGGTCCTGATAAACGGAAGTCGAGATGCGGCTCTAGACTTCAGAAAAGACTCAGACCCCGACTTTTTCCAGCCCGGGAACATGAAGTTCCAGCGAAAACTACCGCTGAATCTCAGCAAAGATGCCTTTGTGATAATCGTGGCATCCGGCCATAGCGTACCGCTTGCGACTAAAGATAAGATTCGTCCCGCAGTCGCAATGACAAACCCGATATGGGTTGATGTGGGAGAAACCGGATACAAACCGCACTCACCTTTGGATGATCGCGTCGAAACGCGCCTACAATTCCTTCGCCCACTCCTTGCTCGCGCCAATGCCGACCCCGGACGCGTACGCATCAATCTAGCGAATCGCGGAGACGAGATTGCCCGTGACTCGATTCGACTCGAGTTCGATCCGCCCAGCTCGATCGAGGTCATCGGAAACCGTGATCGGGCGTACGTAATTCCGTCAGGGGGTGAAACCTTCATGGACTTCGATATACGACTAACGGATGACTACCTTGCTACCGGACTGCCCATCATTCCGAGCACATATGTCGACACGAATCTACGCATTCGCACGCTGCGTTCATCCGAAGGGCAGGGCCGTACTCCCGGTTCAACCAGAGTGCTTGTCGATCACAGCGCAACACGTCTGCCCGACCTCAAGAAACTGGCCGACGTTCCCACAGCATTACGAGATCAGCTAGTGTTTCCGGTTCGATCTCGTCGCAAAGAACATGTCGCGGACGTTCAATTCGCCGATGCAGGCGAGCATCTGGCCGTCTTGGCTAAAGTGCGTGACCCGAACGTCATCCGTAAAAAAACAGTATGGCAGGGTTCTTGCCTCGAGGTCTACGGGGCAATGCCAAAACAAAAGCCGATCGGTCGAATCCTGCTGACTCCCAAAGTCGGGAAACACCAAACTGCTGCCCATCTAGTCAACAACGGTCGCATTGTCATGACTTCCGAAATCGCATGTGAGTCGAGACCGACTGCTTCGGGTTACGAACTTTGGGCTCTAGTGCCATGGAAACTGTTACCCGTCGAACCCCGCGCTGGACAAGTGTTGCTCGAATTCCGCACTTCGGCGGCGACAGCAAAAGGAGGCCCCCACCAAAGAACCGATCTTTTTCGGGCCGGAGCGCCACATGTGGATCATGGTCTTTACGGACGCATACGCTTCGAAGGACAGGTTGGCGCCGAACTATCCATTAAGAAATTGTTCGAGAACAAACGACATGCTCGAATTCGCTTGAACCTGAAGAATCGTACCAAGCAAACACTTAAAGATCAAGTGACCCTACGCCTGAAACCCTCAGGACTGGCTCGATTTACCAACCAGCCAAATCCATCAAATACAACTATGGTGAAGTACAATTTGGGACCTGGAGCAGAGAGCATAAGCGAATTCGACCTCGAGCTCCTCCCCAAAGCCAATGTGGCAAGACTGCGAGTTGAAGTCGAAGACTCGCCTGAAGGTCAAGTTATTGCAGAAAGGTCACTGGAGATGCGAGTCACCGAACATCATCTCCCCAAGACAGTTGGCATAACCCGCCTAGAAGAGATCGAAGACGGTCTTTCCGGCATATCACCTTGGCTTATGTTCGCGAACGATCGCATTCTCACAAGACTACGTTTTGCGGTATCTGGAGCCCATCTAGCTCTGTCGGCCCAAATGATCGACCAGGCACCGCGACCTGACGAGACGGCATGGAAGGGTTCCTGCCTAGAAATCTTTGGGACTTCACTAACGCAGGAAGAACCCACAACCCCTATCATAGGCCAACTCTTTCTCACCCCCGGCACTAAAACCAAACCAGCGAACGGCTTTAGACAATCGGGAAGAATTCAAGTCAAGGAACCGCAAATCAACGTTCGTTCCAAGCTGACGAAAACAGGGTACCTGCTGGAAGCGTTGATTCCGCTGAAGTTGCTTCATCTATCATCCTCCAAAGGTGGTAGGCTTGAGTTTCAGTCGACCGTTTTCTCAAATGCCGAGGGAAAGGACGTAACGCGAACAACCCTCTTCGCCAGCGAGCGAGCCTACCAAAACACCATGTCTTATGGATGGTTTTTGGCTACACCCTAGATCAGTACAACTTATTGTCTTTGCAAAGAAAGGAAGCAGAAATGAAAAACCTCCATATTCAACAGTTCGAATTGGGCCCCATCGGAACAAATGCTTTTTTACTTTGGGAAGAGGGAGGCCATGACGCCATACTGGTTGATGCGCCACCCGATGCAAAGCAGTCAATAGATCCGATTCTAAAGTTGCGCGAGTTGCGACTTTCCGCCCTTTGGCTCACTCATGGTCACTGGGACCACATGGCTGGAGCATGGGAATTCGCAGGTGAAGAACTGGAAATTCTCGGGCACAAGGACGACTTGGAATTATTTGAGAATCCTCAACGAATGGCGAATTTCGCCATACCGGGGTTGAACCTCCAACCTGTTGAGGTCACTCGCTGGATAGAGGATGGAGAGAGTTTCACTGCCCTCGGAAGAAAAGTCCTTGTTGCCCACTGCCCAGGACACTGTCCGGGCAACGTCTCCTTTTACTTATCCGAAGAGAGCAGGTGTTTTGTGGGAGACGTCATCTTTTCCGGCAGCATCGGCCGAACTGACTTGCCGGGAGGAGATTTCGAAACCCTTGAGAATTCGATCAGAAAGAACATCTACACACTGCCCGATGAAACCATACTCCATTCGGGCCATGGTCCCGACACAACCGTTACGACCGAAAAAGGCTCTAATCCGTTCGTTCGTCCGTAATTCCTACGATAGGATCTTCGAGATTTCAGCCAAGCATCCTTGACGTTTATGCTTTCGCAAGCCGTATTCATGGTGAAATTCAACTAACCTCCCATCCAATAATGAAAAGACTATCAACCCTCCTCTTGATCACTTCTATTTTCAGCGCTTCCTTAGATGCGGAAGACGGTCACATAACCTACGAAGGAAAATCGGGACCAGGCAAAGGCAAGCACGTCGTCCTCCTCACCGGCGACGAGGAATATCGCGGCGAGGAAGGCCTTCCCATGATGGGCAAGATTCTGAGCCAGCGACACGGGTTCAAGTGCACCGTACTTTTCTCGCTGAACTCAAAAGGGGAAATCGATCCAAACAACCAGAAAAGCCTCTCCAACCCAAGTGCTCTCGGCAGCGCGGATGCCATCATCATGCTTCTTAGATTCAGAACTTGGCCCGACGAAATCTACCAGCATTTCGACAAAGCCTGCAACCGCGGCATACCAGTCCTAGGTCTCCGAACCAGCACTCACGCCTTTCGCGGCAAACTGGGAGGATTCGGTAAGCGTGTGCTCGGAGAAAAGTGGGTTAGCCATTGGGGAGGGCACAAACGCGAAGCTTGTCGCGGCGCCATTGAGCCATCAGCCAAGAACGACCCGATCCTTAACGGCGTCACCGACGTATTCGCCGACTCGGATGTCTACGAAGCCTACCCCCCGAAGGATGCCAAAATTCTTATGCGTGGACTCGTTCTCGAGAACATGAAGCCTGATTCGAAGCCATCTACCCGGGAGCGCAAGAAAGGTCGAGGCATCAACGATCCCGCCATGCCCGTGGCCTGGACACGCAAGCACAAATGGCCCTCGGGTAAAACCAGCAACATCTTCACTAGCACAATGGGAGCAGCAACCGACCTCAAGAGCGAAGGACTGCGGCGAATGATCGTGAATGCTCTTTATGCCGGACTCGACATGAAGGTTCCCGAAAAAGCCAATGTCGACTACGTAGATCCATACAAGCCTCTCTTCTATGGCTTCAACACCTTTCGCAAAGGCATAAAGCCCTCTGATCACGCCTTGGGCAAGGTGCTGCCTGCGGGAAAGAAGTAGCAGCACCCAGCAAAACCTTGCGAAAGGCAGCATCGCCTTTTGCTAAAATCTACGAAAGGTCGGCGGAATTATGAAGCAATTCCTGATTGTCCTCACCCTTGCGGGAATCTGCATTCAAGGATCGCAATCATCCCTTTGCGCGGAGCACAGATGGAACCGTACGGATTTCGGTCCGACCTTTGGTTCGACAATTCTTCGGTCAAAGAAGGATCCAAATGGTGATTTTGCAGGAGTCCCTAAGGCAACCGCAATCCGGCTAGGGCAGGATACGAACGCAAGCATTGGGTTCGACGCAGACAACCTTAGCATGTTCGCAGCTTGGTCGGGTGGATTCGTACATGTCAGAGGAGGCAGGGACGCCTTGCTTGATCATGACGAAATTCGCGGCCAAGTGGCCTTCATCGCAAAGGGTCCCGGCTGGACGAAGGAAGGCAAATGGGAGAAGCGACCGACTAAGCACGGACCGCTCCCCCGAGAGTGGGCAAAATACAAGGGACTCTACCACCATGACGACAAGATCGTGCTGAGCTACTCCGTAGGTTCAGGCAGTGTACTGGAGTCTCCATGGGCTTACAAAATGGGTGACTCCGTCGTCTTTTCCCGCGCCTTCGAGGTCTCAAAACTCAAGAGCGAAGAGTCCATCCTTCTGGCCCAATCACCCCAAGGCGGTGGCACGGGCAAAGTACAGGAGGTCGAAGGAATTAGAATCGCCGTCGTGCCACGCTCGAAAAAACAAGGCGATGCCACCATTATCGCGGCCATTGCACTGGGGAACGGAAGCTCGATCGACGTCAACGCGCATACCGCGATTGCCAAGGTAGGCTCGGGGAATTCGAAGTTCACGATCCTCCTTTGGGAGGGCCCTCAAGAAGAGCTCGATTCCTTTGCCCGATTTGCCAAGCGGAAGCTACCCGTTCACGAATTGGCCAAATGGACAAAAGGCGGTCCAAGAAAATGGAAGCCGGACCTTCGGACCATCGGTCAAACCGGGAAGCCAAAGAAAGGAGAGCCATATGCCCTGGATACCATCCAGCCTCCATTCGAGAATCCTTGGGGATCGATCATGCATTTCGGTGGACACGACTTTTTCTCAAATGGAGATCTAGCCGTCTGCACCATGGAGGGAGACGTTTGGCTTGTCCGGGGAATCGACGAGAAACTGGAGGAAATTACCTGGCAACGAATTGCCACAGGATTGTACCACCCCTTGGGTCTCAGGATCGTTCAAGACAAGATTTACGTCTTGGGCAGAGATCAAATAAGCCGTTTGCACGACCTAAACGGGGACAACGAGATCGACTTCTACGAGAACTTCAATAACGACGCCGAGATCAGCCTCGGGGGACACGAGTTCTCAACCTGCCTGGAGACTGACCCACAAGGAAACTTTTACTACATTCGATGCGCCAGCGGCACTCGCCACGGGGGATCGGTACTGAAGGTGAGTAGGGACGGTTCCAAGCTCGAGCGCTTCGCCACGGGATTTCGCAACCCGAACGGCTTCTTCGTGGGACCTGGAGGCGTCGTTACAGCAGCCGACCAACAGGGCACATGGATTCCCGCATCTCGAGTAGACATCGTACGCCCGGGCGGCTTCTATGGTTTCATGCCCTGCCACCACAGGGAGAAAAAGCCCGACAGCTACGATGGCCCCTTGTGCTGGATACCGCACAAGGTCGACAATTCCTGTGGAGCTCAAGTCTGGACTACCAACGAAAAGTGGGGATTGCCGAAGGGAGAACTGCTGCATCTATCCTACGGAAAATGCGAAATGTTTCTGGTAATGCAGGACGAAGTCGATGGGGTTTTGCAGGGAGCCGTCACGAAATTCCCCTTTCGTTTCTCCTCGGGCGCCATGCGTGGTCGCTTCAATGCCAGGGACGGACAACTATACGTAACTGGGCTCAAGGGCTGGCAAACCTCAGGAGCGAAGGACGGCTGCCTTCAGAGAGTCCGCTACGTGGGCGGAGATTGGCCGAGACCCTTGGCCTTACAGGCCCATGAAAACGGAATTTTCCTTCGCTTCGGAGTTCAACTAGATAAGGAACTGGCGACCGATCCCGAATCATTCTCAATCCATCACTGGAACTATCGCTGGACCAACAGGTATGGATCACCCGACTACAAGGTCTCGAATCCAAACCAAACGGGCCGCGACAAGCTCAAAGTCGTATCCTCAAGGCTCATGGAAGACGGAAAGAGCGTGTTCATCGAGGTTGAAGGCATGGAGCCGGTGATGCAAATGGAGGTCGCATATGACCTTGAGCGGGAAAACGGCGACGAGTTGGTGGATCGTGTCTACAACACGATTCACAAGCTCAGGAAAAAGTTTCAGGACTGAAAGTTTCAGTCCACCTTCTTGCCCGCACGCTCCAAAAGGGACTTGGCTTTAGCCACAGAAATTCTACCTGAAGGAAGAGGGTAGCCTAGCGTATCCCCGTTGTGGGTAAAACCATTGCCATCCAAGTCTACGAAAATCGGATTATTGTAAGCGCAAGGCTTGCTCGAAGATTGGGCGCTAGAGCCAAAGCCTTTGCGAAGGGTAAAGTTTTCTCCGTAGGCAACGACAATCAAGTGAGCGTCCTCATCCAAGGGTACGGGAATGCTGCGATCGAACTTAACTACCTTGTCGGAAAACCATTTCGGATGAGACTTTCTGGTAAAGTTAAGCGAGGGCTCGGCTTTTCCGTTTACTAGGACCTGAACCCTGTCGATGTCGAGCCATGAAGAGCACTGGACGCGAACCTTCAACTCGACCTCGTTGGTAGCTCTTGCATGGCCTCCAGCAAGAATACCATCGCCAGTCTCGACTTCGAGGTATGGCCCGGTAGTAAGAATCATTTGCCCTGCCTTTGCGCGACGACTGATTTCATTCCAATCAATCTTCGCGGGATCATCAGTGGACGATCGAACGTAGGTCCTCCATCCTCCGACGCCGTTCCCATGAACATGGTGCGCATCGCTAACAGCTATGCCCCAAATCTTCATTCCCTTGTTCAAGAGCTGCAGCCAAACGAACTCGCGGTTGATGGTGACTTGCTCGCGAGCGGCCCTGCGGGTAATGCGAAAGGGAGCCTCGTCCAAGATATTGGCGGGCCGGTAGTTCTCGGTCTCGATTGCGTCCACCAAGCTGGCGATACCTGCGAACCCTCCGTCAGGCCGGCCATCCTTGTCGCGATCGATGAAGTTCTCGATCATGTCGGGGTGATTGATGTGTATCCATCGATCAGTTCGATGGCCACCCAAGTCCTGAAGGTTTATGGCGTTGATTCTCGGATCGTCCACCCAAACGGGAGAACCTCCGTCTTGAACGAAAGGTTGTGGCTTAAGGGGAAAAGCGTTCAGGTGAGC
>CAZNWO010000147.1:0-8074 GCA_964576585.1 uncultured Puniceicoccaceae bacterium | reverse complement strand
TTTACAGTCGGGCATCCAACCGAATCTCGAAATGGGTTCTGGCCGTTCCCGAGGATTCGGATATTCGGGAAATAGGAGATCTTGAAGGCAAAACGATCGCAACTGAACTGGTCAACGTCACGAAGAATTATCTTTCGGAGAGAGGCGTTGGCGCCGAGGTCGAGTTTTCTTGGGGAGCGACCGAGGTAAAGGTACCCGAGCTGGTCGACGCCATCGTGGATCTAACCGAGACGGGGAATTCCCTGCGGGCGAACAAGCTTCGGATCGTGGAGGTAATTCTGGAGACGAATACAATCCTCATAGCGAACAAGGACAGCTGGGAGGACGAGAAGAAGAAAGCAAAGATCGAGAATATGGCGCTTCTTCTTCAGGCCGCTCTCGAGGCCAAGGCAAAGGTCGGACTCAAGCTTAACGTGGAGAGAGCCGTGCTGCAGAGCGTTCTTGAAGCCTTGCCCGCCTTGCGCAACCCGACCATTTCCTCGTTGAGCGACGAGGAATGGGTCGCCGTCGAGACGGTGATCGAGAAGCGAGTGGCTCGTGAGATCATCCCTACCTTGAAGCGTTTGGGGAGTGAGGGCATCGTGGAGTATCCCCTGAATAAGCTGGTGCCCTGATCGCTTGGGCGCTTTCCTCTTGCCAATTTGCAGGAATTCTGAGAATTTCAATCTTTTCCAATTGACGGAACCCCACTTCCGCTACCCTTGGAACCCGTTCTTTTAACATTCTTAATAACCCTCAACCCATCCGCTCCCGCAGGCTTGCAGCCATGACTGCTCGAACGGGATTTGCCGGATGAAAACATAAAGGAAAAGTCGCATGAGCGCATTGATGGAAGAACTGCTCGCGGAGAGCAAAATCGAACAACTTAAGGAAGGTTCCGTTATTTCCGGAACCATCATGGAAATCAGACCCACTGAGGTGGTGGTTGATTTCGGCGGCAAGGCCGAGGGTGCGGTACCGGCCCACGAGTTCATCGACGTCGGCGAGCTGGAGATCGGTTCGGACATCGAAGTCTATCTCGAAAGGTTGGAAGACAGGGACGGAAATCCCCAGCTTTCCTTCGATAAGGCCGAACAGAAGAAAAATTGGGAGAAGATCATCAATACCTGCGAGGAGGGTTCGGTGATCACCGGTCGAGTAAAGACCAAGGTGAAGGGAGGCTTGGTCGTGAACATCGGAGTGGATGCCTTTCTCCCGTCTTCCCAAGTGGATGTTCAGGCTCCCAAGAACTTGGATCAGTTTGTGGGGCAAACCTTCGATTTCAAGGTGGTTAAGATTAATCGTGAGCGCCGCAATATCGTGGTGTCTCGTCGAGAGCTCATCGAGGAGCGTCGCCAGAGCAAGAAGCGCGAGATCCTGACCACTATCAAGCCGGGCGATACCCGTCGCGGTATGGTTAAGAACATTACTGACTACGGCGCCTTCATCGATTTGGATGGACTCGACGGACTCCTTCACATCACCGACATGAGCTGGGGTAGAGTGAGTCATCCCAGCGAGATGCTCAAGACGGGCGAGGAAATTACCGTGGCAATCGTCGACGTCGATCACGATCGCGAACGCGTTTCTCTCGGGCTCAAACAACTTTCGGCCAATCCTTGGGATGATATCGAGAAAAAGTTCCCTCTTCAATCGAAGATTCGCGGGAAGGTGGTCAACTTGGTGCCCTATGGTGCTTTTATCGAGCTCGAGGATGGTGTCGAAGGCTTGGTGCACGTCACCGAGATGTCTTGGACGAAGCGCATCACGAAGCCCGGCGAAGTACTAACCGTCGGCGAAGAAGTGGATGCCGTCGTGCTTGGTATCCAGAAGGAAGACCAGAAGATATCACTTGGTCTCCGCCAGTTGGAGGCGAATCCTTGGGACATGGCTCCGCACAACTATCCTTCCGGCGCCCGTGTTCGAGGCAAAGTTCGCAACCTTACTTCCTACGGTGCCTTCGTTGAGCTCGAGGAAGGGATCGACGGTATGGTCCATGTCTCGGACATGAGTTGGACTCGCAAGGTGAATCATCCCAGTGAGGTAGTGAATAAGGGAGATGAAGTGGATGCCATAGTCCTTGAGGTCGATACCGACAACCAACGGATTTCACTTGGTATGAAGCAGCTTACCGATGATCCGTGGCAAGACATCGATCGCTTGTATAGATTGGGTGAAATGGTAACTGGCGAGGTAGTCCGCATTGCCGGGTACGGTGCCTTCATAAAGCTCGACAACGATATCGACGGTTTGGTCCACGTGAGCCAGATTTCCGAGGAGCGCGTCGAAAAGGTGAAGGACGCACTCCAAGAAGGGCAGGAAGTTACCGCCAGGGTTATCAAGATAGATCGCGAGGAGCGACGCATAGGTCTCAGCATAAAGGCCGCAGAATACGACGAGGATGAGCTTGCCCAGGAGGTTGCCGCCTACGATGAGAGTAGTGAGGAACTGACTACTTCCTTGGGCGACCTATTGGATCAGGCGACTGGCTCCGACGAAGATTCTTCGGAAAAGGAGTAGCCTATCTTCCCTTTTCGGTCTTTCTGACCGTTAGCTTCCGCCGTTTTCCTCGGAAGATTTAGCAGTAGTCCCGGAGAGAATTTCTTCCATTACTCTCTTGTGTTGCTCCACAAGGGCTTCATGCCTTAGCTCTTCCGAGCTCCTCGGCCTTTCCATTGAGCTCATTTCCTTTCTAAGTTTCCTGATTGCAAGCTCTTGCAGTTGGCGAACTCTTTCACGCGTAACACCGATCTTTGCGCCGACTTCCTCGAGGGTTAGTGGATCGATTCCGTCGAGTCCGAACCTGAGGCGAATGATGTCGGCTTCCCTAGGCTCAAGGCGTTCCAAGATTAGGTTTACGTCGCTGACAAGGGATTTGCTTTGGAGGCTTTCGTAGGGGTCTGTGGCTTTTTCGTCGCGAACCAGGTCGCCGAAAGTGGAGCCGTCGGAATCACCCACCGGGGTCTCGAGGGAAGTGGGGCGGGCGGCCACTGACTTTAGGTGGTTTATCCTAGCTGCGGGAATCTTGATTTCTGCGGCGATTTCCTCTTCCGTTGGATCACGACCCAAGGCCTCCGAGAGATGTTCTTCCGCCTTCCTGATTTGGGAAACTCGATCCACCATATGAACGGGAAGCCTTATGGTTTTGCTCTGGTTGGCCAATGCTCGCTTGATGCCTTGCTTTATCCACCAAGCGGCATACGTACTGAGCTTGCCGCCCTTGGATGGGTCGAAGCGCTCGACGGCTTTCATTAGGCCGATATTCCCTTCCGAGATGAGATCGAGCAAACCAAGCCCGAAATTGGCGTAATCTTGGGCAATCTTGACCACAAGCCTGAGGTTCGCGGTGATCATCTGGTGACGAGCTTTCGCGTCGCCTTTTCTTATTTTGGCCGCAAGCTCGATTTCCTCTTCCCTCGTCAGCAACGGCACCTCGGCAATTTGCTCGAGGTAAATTCTGATCGCTCCCTCTTCCTCGGTTGGCATGGTGAATTATCCTGCGTTTTTCTGGTCTTCGGTCAGGGCGATTGCCTTAAGCATGCCTTTTGCCTTGTTGATGGTTTCCTCGTACTCGTTGGCTGGAACCGAGTCGGCGACGATGCCCGCTCCTGCCTGAAGGTGAAGTGTTCCCTCTGCAAGCATAGCCGTACGGATGGCGATGCAGGAGTCGTGGTTCCCGTCGAACCCGAAGTGCCCGAGAGCCCCTGCGTAAACGTTTCGGCGAACTTCTTCGGATTCTGCGATTATTTGCATTGCCCTTACCTTTGGAGCACCGCTCACGGTACCAGCTGGAAAGGTTGCTCGCATCAGATCAAATGCATTCTTGTCCGCATCCAGTTTGCCCACGACTTCCGACACGATGTGCATGACGTGGGAGTAGCGTTCGATCACCATGTATTCCTCGGCTTTGACAGTGCCGTGCCGGCAGACTCTCCCGATATCGTTGCGGGCGAGATCGACTAGCATTAGATGCTCGGCTTTTTCCTTTTCGTCGGCAAGCAGTTCCTTTTCGAGTTCCAAATCCTCGTTTTCGTCGGCTCCCCTAGGTCTTGTGCCGGCTATAGGACGAATCAAAACGTCTTCGCCGGTAAGTCGCACATGGACTTCCGGCGAAGCTCCCACCACGGAGAATTCATCACTTTCCAGCAAGAACATGTACGGCGAAGGATTGATCGTCCTTATGGCTCGATAAAGCTCGATTGGAGAACTTTCGTAGGGTAGGGCAAATCGTTGGGACAACACGACCTGTATGACATCCCCTGCGCGAACGTATTCCTTGGTTTTCTCGACGAGGGACTCGAACTCCTCGCGGGAAAAGTTTCCTTGCGGAGCATCTTTGCTCTCAACTGCCGAAAGCTCGGCCGGAAGTAGACTGGATGGTTGCGAGAGCAATGCTAGTGTGTCCGAAATGCGTTTTTCGGCTTCGGCGTGAGCAGCTTCCGGGTTATTCCCGACGTAGGCATTGGCGCAAATGGTCAATGATTGCTTGGCGTGATCAAAGATCAGCACAAGGTCAGCGACTAAAAAGTAAAGTACCGGAAGGCCCAAGTCGTCGTTTTTCGCCAGTTGTACGGTGGGCTCGATTCTGGAGGCGTATTCGTAGCCGATGAAGCCTACCGCTCCTCCCGAAAACCTTGGGAGTCGATCAGGGCTGGCATAGCGAATGTCCCCCATTTCCTCCTCGACGATCGTCAGCGGATCCTTGGGCGTTGGAAAGGTTTTCCTCTGGCCGTCTCTGGTAATAACCGTGGTTTCCTCATCGCCACAGGAAATTATTTTCCTTGGGTCGCAACCTACGAAGGAGTAGCGACTTACGTGTTCTCCGCCCACTACTGACTCCAAGAGGAATGCGGGCTTTTGAGACGAAAGCTTCGCATAGGCCGAAAGAGGTGTCTCTGCGTCGGAAGTGAACTCGGCCCGAACGGGTACCACGTCCGCATTGGCGGACAATCGAAGGAACTCTTCCCGTTCAGGAAAAACCTTCATCCGTCGACCTCTTGGAACTGGTTTTTCGAACTTCTCGAAAGACATCGTTGGCGATGGATTTCTACTTTCTTCAATCCCAGTATGAATTCTTCAGAAAGCTCCATAAGCAATAAAAGTCATATTAAAATATACAGCATAAATTAAAGATGGGTTACAATAAATCTAGGCTTTATCAATCAAGGTTGATTTTTGGTTGCCTTGTTGCCTGCAAGAGTCACTCATGTTGGTGTGCAAGAAATTCTCAAAACCTGTCGCGAGCAAGCTTAATTCATTTAATCTCATGGCAGGTGTCGTACATTGCGTAATTATGGGTGGAGGGCGAGGTACGAGGCTCTCTCCCTTGACCAAGCATCGGTGTAAGCCTGCAGTTCCTTTGGCGGGCAAGTATCGTCTGGTGGACGTCCCTATCAGCAATTGCATCAATTCCAATTTCAATCGCATCTTCCTTCTGAGCCAGTTCAACACGGCCTCCTTGCATCGTCATGTTCAGCATGCTTATCGCTTTGATCGTTTTGGGGGAGGATTCGTTGAAATTCTTTCTGCAGAGCAAACCGAATTCGGGGATGATTGGTATGAGGGAACCGCAGATGCCGTTCGTCGCAACCTGATGCACTTTCATGCCGATGACGACGATTTTTTCGTCATTTTGTCCGGGGATCAACTTTACCGTATGAATCTCGCCGCCATGGTCGAGGAACATAAGGCCAGAGGCGCCGACGTTACCGTCGCAGCCAAACCCGTTCCAGTCTCTGAGGCTTCGGGCTTGGGCTTGCTGCGAGTGGATGAAAACGCAACCATTACGGAGTTTGTAGAGAAACCAAAAGATTCGGAACTCGTTCGTCGGTTGGTGCCTCCCGACTTGAAAGGTGATGACGAATCCGAGGATCGCTGTCTGGCTTCCATGGGAATCTATGTGTTTGGCGCTTGGCAACTGAAGGATGCGCTGGCTTCCGAAGCCACAGACTTTGGCAAGCAGATTATGCCGGGGTTGGTTCGCCGTTGCGGTCTGCGCTGCCATATTTTTGATGATTATTGGGAGGACATCGGTACGGTCAGGGCTTTTTTTGAGGCGAATTTGCAGCTTACCGACCCACTGCCTGCATTTGATTTTTACGACGAGGATTCGCCCATGTACAATTATCCCGACATTCTGCCCACTGCCAAGGTGAATGATTGTATGATGAATCGCGCAACCGTTGCCAGTGGCGCCATGGTGGGCAGGGCCGAGTTGCACAGGACAGTTTTAGGTGTCCGTTCCATTGTAGCGGATGGAGTTAAGCTCCATGACGTGGTGATGATGGGGGCTGACTTCTTCGAGCTCGACTCAGGCCGACTGGAGAAGAGAGACAGCCTTGGCCTAGCCCCTATCGGAGTGGGAGAGAACTCTCTTGTGAGGGAAGCAATTATCGACAAGAACGCGCGTATTGGAAAAAACGTTCGACTGTCCCCTGCAGGGCTTGAGGATGGCTGGGTCATTGTTGATAAAGACAAACCTCCGGAAGACGTTATGAATCGTTCCTTGTACGTAAGGGACGGCGTTCTGGTCGTTCTCAAGAGTGGCGAAGTCGCAGATGGTACCGTTGTGGGTGAGGCTGAGTGATCGAATTTGCTTGTAACGGCTGACCAAGCCGGCTTTTTACCCGTTTGCCATGAGTCAAGTTCCTGAAAACCTGAAATACACCAAGGACCACGAATGGATTCTTCTGGAGACCGATGGCGCCTGTCTCGTAGGCATCACCGATCATGCCCAGGAAAGCTTGGGGGACGTGACTTTTGTCGAGTTGCCTTCGCCAGAGGATTCATTTGACGCCGAAGCTGTTTTTGGTGTGGTCGAGTCAGTAAAGGCGGCTTCAGACCTCTACATGCCTGTTTCAGGTAAGATTTTGGAGGTGAACGAGTCTCTCTTGGATCAACCTGAGAAGGTCAATGCGGATCCCTATGGGGAGGGTTGGATGGTTCGCATCCATGCGGAGGACTCCGCTTCCTTGGGCCAACTCCTTGGACACGAGCAGTATCGGGAAATCCTGTAATTGTTTTCCATTCGGCTTTTTGGGCATTGCTTTGCCCTCCTCGCGCGAGGTAGATTATTAAATTTCTTGCGATTTTACTGTTTTCGGGCTTTATTTGTTTAGTCTTTTTCGAGCATTTTGAAATCCTTCTTGCCCAAACTTGAACCCGTGCCCCGATTCATAAGGCATTTTCGTATTTCGCATGGTGTTCTCTTTGCGACAGCCTGTTTCCTTTCGGCATTTTCCTTCTTGTCCTTGGATGCCAAGGTTTCTTCCAGTATAATTTTGACCTCGGTCGAAGGGGAAGTAAAAGCCCTTTCGCTTGACGAAGACCTCGAGCTCTCCTTGGACGGGTCTTCTATTGGCAGGACTATTGACGATAACTTCGTCGTTACTACGGGTAAGTCCGGTAAAGCGGTATTTCTCTTCTCCAATGGCGTGCTCGCCACCTTGCGATCCAACACCCGTATGTTCATCCGGGAATTCGTCCAAGAGTCCTTTTCCGCAAAAGGTCAACCACCTCCCTTGGAACTCTCCCAAGAACCTTCTACCTCGCACCTCAAGTTCCATCTTGATTTCGGGGACATGGTCGTAAAGGCGCCCAAGCTGAAAAAGGGTTCCACGATGAGTTTGACTAGTCCCCTTGGCACGGCAGGCATTCGGGGTACCATGTTCCAGATGGTCGTCGCCCGAAATTCTGATACCGGCGTCGTTTCTGGAGGGCTCAACTTGATTTCGGGTGACGTCGAGTTTACGGACGTTTCAGGTTCCATCCAGTCGCTTGCCTCGGGGGAAGGAATGCAGGTCTTTACCGGCAGCTTGGGAGAAACGGCAGGAAATCAAGCGGGGGAATTGATCGACCTTACTGCTCGCTTTGAATCCTTCCTTTCAGGCGAAGAACCATTTCCCGAGCTTGAATTTCCGCCCGATTCTCCCCCCGAGGGGATTCCTGCCGCCGATCCTCCCGTGCCGCCACCTTCCCTCGGTTTCGTCGAGGACGAGGATTGGGGCGACGTTCACGATATCGCCACCTCCACCTTTTTCGCCATTGAGGAAGCCGAGGAAAGCATACGGGGCATAACCTTCGAGCAGATCGAGGA
>CAZNWO010000146.1:3186-8114 GCA_964576585.1 uncultured Puniceicoccaceae bacterium | reverse complement strand
GCCTCTTCCGGCCATGCCCATTCCCGTGCCCGGCGTTACCAAGTTCGTTTGACGCCCGGACACCCCAATTACCTCTCCTGCCGAGAATCTAAAGGGTTGCCGGCACGGAGCTGGCCCACACACACCGCCCCACTCAGAAAACCAAACTGGTTGGCACGCCACCTTTACCCTGCAAACGATGCTTCTATCCGGAGGGGCTTCTAGGACAACAATCATAACTCTTCGAAGGCGATGAGCCGATTGCTTTACCTGCTGCTCTACGCCCTCTTGCTAGGCAAAGGTCTGTCTGCAAAAGAGTATTGCGTAGTAACTTCAGAAGAAACCGTCGCAAACAAGAATTGGGCCAAAGTTGTCAACGCCCTCGAGAAGAAGCACGGTGCCTATGTTTTGCGTTATTCTGACTCAGTCGAGGAAATCCTGCCGAAAATTCGGGAAATCTTCCCACGCCACGCCTGCTTCGTCGCCCGCCCCAGCGAAACCTCCAAGGACTATGTCCGGGCCATCCACCGCTTGACACGCAAGCTTGACGAAGACCCCTACACTGACCTCTTCTGGGGCATCCTCTCCGGTCATGATGCCGCCAACGCCCTCGCCATCGCCAACACGAGCAAACCGCTAGTCATACGGAATTCCCTAGCCTGTACGGAAATAGCGCTCGATCGTTGCAAACAGGGCAAGTGGTTCTGCGAGCTACGCCAAGGTCACGGAATGGCAAAGACGATAGATTCAAAAGCGAAATCCATCCGCCTACCAAAAGACACCACCAAGCTCTTCGTGAAAGAACTTAACGAAGGCAAACCCGACCTCTTTGTCACCTCAGGACACGCTACCGAACACGACCTGCAACTCGGTTACCGCTACCGCAACGGAGTTTTCAAGTGCAAGGAAGGCACCCTCTTCGGTTCCGACCTGAAAGCCGAACATCACCACATCGACTCCCCCAACCCCAAGGTGTACATGCCTATCGGCAACTGCCTCATGGGGCACCTCGCAGGACCCGACTCCATGGCCGCAGCCTTCCTCAAAAGCGCCGGCGTACGGCAAATGATGGGCTATGTCGAGGTCACTTGGTACGGCTACATGGGCTGGGGATGCCTCGACTACTTTATCGAGCAACCCGGACGTTTCTCCTTCACGGAAGCCTTCTTCGCCAACCATCACGCCCTCATCCATCGTCTCGAAACCTGCTTCCCCGACATTGCACGCCAAATCCCCACTCCAGGGCCTCGCCCCCGCATCCCGCGACCAGCTCCAAACACACAGGCCCGGAGTCTCCGACTCGGCCCTATGGATGCCGCGGGTCTCCTCTTCGACCGCGACATCGTCGCGTTCTACGGCGATCCAGCCTGGTCCGCCAAAATGGCCGACTCCACCCTCAATTGGAAACAAACCCTCTCACAAAAGGGTGATAAGCGCCAATTCACAGTCACTCCACTACTCGGCCCCGAAAGCTACCAACCCGTGAACCGCAACGGCGTTCAGCGCGGATACCGCCCCTTCATCGCTTTCTTCGACCAACGCATTGGTTCCGCCGAAATTCTCTCCGGCAAGGAATGGAATCCCTTGATCACGGACAACTTTATCCTCGTCCCCAACCCGCCGAACAAAAAACCCGCCGAACCCATCGAGATCGTCTTCCGAGCCAAAACCTTACCGAGCACCAACTAAGTCGCCACCTCGGGGCCCCGCATCCCCATGCCGCTCTCTCGCCGAATCGCCTTCCGCAAAGTACAGCTCGCCCGAATCCCCGCATTGGGAAAGACCAACACACACCCTCGCTTCTTCCGCAGTAAAAGAAAACGGGACGCCAAAATCACCTTCAACCGCTCAAGGTTGTACCCAACCAAGCGATAACAACCTCGATCATCGGGGCCTGACCGTTACCAGAAAAAACATGGTCTGCGTCTGGAATCTCGACCAGTTTCTTTGGATCGCCCGCCAAGGCATGAATTTCTCGAGAGTCCTCGATTGGAACGACGTCGTCGGCGGTTCCGTGGACCAGCAACCAAGGCACCTCAATCTCTGAAGCCTTCGGCGCAGTGGTGCGAATAGATCTCATGTCCGCAACAAAAGTGCTCGACAAAGGACAGGAAGGCTCTTCCCACATGCATCCGGTATCAGGTGTTTCTTCGCCAAATTCCCGTTCGTAAAAAGCCTCGGTATTCACCATGCCCGCCAAGGAAATCAGAAATCGTATGCGATCATCGCTTGCGGCAGTCAGTACGCCAACGGCCCCACCCATGCTATGCCCTGCATAGATGGCTCGAAATCCTTTGGCCTCGACTGCACTCAAAACAGATTTCAGGTCCTCCACTTCCTTTGAGATAGTGCAGTCTTGAAAACGACCTCCGGAGGCCCCATTGCCTGAGAAGGAAAAACGAAGGACGGGCACTCCTTCCCTAGAGACGGCTTCGGCCAAGCCGACGACAAAAGGCCTATCCTTGTTCCCAGTGACCCCATGGCCGATAATAAGGATGTCTCGGGCGTTTGCCACGCCTTCGTGAAAGGTATAATCAAGAATTTCTTGATGTGAATTTTTTATCGTATCGAACATGCAGAAAGCCATAAGACGAGGTTACGAAACTTGGCAAGCATGCATTGAGGAAAGGCACTCAGCAAATGGCTCAAGGTCAGTCGCTTTGCCGAATGGCATCCACGAGAAACGCATAGGCTATGGCCTTGAGCCTGATATCGGGAAAATTGCCTTCTACAACGTTTCGGGAAATGAATCCATAGGTTTTTCGGGAATTAAGCAGCGAAGCCCTTCGACACCTCACCGTCCAGAGCAAGACGTTATGATGCACAAGCACACTGTCCTTGTTGCGAGCCGCAAACAAGACAGGGGGGTAAACCCTCTGCGTCCACCTCTCGAGAGGAATCTCACCAATCGGCGAGAGCAGTGCCGCTCCTACAAGTGAAGTGTCCCTGTTTGCCATCGCCATGGCTACCATGCCTGCTTCTTTTCCATAGGCGCAGACGGCAACTTTTCGTTCTGGGTTCCATTCGGGTCCGGCAAGTAGGTTCATGGCATCAAGTGCCTGAGCAAAGTTTCCGGTTCGGACGATTGCAAAATCAACTCCCAATCTTAGGATGGCAGCCATCTCATGGCTCAGGTTTTCCCTGCCAACTCCCAATGAGCTTCCGTCTGGCCCAATGAACAGCAAGACTAATCCCCTTTTTTCAGCTGCTTGCAACTGGGATGAAAACATTTTACCTGCCGGAATGTTCCTTTGCTCCAGAACCAATTCGTCGAGATCTTCAGAGCCGTTTAGCAAGACTTCATACAACTTGTCGCATGTAGGCCGAAGGTAATGCAAAGAGTTGGTGGTGTAGAGGTTTTCAGATTCCCGCATCCGTTCAGACTTGGAGTAATTCTTGTGCACGGGGAGACTCTCCCATGCACCAAAAGGCAACCAGGAAAAGGTCGAGTAAAGCCAATGATCGCCTTGTTGCAACTCGCAGAGAAAACCATGCTTTCTTACCGCATACTTCTCGAAAAACCTCGAGGTTGCTTGCTCGCAAAACCATAAGGCAAACAAAACAAAAAATATCCGACAAACGGTCTTCATCTCTTGCAAGAATGGAAATTAAGCCTTCGTCTTGACCTGGCTAAGCCGTCGTGAGAGCGTCCAAGCAGATAAGGATGAATCCATATCAACAGCGAATCCTTGGAATATGGACGATGGCAACCATTGTCCTTCTTGCTCTTGGCTGCGAAAGTGAGAAGGGTTCCATTTTCAGTGAAGAAAAAGACAGGGAAGATGATCGGAGACCCATTTACGAGGGAGACAGGCTTGATGGGATTCCACATGGCAAGGGACGATTCGAGTTTCCGAACGGAGCAAGATACGAGGGAGAGGTGAGGGACGGCAAGCCCAACGGTTTCGGAAAAAACTTCTTCGCCAATGGAGATCTATACGCAGGAGAATACCAAAACGGCAAATCCCACGGCCAAGGCAAAATTACTATGACCAGCGGAACGACCTACGAAGGACAATGGGCAAATGGCATGATGGAGGGAAATGGCACCTACTCATTCTCGGATGGCAGAAAATACGTGGGAGAATTTCACTTTGGAGAAATTGACGGGCAAGGCTCCATGACTTATCCCGACGGCAGCAGCTACCAAGGTGATTTTCGACAAGGCAAAAGGAATGGGCAGGGAAAACTACTATTACCGGATGGGAAGGAATATAATGGGTCGTTCCTAAGGGATTTCCCTGAGGGCTTTGGAGTGGTTAAAGTACAGGGCACAGAGTACAGGGGAGAAATACGACAAGGCTTTCGCCATGGCAAAGGCACTTTCACGGCAAGAGACGGTTCCCGCTACGTCGGCCAGTGGAAACTCGGCAAAAGGCACGGCAGGGGAATAGCCTACGACGGAAACGGTACAATCACCTTCAAGGGATTGTGGCAAAACGACCTTGCCGTACCTGAACAATCGCAGAACGAAAACTAGCAAACACTTGAAGGAGGAGCGGGATCGATGCGCTATTCCTCGGAAGACTTGTTGCGCCACCGACGCCAAAAACGAAGGACCGGCAAGGCCAACAAACCCGAAACCATCATATAGGTCGACGGCTCGGGGACGGCGGAATATGAGGCGGGCCAAGATCCCTTGAACTGCAAGCTCAATTTGTTGCTGTTCACATGCGCGACCCAATTTGAGGCATCGGTTCCCGACGGGTAATTGGCAAATTCTTTAAAATCGTCAGAATCAAAACCATCTCCTCCATTGACTACAACTATGTCGTTGAACCAATAATTCGGAGTAAGTGTAGAATAATCTAATTGCTCCAAATGGTCACCATTGAGATTCCCGCCAAAAAAACCTGCTTCTTGGTTTTGAAAATGAATGGTTAGCTTTCCCCCATTCTTGGTCAAATTGGTGATGGTCCATGTATCAAAGTTGGACTGAACAGCACCAT
>CAZNWO010000146.1:0-3086 GCA_964576585.1 uncultured Puniceicoccaceae bacterium | reverse complement strand
TAAGCGATTTCCGCTGCGTGGAATTCAAGCCAGTCGTCGAGGTTGTTGAGGTTGATGGCATCTCTGGGATCGCCATCGGGAAGACCATTGGCGGAAAGGATGCCTTGGCGGGTTTCATCGTCGTGGTTGTAACCGGTGATGGAATCGTTGAGGGCTCCAATGGAACCAGCGTCAAGCTTGGCGCCGGGCTGCTCCTTGACCCATGCCTCGAACTGAGGATAAGTGGGCTTTGAGTTAGTGATATAGGAACGCACGGCTTCCGCATCCAAGCCTAGGCCGTCGATGACCATAGAGTCATATCCTGCGCCAATGCCCGGATAACCTTCGGCGATTTTGCCGGCAGCTTCCAAGGAAACCTTTTGCCAGAGACGTGGAAGATGGAGAACGCCGAGTGGACCGGCAGTTCCTGAACTAATCAGAGGTACGATTTGGGACATGGTAGGTAATAATGGGTTGAAGGGTTAAAAAGAATTTTCAGTCGAAAAGGAAATTTTCATGCTGTCAAACGGAAAGCGGAGAACTTACAAAAAACATTGCACAATAATGAGAGCTCCGACTTCATGGTTCCTTTCGTTAAAAACCAACCCTTCTACTCAACTCAAACTTTTAAAAACATGAGCACTAAGGAAAAGAGCATCGGATTCGTGGGAGTTGGCCGCATGGGCGGCAACATGGCCCGTAACCTAAAGGACAAAGGATACCGAGTAAGCTGTGTCAGCGACATAGCAACGGATACGGCAGCCGCCCTAGCAGAAGAATTGGGATGCTCTCATGCCACGACCTTGGCAGAAGTAACCGCATCCTCAGACATAATCCTGACTGTCGTTACAAATGATCAGGCAATGGAGTCGATCTTCATGGCAAATGAAGACAACCTCCTGCAAGGCGCAGAGGGCAAGATTTTCATCAACTGCGCCACCCTGTCGCCCGATGTTCATGTAAAACTCGAAGCGGCCGCGGCCGCGGCGGGGGCGGAAACGCTGGAAGGTTGCATGGCATCGAGCATCACGCAAGCCCGCGAAGGCACTCTCTACCTGATGATTGGTGGCAAAAAGGAAACTTTCGAGGGCGTTCGAGACCTACTTGAGGACTTGAGCGTGAACCTCCGCTTCGTTGGGGAAGCAGGCAAGGCAGCCCAAGTGAAGGCCTTGGTCAACATGGTAATGAACATCAATACCGCCGGCCTTGCGGAAGGCTTGGGTATCGGC
Source organism: uncultured Puniceicoccaceae bacterium (assembly GCA_964576585.1). Lineage (GTDB taxonomy): Bacteria > Verrucomicrobiota > Verrucomicrobiia > Opitutales > Seribacteraceae. The sequence continues at coordinate 1,878 of CAZNWO010000146.1, read as the reverse complement.
GATGCACTTGGCCTAGACCTAGAGATGCTTTGCGAAATTTTTTCGCAGACAGGAGCTAATTCACGTGTTTTGGAGACAGATGCGGAAGACATGCTGGGTCGGGACCACGAATGCTATTTCTCGGCAGAACATGCTGCAAAAGACTCGGGCATCGCAATCAACGTGGCCGAGCAAGCGGGCATTGAGGTTCCCTTGGCAAAAGCAACCCTTTCCCAATACCAAAAAATGGTCGATTTGGGCCTCGGCGAACTAGATAAATCAGGCGTAGCGGAATTGACGTTCAGAGGAAGAGGTCCAGGGAACTAAGCCAAAAAAGTTGGGGGAATAAGCGTTTGTAGCCTATTTGTCCAAAGCCTTGAGAGACCTATAGTAAAGGACGAAGAATTCATCGCGCTTGCCAATTTCCTTTAAGATACCTTTTTTCTCGAACATTCTGCCTAGCTGAAGGATCAGCTCCTTATTGTCCATGTTTCTTGATTCAGGTTTTTCCGATCGATAATCTCTCAACAGTTGGCAGTCGTAGGATGCCGAGGGTAATGAGGTTGCGACTGGAAGGTCCAAATCGACGATTTTCTTACCCCCAGTCGTAGACAATTTGTCTGCCGATTTTTCCTCAGTTAGGCCAAGGGCGGGTTTGTCTTGATTTGCACCCGTAGGATTTTCTTTATCTTCCGGTTCTGGCGTTGCGGACCATTCCTCCATCGCTTGTTCCACAGTTTCTTGCGCAATCCTTTTGGCACACTCCAGCAAATAGGCCTCTCCGAAGGTTTGCCCTTTGTCGCGCAGGTCGGAAAAGTCGGGGGTGACATGCAACAAGCCTCCCAATCGGGCAGACTTGGGGTGGGGGTTTTCCCGGCCTGCTCGGACCCATGCAATCATTTTCATGGTCAAGTCTCCATCAAGTCCGTTTGCCCCCAAGTACTGAAGCCCAAGAACCCAAGGAGATTCAAATTGCGTTTCGACTGACGCAAAGTTCTTTGCCTTCGGTGATTCAAAGACAACCGCTTGGTACAAGTTTGGTGAAAGGGTAACCGCTTCCGACAAAATTCCGGCAGACTCTCCCGTCCCCCATGCAAAGACAAGTGGCGCGAGTTTCTTTTCTTTTTGTCGCAAAAAGTGTACGGCTTGATTAAGTTGGTCGGCTGAAGCAACATGAATGATTCCGCATGCAATTCCCCTTTTGAGAAACGAGACGAATTTGCTTTCAAGCTTTAGCCTTCGAGTCCTAAATTCACTCTCGCTTATTTCATGCTTGGGGGGAAAAACGAAAAGCAGTGCTGCCTTGGAAGATGAAATGGACTCTCCCTCCCTTCTGGCCAAGCCATCCTTTACATCTTGTGCAGTTGCAGGTTCGGACAATCCCGGCAAGGCGAGATCGTGAATTTGGCCAACTCTTCGAACTTCGAAATCACGAAGGCTATTTTGCCGCAAGGAGGAATCATACAATTCGTCCCTGATGGGACGCATGTAACCGAGGACTTTCTTGGCAAAAAGACTTTCAGTTCTAGCCGTGCGCTCATTGGACGAATTCAAGTCTCCAGCGGGAGGCTCAGCCAATTGAGAAAGTGGCAGTAGAGAGAAAACGCCCGCCATCTTGCCCGCGGAATCGTTATGCTTCCATATCCAATCCGTTTTCCACATAGCGTAAGCTTCGGAGAACCGAAAACATAACTGCTCGATGGCAATTACAACCAACACCAATAGAACAGGAGAAAGAAAAAACTTTGCTATACCTCGAAACATGTTCACTGCCTAAGAAGGGGGTGCGGTTGCTTCATCCACTTGTCCGTCATCAGAAGATGCTTCCGGGGAAGACTCCTCGGTGGGATCGGACTCGGCGGCAGCTCCGATCGCATCCTCAAACACAGGTTCGGGCGG
>CAZNWO010000145.1:0-8138 GCA_964576585.1 uncultured Puniceicoccaceae bacterium | reverse complement strand
GCGGTAAGGCCGACGGGGTGAATGCCGGTTTTCGCCTGTTTCGCAAGGTCTGCCTCGACTTCCTCATCGGATTTGCCGGGATAAAACCCGCACGCTCGGAGGGGTTGGGAAAGTAACTTCGCCATGATGCCCGGTCCGCCGGCGGTAAAGGCTCCGAGCCCACCTGCAATTCCTCCAACGAAGAAGGCGTGCGCCTTTTCGTTGAGAGGATTCCAGATGGCGGCCATGGCGGAAAGGAAGAAACGGCCTGCCTTGCGGTAGAAAAAGTCGACGTCGAGGTTTATGGAGCGTACCTCGGGCGGATAAATCTTCTTCAGCTTTAGACAGGCCACGGCTAGGATGGAAAAGAAAAGGAGGAGAGTCTGGTTGATGACGTGGGTGGCGTCGTAGGCATTGTAATAATCATCGCTGTAGTTGGGAAGCATCTCGTAGAGCCACTGCGGGTTGCAGCCGAGAAAGATGCAAAGGAAGGAGGAAAGGCCCATGGCAAGAAGCATGTTGATGGGAGCTTCCTTGGGCCGCAGGCCGGAATCCTTTGCGAAAAAGGCGAAGTAGGGAATCTTGATGCCCGCGTGCTCCACCACCCCGGCGGCGGCAAAAAGGAGAACAAGCCACAACAGCAGGTGTCCTTCACGGGCTGCTTCCACCATGATCAGCGATTTGCTTACGAAACCGCTGAACAGCGGAAAGGCCGAGATGGAGGCGGCCCCGATGATGCAGAAGCCCGTGGTCCATGGCATGGACTTGTAGAGTCCGCCCAGCTCGGAACCGCGAATTTCCCCAGTTCGGTAAAGGACGGCTCCCATGCTCATGAAGAGCAATCCCTTGTAAATGACGTGAGTGAAGGCATGAGCAACGGCGCCGTCGATAGCCAAGGGGGTACCGATGCCGACACCCACCACCATGAAGCCAATCTGGTTGATCTTACTGTAGCATAAGACGCGACGCAGGTCATTCTCGATGACGGCGTAAAAGATGGGGAACAAGGCCATCAAGCCTCCCGCAAGCAAAAGAACTTCCGCTCCCGGGAAAAGGCGAGCCAGCATGCAAACCGCGCACTTGGTCGTGAAGGCGCAAAGGAAGACGGGACCCGTGGGCGTGGCCTCGGCATAGCCGTCCGTCAACCAGACGTGCAATCCCGGAAAGGCCGCCTTGATGCCGATGCCGAGAAGGATCAGCGTGGCCCCGAGGTCGCCCCCTTCGAGGGCTTCCGTGAGGGAAACCATAGCGAAGGCCTCAGGTCCGCCCACGACGTGATAACGGAAGACGATGCCTGCCAGAAGGAGCAAACCCGACGAAACGTGGAAGAAGAGGTAGCGGAAGCCTGATTTTTCCGCCCGCTTGGTTTTGCGTCCCCATATCTGGAAGACGGAGGTAATCGCGAGCCCCTCCCACCAGAGAAAGAGTGAAAGCAAGTCGCCGGCGAAAGCCACACCAACGGCGGTGGCGGCATAAAGCAGGCCCATGGAGAGCTGCCAGGGGTCTCGGACGTGAAAGGAGTAAAGGCCCGCCACAAGGGCTGCAATATGGAAGAGGTAGCCGAACAAAATCGCCTGCCGGTCCACCGCCACGTTGATTATTTCCTGGCCGAAAAGGATCATGGTGGAAGTTGCTCCCACTTCCATTTCGCTGACCAGCCAGAGCCCCATGATCGGGGCGATCACCATGACTGCGGAGGCGTAACGACCGCGCAGGATGCCTGCCACGATTCCCCCTATAATGAGAACAGTAGCCGGGTGGGCGGTAATTTCCGTGGCGGCGGCGAGCATCAGGTCACTCCTTCTCCCAGTAATCCTCGTCCCGCATCAAAATGGGACGTTCCTTGGTGCCGCGCATAGCCTTCGAAATCAGAATGAGGGCTGCGCAGGAAATGAAACCGTATATGGCGTAGAAGACGGGCCAGGTCTCCGGGCCTTCGACCAAGCCGCCCATGCCGTCGTGAAAAGCGGCGTGCTTATGCCAACCGATGCCGAAAACCAGATCGATCAGGACGAGCAGGCCGCAAATGCCGAAAAAGACGTTGAGAAACTTCTTTACGTTTTCGGGATGATCGAGCCAGCGCTTGGGTTCGTCCTTTGGTGTTTTTTTGGCCATGGCGGTTACAAATTGGTAAAGAGGAAGCTCAGAGTCCGGCAAGCTTGAGAAGGGAATCGGAAAAGAAGAAGAGGAAGAAGCAGCCGACGGCGGTCAAGGACAGGGGCACGACGCATTGCCAAGGCGCTTCCTTAAGACCGCCCTCGCCTTCCTCGTCTTCATCCTCGTTGCGGAAGAAGGCGGTGACGGCGACGGGCAAAAGATAAAAGACGTTGAGCAAGGAGCTTACCAGCAGGACCGCCACGACCCAGACGTAATCACGATCCAAGGCCCCCAAGGCGAGGTACCACTTGCTGATGAATCCTCCGAGGGGGGGCAAGCCAATCACGCTAAGCGAACCGATGAGGAAAGCCCCCATGGTGAACGGCATCCGTCGACCCAAGCCGCGCAGCTGGCTGACGTACTTTTTCCCGCTGGCCACGAAGATGGCGCCCGCGCAGAAGAAAAGCGTAATCTTACCGCAGGCGTGCATGGCGATATGGACCACTGCCCCACCCATTCCCTGCTTGGTGGCCAAGGTGGCCCCCAGCACAACGTACCCGAGCTGCCCGATCGTGGAGAAGGCCAGACGCCGCTTCAAGTTGTCCTGCGACAGGGCTATGAGAGATGAAACCAGAATCGTGGCGCAGGCGATCCAAACCATCAACTGTTCCCAGTCCAAGGCTTGCAGGACGTCGATTCCGTAGATGTCGTGATAGACTCGCAAAACGCAAAAAACCCCAACCTTAACCACCGCCACGGCATGCAGAAGAGCGGATACAGGCGTAGGCGCAACCATGGCATTGGGTAACCAGGAGTGAAGGGGCATCAGACCAGCCTTGGCGAAACCGAAGGTAAAGAGGAGGAGCAAAACCAACTGGGTGCTCTCGGAGAAGAAGGAAACCTTGCCCGTGTCGGCGAGGAAATCCATAGTGACCGTTCCCCCATCCAACCAAACGTAACACCAACTGAGGGCCGGCAGAAGCAGGCAGAGTGAGGTAAAGAGAAGGTAACTAAGATAAGTTCTTCCGCCCTTTCTAGCCTCCTTGTCCTGCATGTGCGTAACCAACGGGAAGGTCGAGACGGACAGCATCTCGTAGAAGAAGTAAATCGTCAGGAGGTTCGCGGAAAATGCCACGCCCATGGTCGCGCAAAGGGAAATCGCGAAGAAGGAATAGAAGCGAGTCTGGGCATGCTCGTGAAGCCCACGCATATAACCTACGGAATAAAGAGAGGTCGCGATCCAGAGGACGGAGGCGACGGAAGCAAAGATGATCCCGAAGCCATCGACTCGCAGGAGGAGCGGGACGTTGGTGAAAATTTGCCAGATGTGAAACTCGAGCACTTGCCCCTCAAGAACCTTCGGAATCATGGACAAGACGACCACGGACTGCACGACTCCCGCCGCCAAGGTGAAGATCTCCCTGAGGTTCTTTCGCTTTTCCCCAGCCCAGGCAATGCCAAGCAAGGCGACCATGGGGGTCAACAAGGCAATCAAGGGCCTGACGTCGGCTATGGGAGGAGAATCCATGAAATCAACGAGTTCCGAGAGGAAGACCGTAGGGTTTGAGAAAAGTCTCCACGAGGTTGACCACGTCTTGGTTGTAGATGCCGATTACGAGGACCACGGCGGCGGATAGAAGCAAAGGGATAAGCATGGAGAGCGGAGCCTCGTCGAAGCGGGACTCCTTCTCAGGCAATGCGAGGTCCCCGTGCCCATGGCCGATCTCTTGTCCATCCTCCGTAACAGCCAAGTGCATACGCTCGATCAGCCTGAAGAAAAGAACCACCATGACCATGGTCGAAAACATGAGGGAAACCACGTATTCCCAACGCTCCGCGACCATCCCTCCGGTTATTAGGTACCATTTGCTGAAGAAGCCGCAGGTTGGAGGAAGCCCGATGATGGAGAACCCGCCGATGAAGAACCCGGTCATCGTTAGGGGCATCTTTCGAAAGAGCCCTCGAAGACCGTCGAAGTGAGTGGTGCCGCGCTTGCGGAGGATGATTCCGGCGCCGAGAAAAAGGCAGAGAGTCATGCAGGCATCGCTGATGATGTGGAAAATGGACCCGATCAAGCCGTAGTAATTGTAGACCCATACTCCGCCGACCATGTAGCCGACCTCGGCAACGATCAAATAGGTCAGCATTCGCTTGATGTCACGCTGGGCGAGGGCCATGGTGGCGGCGGACACGATTGCTATGACCACGAGCCATGGAACGACCTCCTTCCAAGGCATGTCGTCGAAGGTACACTGGACCCCGAACACGGTCAGCGCCATTCGGATCATCACGTAAATCATGACCTTCGTGACCAAGGGCGCCAAGAGGCAGGAGGTGCTGGTAGGGGCGTTGCAATAGGCATTGGGCAGCCAAGCGTGGAAGGGGAAGAAAGCCATCTTGATCAGAACGCCCAACCCAATCAGGACGAAGGCGACCTGAATGGTGGCGGTATCGGCCAAGCGTTGGGAAACGATGATCTCTTGAATCCCAACCATGTTCAGGGTTCCCGTCTTGAGGTACAGGTAACCGACGCCGAGCAAATACAAGGAGGCCCCAATGGTTCCGAGGATGACGTAGTTGAAGGTGGCAGCCGCAGCACGCGATGAACCCATGGCGATCAAGCCGTACCCGGTGAGGGCGGCTACCTCGATCAAGACGTAAAGGTTGAAGGCGTCGCCCGTCAGGCAAATACCCGATAGGCCGACGACCTGCAGAAGGAAGAGGGAGTAGTAGGCCCCTTCCTTGCCCGGGGTTTCCTCGGAAACCGAAAGCTTGGAGTAAAGCGACACGAGAAAGGATACGCCTACGACGACCAGCATGATCAGGCATGCCAGCAGGTCGGCCCGAAACTCGATCCCTACACCGCGAGGGAAAAGGTCGGGAGTCCAGCCGCCAAAAAAGTAGGAAACCTCGTTTTTCTCAGCCGCTATGGCTCTCATCAACGTCTCCACCCCACCCCACAAGGCTCCCGCAAGAGATATTACGGCAATAGGCTGGCAGAGGTTTCGAAAATTCCTTCCCGCCAAGATGCAGAGAATGGACCCGAAGAGCGGAAAGGCAAAGATGCAGGCTATCGAGTTTTCGCTCACGCCTTGCCTCCCTTCGGCTTGCGGGAAGACTTCTTTCGCTTGCCGCCGGAAACGGTCTTCTTTTCCTCGGTTTCGGGAATGCCGGCGGAAAGATCCCTTCCGGCCAGCTCCTCGGCCTGCTTTTCCGCCTCGGTCTCAATGGCGAGGATCAATTCGTTTTCCTCAATGGTACCGTAGGCTTGGTAAATTTTTTGCACGAGGGAAAGAGCTACTCCCAAGGTGGCAACTCCTACCACGATCGCAGTAAGCATCAAGACGTGCGGAATGGGATTTGCGTATTGAGCGGTCTGGGCGTCGCTAAGGGCTTTGGGACCATGGTGACCCGCATCCTCATCCTCATCGGATGGAGAAACGGGGTTGCCGGATTGATTGTCGTCACCCTTGCTTCCATCCTGATGCGTTTCGTGATGGTGTCCGTGAGGATCGTGCTCGGCCTTGTAGATGGGAATGGTTGCGCCCTCCTTCACCCCGATCGAGACGTAGAAGAGAATGATCGCCGTCTGAAAGATCGACATGCCGATCAATTTCTTGATCAAGTTGTTCTTCGCGATCATCGCGTAAAGCCCGATCAGTAGAAGTACGACGTAGATACAGTAATTGAACCTTTCGCCAAGCAACTGCAACTGGCTCAGGATTCCGGCATCTGCATCAGCAAGAAACATGGCGAGAAGAAAAGATTAAAGTCCTCCCTGCAGCCTACCGCGCGAGGAAAGGTTGGCGTAGATGGCGAACATGATGGCGGCCACCGTGAAGGCCACGCCGATTTCCACGCCAAGCATGGCGTGATAACGAGCCATCTCCCGGGAGACCGGCAGAAGATGGTAAAGCTCGGCATAATCCAGAAACTCCCCACCAAGCAACATCGAGACCAAGCCGATCCCGGCATAAATCAAGATGCCGACGCCCGCCAGCACCACTGCTCGGTCAACGGAAAGCCTGTCCATCGCGGTCGGCAAGTCCCAAGCGAGAGCCACAAGGATAAAGCTAGCCCCCATGATCACGCCTCCCTGAAATCCTCCGCCCGGACTAACGTGACCGTGGGCCAAGACGTAAAAGGCAAAGATCTGGATGACCGGCACGAGCAGGCGCACCGTGTTGGTGACGATTAGATCCGGCTCCATCCCCAAGTTGGGATCGGCAGGTGACTTAAAGCGAACCCCATCCTTGTCGCTCCCCTTCAGGATCGCAATAATCACGACGCCTGCAATGAAGACCACCACCGTCTCGAACATCGTGTCGAAGCCACGGTAGTCGGCCAAGACGGCAGTAACCATGTTGGGCACCTCCGTATCCACGCCCGTCTTGGCGATGAAGTGCTTTGCGACGGGCGAGGAGCTCGCGGGAGATTCGACGTCGCCCCATGCGGGGAAGTCGGTCGCGGCGTAGAGCAGAAGCCCTCCCACAAGCACGGTAATCACAAGAGCGAGCTTCCTCATCAGTCGGATGACCCCCTCTTCACGTTGAACACCGTGGCAATTAGAAAGACTGCGCTCACTCCCGCCCCTACCGCAGCCTCCGTGAAGGCCACGTCCACCGCCCCCATCTCGGCCCAGAGGAGACACAACAGGAAGCTGTAGATCCCGAACACCACGGACGCCGTTAGCAAGTCCTTCACCCTAAGGGAAATCAGGGCCGCAGCCACGAGAAAAACGAGGAGGAATGCATTGAAGACCTCTAGACCCGTCATTTTCGCGCCTCCTTACCCTTGTTTCCCACGCGCTTTAGAACAGGCTTCAATCCATCCTCATATCCCGCCCGCATCAAGGCATGGGTACTGGTGGGGCTGGTCAACATTATGAAAAGGACGATCGCCAGGACCTTGACCACGAGCAACAAGCCCACTGCGGAAAACTCATCCAAGGTAATCAAGGCAAAGCCAGCCAGGATTAGCAGGCTGGAAAGGGTATCCCCCTTACCCGCGGCATGCATCCTGGAATAAAAGTCGGGAAAACGGTACAGCCCCACCGCAGCGCCAAGAAAGAGGACCACGCCGACCAAGGTGACGATCATCCCCACGACGTCGAGGACAGACAAGCCCTCCCCGGCGCTCGAGGATGCCTCCGCCAAGACGGCCAAATCAAGGTTGCCTGCAAGCGCCTTCATGCCTTCGCCGCTTTCTTTTTGGCTCCCGTCCTTCGAGCGGGTTTTTTCTCAGGCAACGGGCGAGTCCTGTTCAAGTAGCGCGCAACCGCCAGGGAACCCACGAAGTTGAGCAAGGCATAGGCCAAGGCAAAGTCGACGAACATGTCGAGCCTGCCGAACAAGGCGCCGATCACGACCAGTATCACGGCCGTCTTCGTTCCAATGACGTTGACCGCCACAAGGCGATCGAAACTGGTCGGGCCCACCGCCACTCGATACAAAGCCGGCAGCATCAGGACGAAGAGGGCGGAGCCAACCAGAACGGAGAACAATTCCGTCGTCATGAAGCCACCTCCGGTTCAAAGACCTCGGCCACTCGCCTTTCCATCTCGCCGGAAAGCAAATCGGCCTCCACGGCCTCGCTTATGGCATGCACCAAGCACTCGTTTCCCTTGATCAGGATCGTTATGGTGCCCGGCGTCAGGGTTATCGAGTTGGCGAAGACAAACCTGGCGAAGTCCGACTTCAGCTTCAACTTAACCTTCACCAGTCGCGGAGACATCTCCTCCTCACCCGCCTTGGTCATGGCCAGCTTGAAAACGTGAACGTTGGCCAGTACGATTTGCCAGAGTAGCCAAAGCGAGTAGCTGAAAAACCTGCCCGCCTCGGAAAACCGCTCCTTCAAGCTCTTGGCGCGATCCGCAAAAAGCAAGTCCTGCGAGATCACCGTGACGATCAGGGAAGACAACGCACCCAAGCCAAGATGGAACGCATCGAACTTACCCGAGAAGACAACCCAAGTAAAAAGCAAAAGAAAAAATACTAGGAGCGGATACACAAGTCTCAGCAAAGGGAACGATTGATCAAAGTGGAAATTTCCTCGCCGGCAAC
>CAZNWO010000144.1:0-8184 GCA_964576585.1 uncultured Puniceicoccaceae bacterium | reverse complement strand
GATGGTGACGACCGGCATGACGACTCTAAAGACTGCCGAGACGGTTCTTGCTGCTGCCGAAACTGTTCTTAAGACGGCCATGACCAAGGATGCGGCGGCCAAGAAGGCCTTGCTGGACGCCGAGACGCTCGCAAAGGATCACAGGGCCTTGGCAAATACCTCGAAGAAGACTTTGGACAATCTGGTTATGGTTACCCTGAAGCAGGCCATGGGCAAGGTGACTGTGGCCACAACGGCCCTGACGAAGGCCATGACCGACAAGGTCGCCGCAGACAAGGTGCTTGTGACGGTCAACGCCGAGATTACCAAGGCAACGGCGGCCATGAATGCTGCTGCAAAGCTGCAGATAATGGCCGAGGAGGTGGTCAAGACCACCATGGCGGCGCTGGTAAAGACCATGACCGAACAAGTCGCCGCAGAAAAATTGGGCGCCGACAAGCAAAAGTTGGCGAATGCGGCGAAGTTGGCTTTGGAAACGCTCGTGAACAAAGCTGCCGAAGAGGGTTTGCCGGCAATACCGAAGTTCCGTCCCCGCGAGCTCTTGGCCAAGGACCTTACGGCCAAGGACAATCTTCTCTTTGCTCGCAGCAGTGTTAACCGAATATGGTTTCTGCTCATGGGCAGGGGACTTTTTCACCCATTGGACCAAATGCACGGAAAGAATCCACCTGCTCAACCCGAGTTGCTCGACGAACTGGTCCGAGATTTCATCGCCCACGGTTATGATCTCAAGCGAATGGTCCGAGAAGTCCTGCTCAGCGGCGCCTATCAAAGGTCAAGCCGTTTGCCCGAAGGCACTGAGTCGGTCGATGCATCAAGCTTTCGAGTGCGTTCTCCAAAAGGGTTGACTCCCGAACAATTGCTCAGGTCTCTTTTGCGGGCAACTGGAAATACAAAGGAAACCAAAGCCTTAAAAGCTGAACCTGACGCCGAGAAATTCGATAGAAGGGGCTATTTCACCGGCACCAATACCAACCTGCCGCCAACACAGAAGGAAATTGAGGCGATTTTCATTCAGACTTTTGCTGAACCACCAGGGGTTGCCGAGGTTGATTTCAGCCCCGGCATCAACAAGTCGCTATTCCTGATGAACGACCGATTGATTCAGCATTGGCTGAAACCCAGGAATGGAAATCTTGTCGATCGACTCGTGAAGCAAAAGGGGTCTGAACGCGTTTCACGAGAACTGTACCTCTGCGTCCTTTCACGCTTGCCTAAGGAAGAAGAGCAACTTTGGGTGGCTGATTATTTGGAACAGAACGAAAAACGGACCAGCGAGGCACTCGGAGACTTGGCTTGGGCCTTGTTGAATTCTTCCGAGTTCATGTTTAATCATTGATGAGTACGAAAAAGAAAAATTTTGCCTGCGGAGGGTCCGAGCACGGCGTGTCCCGTCGTCAAGTTCTTGGAACTCTTGGAGGATTGGCCGGGTTCGGAAGCCTTCTCCACCCGTCTGTCGCTGAGGACATAGCCAAGAATAAGAAGCAGGTTTGCCTTATCTGGTTGGATGGCGGGATCAGCCAGTACGAGAGCTGGCACCCTTTGCCCGACAGCAAATTCGCCGGGCCTTTTCGTAGCATAAAGACAAGTATTCCGGGTGTTCACTTTAGCGAGCTAGTGCCACATACGGCCAAGATCGCACACAAGATTTCGGTGATTCGCACGATGGCCACCAAGGACCCGAACCATTCCAGTGGCGTTCCTCGCATCCAGCGCGGAGATCCGTTGGATCGTGGAGTCAATTACCCCTACCTTGGCTCAGCCATCGCCAAGCTGTTGGGCCCTGCCGATCCCGCCCTTCCGCCCTACATCTGGATCAAACCGGGGAACGGTGGCTTCATTCATCGCGAGGCGGGCTTCCTTGGCACTCGCTATGGAGCCTTGGCGCTAGGAGATGGAAAGCCGCCCGTTCACATACACACGCCCGACGGAATTACCAAGGATGTGGACGAAGCAAGAAATGCGCTTCTCCGCAAGGCAAACGAACGTTTCAAGGCCTATCGCAACAATTCCGACGTTGATGCCTATGAAACCAGTTACGACTTGTCCCGACAACTAATGGCCCGCAAGGAGATTTTCGACGACGATAAACTCGATCCTAAGGATCGCGAGCGGTATGGGACTCATCCTCTTGGTCGACATGTCTTGCAGGCTCGCCAGTTGCTAGAGGCAGGGGTTCGCTTCATCAAGGTTAACAGCTATTATTGGGATACTCATGGCGACAACTTCAACATGTCTCAGCGTCTCGTGCCCCAGGCGGACCAGCCTTTTGCTGCTCTTGTCAACGATCTCGAAGACCGTGGCATGCTTGATCACACCCTTGTGATCATGATGAGTGAATTCGGGCGCACGCCTATCATCAATTCTCGCATGGGTCGGGACCATTGGCCGGATTGCTGGAGCATTGCCTTGGCGGGTTGCGGCATAAAGCGAGGTGCCGTTATCGGAGAGACGACCAAGGACGGAGCATTCGTCAATGGAGAAGGTTACGACATCGGTCATCTCTTTCATACGATTTTCACTGTTCTAGGAATAAATCCACGCCGAACTCGCTATCGTCACGATGGGCAAAAGCTTGCCATTGCCCATGATGACTGCGAGGCCATCAAGGAGGTTATGCTGTGAGTGCTCCTCCCCTCGACGTCACCAAGGCATGGCCGTCCCGCGAACTGAAGCACGGACGCCAGTTGTTTCGGGCCCAGTTTAGTCCGGACGGGCAATGGATTGCGGCTGGCGGTCAGGACAAGCTCGTGCACTTGTGGACATTCGAAAAGGAAGAAGAGAAGAAAACCTTAGACGGTCACAAGACATGGGTTTCCTCACTCGTATTTCACCCCAAGGAGAAGAAGTTGTTCACTGCGGATTACCTCGGTGTAATCCATTGTTGGAACTACGAAAAAGGAGACAAACCTCAGTGGACGATCAAGGAGGCGGATCGTGACAACGTTCGGGCCTTGGTCGTGACGGCCGACGGAAAACACTTGATTAGCGCTGGCGACGATGCCGTGATCAAGGTTTGGAAGACAAGCGATGGCAAAGAAGTGGCCAGAATGGAAGGGCACGAGGAATGCATATTCAGCCTCGCAATTTCGCCCGATGGCAAGCACCTCGTCAGCGGCGACCTATTTGGTTCCATTCGCCATTGGAACATTGGGGCATGGAAACAGGTACGAGAACTTGACGCCGGCTTATTGCATACTCGAGAGGAAAAATGGCTTGCCGACGTCGGAGGTGTCCGCAGCTTCGCTTTCAATGGTGATGGTAAACTTCTCGCCGCGGGCGGCATGAAGGACGCAAAGAGTAATTCCTTCTGTCCGGGAACACCCACCGTGCTGGTTTTTGATTGGGCTACGGGAAAGGTGAAGCAGGAACTCGGCATCAAGGGAAAGAGCGATGGTCCCGTTAATGCTCTACGATTTCTTGAGGATGATACTCTAGTCGGTCCTACTGAGGTTCTGCATGCGACATCCGAGCTCACCTTCTGGAAGATTGATCAAGCCGACCCCGTGCATTCGATTGCCAACGGTTCCGCCTACGATCTCAGTCTTCATCCGGATGGCAGGCAACTCTTGGTTCCAACTTACGTATCGGGTGGCAGTAGTGGGAATGGCGCCAGGGGACGCAAGCCGGAAGAGTACTTGTCCAACACCACGTCGATGAAGATCTTCAGCCTGTTCGCCAAACCGGAAGAAGAAAAGAAAGGCTGAGTCCAAGGTTGCGCCTTCGGCCTTTTGCTTGCTTGAAAAACATGCTTTTGCTCAGAGCATTCTGTTTTTGTTGCCTTGCATTTTCGTTGGCGGCCGAGCCGTCCCTCCATCAGCGCGTGGACGCCTTGATTGCTTCCTCCTTGAACAAGCTTCCGACTGCCGGGCCTGCGAATGACTCCGAATTCCTGAGACGCGCCTGCCTTGACTTTGCCGGACGCATTCCAAGCACCGATACTGTAAGGGATTTCCTTGCCGACAAGTCGCCTGATAAGAGAACTCGTTTGATTGACAGGCTCTTCGAGGATTCTCTCTGGAACGAGACGATGGCCGAGCGTTTTCACCTCATGCTCATGGAGCGTCGCGGCAAAGACGAGCATTGGCTGGAATGGTTGGCTGCATCCTTTCGATCCAACAAGCCTTGGAACACCATGGTTTTAGAAATGCTCTCACCGGACTTTCTGCGCGAAGATCTTCAGGGCGCTGGCTTTTTTCTTACCAAGAGGCTGGAGAAGTATGGCCAGAACCCAACCGATTTTCCAGGCCTTACGCGGGACGTTGGCAGGATGTTCATGGGCATCGACCTGCAGTGCGCCGAATGCCACAAGCACTTGACCGTAAAGGATTACAAGCAGGTTGATTTTCAAGGTCTTTTTGCCGCCTATGGCAACCTGCGCCTGCAGAACCCTGTTGGCGAGGTCAAGGTCAAGTGGGTGAAGGAGGAAATTCTGCGGAAGGAGCTCGAGTTTGGTTCGGCCTTTCATGACAAGAAGCGGATGACTTCTCCTCGTATCCCCTTTGGAAAAGCCATCGAGATTCCCGTTTTCGAGAAAGGTGAGGAGTATTTAGTCAAACCCGACAAGGCGAAGGGTATCGTTGGAAAGTTGAAGTTTAGCCCACTGGCAGAGATTGCCGACAGGATGATCGACTCCAACAACACGTTCTTTGCCCGCAACATTGCCAATCGCGCATGGTTTCTCATGACTGGACGCGGTCTCATCGAACCGCTTGACTTGACTCACTCGGCCAATCCGTCTTCCCATCCCGAGTTGCTGGACTTGCTCTCGGCTGAATTGGTCAAGAAGAACTACGACCTGAAATGGTTCTTTCGTGAACTTGCCCTGACTAAAACTTACGGTCTCTCGAGCGAACTTCCCGAAGGGCATGCACCCAACCACCTTTTCTCGGTTGCTTCAGAGCGACCGATTTCCGCCGAATCCTTGCTGCGAAACGTCTTACTCGCGACGGGCGAATGGGAACGCGTCGCCAAGCTGGATGATGAGGACGAACATTCCATGGAGAACTTCAAGAAGCTCTTCGAGGCCTCCTTCGCCAATGCCCCTCGCGAGCCCGAGCTTCAAGTAAATTCCAGCCTTAAGGGAGCCCTTTTCCTGCGAAACAATCCATCCCTCTTGTGGCTCACCATGAGAAGGGAGGGAAATCTCGTGGACAAGCTCTCGAGGATCAAGGCTGCGGCAAAGTTGACGGAGGAGCTCTTTCTTAGCGTTCTCTCCCGGATGCCTGCCGAGGACGATCTCTCGATGGTGAATTCTTTCCTGAATGAAAGCAGCGATCGGGAATCGGCATTGGGTGACTTGACTTGGGCATTGTTGTCCTCCACGGAGTTTTTTGTTAACCACTGATGAGCAAGCCTCACTGCACAACTTCGGATCATCTGTTGTCTCGTCGCCAGTGGCTGGGAGGCTTCGGTGGAGCCTTGGCAACGGGTTTTCTGGGGGGCTTAGGCTCATCCGCAGTCGGTGAGGTTCTCAAGGACAAGGAAAAGCAGGTCTTGTTCATCTGGCTTGATGGAGGCATGAGCCAACTGGAAAGCTGGGATCCCAAGCCCAACACGCAGTTTGGAGGTCCCTTCAGGAGCATACCAACCAACTTGCCCGGTATTCACGTTAGCGAGCTTATGCCTTGCATGGCCAAGAAAATGGATAAGATTTGTCTGGTTCGTTCCATTTGCACCAAGGATAATTCACATTCCGCAGGCGTGGGGCGGGTTCAGCGGGGCGATCCAATCAACCGAGGCGTTACCTATCCCTATTTCGGCTCCGCCGTCGCTAAACTGATGGGCCCGACCCCAAGCGGTCTGCCCCCTTACGTGTGGGTCAAGCCTGGAAGCGGTGGATTCAAATCCAAGGATGCCGGCTTTCTTGGTCCAAAGTTCGGAAGCCTTGCCTTTGGAGACGGGCAGGCGCCTCCGAACCTGCTCCGCCCATCCTCCTTGCCCTTGGAAAAGGATCTGGCTCGAAACGAGCTCAGGAAAGCCCTGAATCTTCGTTATGCCAAGAATCGGCGGAAGGTGAACGTAGAGGCAAATTCCTATGTCTTCGACAGTGCCGAGAAATTGCTCGAGCGCAGCGATGTTTTCGATGTTGCGAACCTACCTGCGAAGGAAAAGGAACGCTACGGCGATCATCAACTTGGCGAGCACATGCTTCTCGGCCGAAAACTTCTCGAGGCCGGTTGCCGATTCGTGAAGGTGAACAGTTACGGCTGGGATACCCATGGAGACAATTTTAATGGTTCGATCTCCTTAGTGGGCCGGTTCGACCAAGCTTTTTCCGCCGTCATCGAGGACTTGGAGGCAACGGGCATGCTGGATCACGTTTTGGTCGTCGCCATGAGTGAGTTCGGGCGCACCCCTCGGATCAATGGTCACGCTGGCAGGGACCATTGGCCGGAGGCTTGGTCGATTGCAATGACGGGCTGCGGAATCAATCGCGGAGTCGTGGTTGGAGAGACCAACGACAAGGGAACTTGGGTCAAGGGAGATGGATACGATGCAGGAAACATGTTCCACACTTGGTTTCATGCCCTTGGGATAAATTCCCACGAGGTGGAATACGATAATGGGGGACAGCCACTCCCCATTGCTCACGAGGAAATGGACGTTATTCCGGGAGTGCTCGCCTGATGGAGGAAAAAGAAAAGCAGCCCGAGGCAAGGCAGGTTCAGGTCGTCGAGACCGAACGCCAATTGCTTTGTTCGCGATTCAGTCCCGATGGCGCCTTCCTTCTTGCCGGAGGAATGGACGCCAAGGTTCATCGATGGACGGAAGCCGAGGTCGAGACGAAGCTTGAGGACAAGACGAAGAAGGCCGCTGAAGAGGTTCCTCAATCCCGACTCGAGTGGACATCTTTGGAGCCCTTGGAAGGGCATCATGCATGGGTCGGTGCGCTGGGCTTTCACCCTAAGGAAAAGAAAGTCTTCACCGGGGACAGTTGGGGGCAGCTGCGCTGTTCCGATTATGAGGGCGACGAACCCGATCTTCATTGGACGATTGAACAAGCCCATGATGGTTGGTTGCGGCAACTTGCCGTCGATGAACGCCATCTTGTTACCGGAGGTCGTGACGGCGCGGTGCATCTCTGGGACCATTCCGGCAAACGTCTTGCGACATGGAGCGGATCCGAAGAAATCTTTGCCTTGGCAATCCATCCTTCCGGCGAAAGAGTCGTCTTTGGGGACGCCAAGGGAATCGCTCGCGTCTGGGACTTGAAGTCCAAGGAAATAACCTTTGATTTCGTCCTTCAGGATTTCTTCAAGCTTTCTCGTCTTCAGGATGTTTGCGGGCTCACGCATTTTCTCTTCGTTGAGGAAGGAAGGTCTCTTCTTGCCGTCGGCTGCTCACCCACGGACGGAGGTAACATGCAGGGGATCCCAACCATAGACTTGATCGACTTGGCCTCGGGCGAATCCAGAAGGCGAATTCAGTTTGGGGTTGAGAATGATGCCTTTATCACCGATGCCGCTTGGCACCCCGATGGTTTTGTCCTTTGCGCCACCAGTGGAGTTACTGCTCGCGGATCCATGGTCTTCTTGCGTCTGGATGAGGACGAGCCGTTCTACACCCACACAAAGATCGTGAACATTCATTCACTCGCTTTACATCCGGACAACGAGCGTTTCCTGGTTACCGGGACTAATCGCTCAAGCAATGGAAATGGTCGTCGTTTGAACAAGGAAGGGGAGTACGCAGGAAATAATTCACCCATTCATTTCTTCGAACTCCCGAACCTAGCATAAATCGGATTTCTTTCGCAATTCGCAGTCTTTTTGCTGTAGGAGAATTTCCCATGACAATTAGACGTCCGGCTTGTTTGCTTTCACTCCTCTGCCTGTCGCTTGCGCTTTCGGCAAAGCCCAATGTGGTGGTCTTCCTTACCGACGACCAAGGCTGGGGTGACCTCAGTTTGAACGGCAACGTCGACCTCTCCACGCCCAACATTGATTCGCTGGCGAAGGATGGAGCCAGTTTCGACAGATTCTACGTTTGTCCGGTCTGTTCACCCACCCGAGCCGAGTTCCTCACCGGCCGTTACCACCCGCGAAGCGGAGTCTACAGCACTTCTGCTGGCGGAGAACGACTAGACCTCGACGAAACCACCATAGCCGACCTCTTCAAGTCCGCCGGCTACCGCACCGGGGCCTTTGGCAAATGGCACAACGGCATGCAGTTCCCTTACCA
>CAZNWO010000143.1:5569-8261 GCA_964576585.1 uncultured Puniceicoccaceae bacterium | reverse complement strand
TTTTGGGTATGTTCCGATTGTAAGGACGCGCACAAAAAGGATTTATTAGAAAAAAGATATGTTTTTCTTATCATGCGCCTACAAATCCTTGAACAGGCTTTCAAAAGTATCTGGTTGCTTATCGGTAAACAAGAGGGCGGCGTCCTCGTGAATGGGTTCAAACCCGTACTTGAAGCCAAGAAGCTTGGTTAAATTGTTTTTTGGGTCACAAAGAAGCTTGAACAAATTCTTGTTGATCGCAGTACCTCCCCTGCCCGGAGCCTGAACGACAGCGTTGCAGGCCGATGGCCTGAAGAAGTAGACGAAGAAATGCCTGCCGGGGGTGTATTCGCGCAAGGCTTGCGCCAGTTGCCGAGTATAGGTTGTGGCGTTAACCTTTACTGTCCTTTGCGCGCCGTTGAACTCTCCAATAGTGAACTCGTCGAGGCCAAGAGACACGAGCACGGGCTTCTCGGCGACGTTTTTTTCCTGCGGAATAACGCGAACCTCATTCTCGATCTGCGATTTGATTTGCTCGATCTCGGTCGAAAGACGACTGTCCAGCTCTTCCAGAGCAAGTTCATCCATAGAGGAAACGGCTCGCATGACTCTCGTATCAACTTCATCCTCAAGACCCTCCAACTGATTTTCAAGTTCCTCCACCTTGGCTTGGGAAATGTCGATGCTTAGCTCGGTTTTCTCCACCATTTCCCGAACGAACTTGGTCTCGTTCGAGTCCTCGATACCGAGCCTCCGCTTTTCCTCGATCAAGTTTAGGTTCAACTTCTCAAGCTCTTCCTTGAGCTGCTCCAGCTCGCTGTTCTTTTCCTCGATCTTGACGAAGAAGGTCTTGTTCTCGTCGACCATCTGCTGATGGATTTCGGCAATCTCTGCAAGGACGGCGGTGGCGCAAAAGTCCTCAACCAAGACCGAAGAGTTTCCCTCGCCTGATTGCTCGCCTACAATGTGATCGATGGTGGCATTCTCCTCTCCGGGATTTTCCCCGGGATCCTCGGGCTTTGGATTGATCTGCAGGGCAAGAATCAGGGCGATTAGGACTAGGATGCCGATGACGGCGGTAATGATGTCCTGAAAGGCGAAAAAGCTTACCCGCTCCTCTCCGTCTCTCGCTCCCCTAGACATCTTTAAATCTCTCTAAAACAAACTGTTGCGCATTCAGGATAGCCTCACGCACCAGGTCGTTGACGGCCTCCGCTTTTCTCCAGCTTCAGCTTGGCCAGCACATAGGATTGACAGTATTCGTTGCACTCGTCCAGCAGCAGAAATTCCTGACGCTTACGGAAGGTCATCAGCATTTGCACGACAATGGAGGCGACGAGACCGAGGAGCGTGGTGTCGAAGGCAGTCGAAAGTCCGCCCGTCACATTTGTCAGCGAAGACTTAAGCGCCGCGATATCCTCGGTATTCTGAATGGTTATTCCAAATTCACCGATAGCCGCGCCAAGTCCAAGGACGGTACCGATGAAGCCCAAGACGGGAATCGCCCAGTTGAATCCATTGATCAGGCTGTAGCTGGCGAGAACCTGATCCTCGTCGATGGAAGCTTGGGCGTTGGTAAGGCTGGCGACTTCGGAAATTTCCCCGATGTTCTGCAAATTGGAGAGGGCGACGTCTATGCGGTTGAGAAGCAGGTAGTGCTTGGGATCGTCCACCTGCCCCCTAATCCTGAGCAAGGCGTCTCGCGCAGTGGCATTGTTAAGAAAGAAGTTGGGGTCCTGCGGTATGAGGTTCAGAGTCAGGATCTTGCGTTGGAACGCCACCTTGCGACCCTTAACGAAAAGGATGGTAATAGACCAGAAAAACAGCAGGGATATACCAGCCGCCATCACGTATCCACCGATGCCTCGGTTGATGAACTTGTCGGCAAACTCCTTGTGGACGGGGACCGGCTTTGCTTGTTCCTTGGTGCTGCCATCCTCAAGCGTTACGGTCTCGGTGTTGTTTTCCCTCCATTCCTGAGGAGTCCCCGAATCTTGGATGACAAATTCAAGCACCACGAAGAAAAGAGTGGAGAAAATGAGCCCCACCAAAAAAGTGAAGAATGCGTTGGTATCTGTGAACCGGCCACCGCCGAAACCAAGCTTTTGCTCAATGTCTTGCGTGGTCCAGCTAAGTTCCGGTTCGTCGAATCCTACTCCGCCGTCAGCCATAATAGTATGTTTGGATTATTGGAATGTAAGTGGTAAATATTAATACAGGAAGTGAGAAGGTTGCTATTCGCCATTTGCTGCTTCGTCTTCACCTGAGGGTGCCTCGAAGGTATCATCCTCGGACTTTGCCCGAACCAATGTACCGCAAGCGAGGTCGTGCAGACCCTGCCGACGTCGAGTCACGAAAAGCACGAGAAGCAAAAGTGGCAAGGTATTGAACACACCTTTCAGGATGGCTCTTCCGGTAGCGCGACCAAAGCCAATTCGAGAGTTGGTCGACACCGCAACGACCTGAAGCTTCAGAATTCGCTTGCCCGGAGAAGCCATGGCTTTGGAGGACTCGGTGAGTGCGAAGTAGAGCCAATTTGCGAGAATGACCACGAAGAACATCGCCAGCCAGAAAACCCAATCAAAGCTTCCGGCAAGGGCTGCGACTCCGATGATGATGCCCAAGACGAACCAAAGAATAAGAGAATCCAGAATCCCGGCCAGGATTCTTGGACCATGCCCTGCAAGCCCAGCAGTCTCCGGATCCTCATCTT
>CAZNWO010000143.1:0-5469 GCA_964576585.1 uncultured Puniceicoccaceae bacterium | reverse complement strand
GCCAGGATTCTTGGACCATGCCCTGCAAGCCCAGCAGTCTCCGGATCCTCATCTTCGTCTTCAGGAGTAAGTGGCTCAAACTCACGCTCGTCATCCTCGGATTTGGACTTGGAAGCTCCCGTCGGAGATGGTGACGCCACCGGTGGTGTGGGAGGTGCGGAAGAGGGAGCGGGCGGCGGTTTCGGTGGGGGCGGCGCAGCCGAACCTAGAGTCTCTATTCCTTGTGAAACCCCGGGCACGGAGGAAAGGGAAACCCAATCGGGGAGTCCTTCAAACCAAACCATGTCCGAAAAACGCAGGTTGCCCGCCTTGAGGTAGTCCTTCACCTCCTTGATCAGGTAGGGGCCAAACTCTTGCCCCGCCCTATTCACTCGAATTTCCACGGCAGGTCCGGGTTCGGGAACCTCGATGGGCTCGGGTTCGGGTTCCGGCTCAGGTTCGGGCTCCGGTTGCTCTTCCTCTTGGTCTCCTTCTTTCTTGGCGGCAGCTTCCTGTTCAACCTCCTCGAAGGCTTTCTCGATATTCTGTTCGGGCAACTCGCCCTTCTCGTGCTTGTCTAAAAAATCGGAAACCGCGATCCATTCCTGAGAGACCTGAACCTTGTGAATCATGCTGAGTTCCTTCATCCGAAGGAGGTCAATGATCTCTACCGCGCTGTACGGGCCTTCCTCATGCCCCCTTTTCGAAACCTTGTATTTCTCTGTGTAGCTCATGTTCAATTTCCAAACTTGAAGGGCAAAAGCTCATCCAGAGTTCCGTAGGTACCGGGAGCAACGCCTGCCGTTGCATAGGCTTGGTTGTAGAGTTGAGACAAATCCCGATCAACGGTAAGGAGCGGGCTGAAGGGCTCCACTTGAGAGCCCGTTGAACCTGAGACTGCATTGTTGGGAGCCATTCGCTGAAGGGCGAAACCACCTCCCCCCGGACGCCCCAAGCCCCAAACGAAGGGCGGTGGAGGTCCCTCGAACTTGGGCTTGCCGCTTGCGTCCACGTGCCCTGCGTATCGAAAGCCGACGGACGAGAGAGCCTTCAGTATGCCTGAATTCAACTTTGCCTCTCCCGAATAACTGCGATTCCTCAATCCTTGGTAAAAGATGGCCAAGGCTCCCTCGACGGCCTCGAAGTTTCTACGGTTCATCCAGTCTCCGGGCTTAAGTCGAGCTCCTGTCTTCTGTTTCAGGTCTTGGTAGTCCTGAGCGAGATTCTTGCTAAGCACGGCACCCCATTCCTCGGGTCGCTTGAGGATTAGCTCGCAAATCTGGGCGTGAAAGAATCCCTTGAAGAGAGGCGAAAGGTTGTTTTGTCGAAGAATCAACTCGAGCAGGTCGAGCAAGGTGCCGTCGATCGAACGAGTGTTCTTGTCGAGACGTCTCTCAAGCTGAAACTGAACAAAGTGTGACTCAGGAGTAAGCTGCCCCTCCTGAGCAACGTGCCCCTTGAGACCTCCGTTGAACTCGAGGGACTCGAAAAGCCGCCCTTGAGGGGCACCGTTCAAGAGAAAATTGCCCTGCTGAATGACTTGGACGGATGGATTGGGGATCGGCTTGCCCTGCTCGTCGAACTTCTTGGGAATACGCTCCTCCTGAACCTGCCCGATGGAGGTGAGCATAGTCACGAGGGTCTTGTTGGTCGTGTACTTTCTGGGTCCCCCAGTTCCGGCGGTAACGGGCACGGGCTGACACTCGTAGAGCTTGTAGTACCAAACGTCCCGCATGTTGCCCTCGGCGATAGATGCGGAAAGGGCATCGAACTCCTTGCGGGACTCCTCGGGCTGCATGCGAATCTTGCCTTCCTTGATTTTCTCCCAAACCTCCTTGGGTCCGTTGAACACCAACTTGGTTTGAAGTTGCCCCTTGTCGTTGTCGAACAAGACCCTGCGCGTGGAGACCTCACGAACGAGATTGAGAGTCGAGGGGTCATAAGCCTTAGCCCGAAGCACTTGATCGAGGTTCGCGAAATATTCTTCCAAGCCGGCAGCTTTGCCCAAACCGCTCTTGGCCGCGCCCGCTTCACCAAGGCGACCCAAGGCATCGGCATGAACCTCCATCAGTTGGGCCAAGCGACGCGTCTGTGATGAGCTTAGCTTCAACTGGTCGGTAGTTCCCTTGTTCATAGCCGAAACCGACTTGAGCAATTCGCTCATTCGTCCCAGCTGGTCTCTGGCATTGGGTACGTTGCCCGCCTGAACGGCCTTGCCGATCTGGTCGGCCTGATCGAGAAGCTCGTCGACCTTGGAGCCTTGGTTATTCTCGACCTCGCGAGAGTAGGCTCTCCAAGTGCTGCGAAGCCTTCTCATGGCGTCTCGGACCTTCCCGTAATTAGTTGTTCCTACTGACTTTGAGTTGGAGAACTCCTTGGTTGCAGCGTCGAGTTTGTCGATATACTCCTCCTGAGCAAGTATTCCATGATTCACCTTGCCCGAGTCACGGAAATCCTTCACCGCCTGGAGAAGTCGCTTGTCGAAGGCAATGATGTCCTCGTACATCTTGCGGAAGCGGTTGCGTTCATCCTCCACTCCCTCCTGGCTCTCGGCCACGGCTCGGCTGACGTCGAGCAGGAGTTCGGACTTCACGAGCTGATCCTGAAAGGTGAAGTAGTCCACCTCCTCAAGAGGTAAATCCTTTCCGTTCTCATCCTTCCTCACGACGGGCTCGTCCTGAAACAAATCCATGAACCTCTCGGCATCCTTTGCGTCAAAACCAGGATCATTCAGAAGATCCTCCAGAACGTTTTCACACATCTTGGCGACGACTTCGTAGCGACGACGACGAACATCCGCAGCCTCGAGAAAAGACACCTTCTTGTTTTGAGTGACCAAAAGGAAATTGTCCTGAGACTTTCCTCGAAAGACACCTCTCTCATGGGTAATCAGGTTGTTTTTTGCGTCACCGAAGGCCTTGTCGACAGCTTGGCGAAGGTGGATCTGCACCTCGGCATCCTCGAGGAAATCTCCATAATCAACCGTATAGGCCGAGAGCTTTTCCCACTGTAAGGCGGGCCCATCAGTGTTCACGATCGCCTCGGCAGCACTGCGAGCCTGCCAAAAGCCGTTCAGCCACCAAATGAGGGTCACGGCACCGGCGGAAAGGAGTACGAAGCTGAAGACCGCCGCAAACCAAAGTCGCTTGGTGCGACCCTGCAAACGCCCTATACGATTCTTGACGTGGGTCTCGGCCTTCTGGAGATCCATGAGCACGTCGGTTGCAACGGAATGGCCGATATCCTGAAAGTCCTGGCGAAACCGCCGAAGCTCATTCTGCTCTTCCAAATAAATCTCGAGGTTCTTGGAACCGGCGGCTTCTGCTTGTCGCATCTCGGCCAGACGATTCTTGAAGCGACCAACGAGGTTTTCAAGTTCACGCTCGGCGCGAGCCTCGTCGGCCAGTTCCTCCGCCCAATCCTTGTACTCGTTGTAAACGTTGACGTCGTCGGGATCGATCTCTCCCTCAAGCTCGAATTCCTGGGCAAGCTCGAAGTATTCGCCGATCAGTGCGAGGGAACCCTTCCAGTCGTCCGACGATTTGAACGTCGCGAGTTCGACGAGAATTTGCTCGAGGCGAAGCTTGGCATTGCGTCGGTTCAGGTTGTGACGCACGGCCAATGCATTTTCCCATTTCTCGCCCTTGGGCTGCACGACCCAAGAGGTCTCCTCGACCTCCATCATTAGATCGAGGAACTCCTGCTCCCTGCCGGCGGCGATGAGTGTGTCCGTCTCTTCGATCTTCTTCTCGAGGATCTTGACGCTCAATTGACCGAAGTGGCGCTTGGCCGAGGCATGGTCCGGACTCGCCTTCAGAATCATCTTGAGAATCTTGAAGGTCCGATCGTCGTCCCTGCTGCGAGCGGCTGTGCGATATTCCCGAAACAAAGGGCTGTCCTCGGTAATCTCCTTGTCGTAGAGGCCATTGAGCAGGTCAACGTGGTCCTCCGACCAATTGGGCCCGAGGTAAAGTCCCTTCTCCTCACACGCGGTCTTCCATTTGGCGTCGTTGGCAAAGGAGAGCTTTTCCATCAGCACGAGCACGTCGGGCGGTTGCTCGGCCAGCTCGCGGGCAGCGAAATCCTTGCCCGAACGGATGAGGGTAACGCAGTGGTCCAGTCTTTCGTCGATCTTGGTACGGAACTTCGCGTATTCCTTGGCAAGTGAGTGCAGGACGGGGTCGGTGGCGCCTTCTCGGAGCGCCTTCTCGATGCGGTCAATGAGTCGATCTATGTTCACGGTAAATTACGAGAATAGGTTAATGGGGAATGACTTCAACGGAAAGTGACGATATCTGCAACACGTTCTAGCCCCGCTTGCCCACCAACCCGGGAAACGGGATTAATCTTGAACAAGGAGAGAGACCACTTGCTCTTGGCTAGGCGTTCCTTGGCTTGGCTAGTCTGGACACCACCTGCGGCTACCACAGTTGCCATGGCGGACTGCAGTTCCGAGATCTTGTCCTTCAGTCGCTTGACCCACGCCTCCGTCTGCAAGAGACGTTTTCTTTCCGCCTCAAACCTAGCAACCGCAACAGGATCCCCGGCAAGCAGATTCATAGCCTTTACGTATTCCGCCCACACCAATGATTGAGGGGGGACGACCTTAGCCGCCCGCGTCAAGTAGTCCGCATTGAAATTCTTGAAGGATTCGGCGGCAGCTTTTCCCTTAGGCTTTGCCTGCAAGGCGATCAATTCCTTCTGCAACTTGCCAAGGTGCCCATCTTGAAGGGAATCAAACGCCTCACGCGCTGCGGCCAATTCATCCTTTAGGTCTGTGTCCTTCATCCCAAAGGCATTTTCTACATGGAGGAAAAAGTTCACCAGGCGGAACGCCGTCCGGACATCTTGCTCTGCCCTTTCTTCAGAATAAGTGAAACCAGCAAAAGGAGCATCCGCCTCCTTCTTCAAAAGTTCAAATGCTGCCTTCCAGAACTGCCTAAGAGTCTGTTGGTTCAGAATAAAGGTCTTGGGATCGCTGAGCTTCAGCAATTTGCTTCTGAAGGCATTAGCTTGCGGAACATCTAACGCGAAGGTTTCTTGAGCAAAACTGACAGTGACATTCAAGAGGTATTCACCGTAGGAAAGTTCTCCAGGAGTAAATTTCGATTTTCTTGCAGCAGAATGGCCAAAAGACACGATATTCTCGTAAACCTGCGGGTTCGGCAAAACGGCCTTTTTCTTCATCAAGTCGCTTTCATAAGCAGTCACTTGGCCACCAAGACTATCTCTTAGCCATTTGATGTATTCGAAATTCGTAAGAATCGTGGAAGCTAACCTTTGGTCTTTGGCAGGCATGATTATGGCACTTGGAATTCCTTGAACTTCACCTGTAACGAAGGCTTGAGGAGTTGGCATCGAAGAGGCGAAATGAACGTCGGTCCTCGTAGTTCCTCCGGGGCCGGGAGCCGGGGCAAGGTACAACTTGTGGGAACCCTGTTTTCCCGGCGTAAGCACATTGAAACGAGAACCTGCGGGCCACGCTGGGGA
>CAZNWO010000142.1:6731-8275 GCA_964576585.1 uncultured Puniceicoccaceae bacterium | reverse complement strand
ATGCCCGTCTCTTGGGTTTCTCCCGATCTCAACGTCTCTGACCCGGATGCTTCCGACCTCTTGGTTTGGAGCATCCCCTCTTCTCCACTCAATGGTGTGGTTGAACTTAACACCACTAATCCAAGGAATCCGAAAATTAGTTATACTCCTCACGACAATTGGCACGGGCAAGATTCCTTTGTCCTGCAGGTCAGTGATGGGAAGGAGATAGATGTGGTAACGATCAAGGTAGAGGTGGATTCCGTTAACGACGCACCCATTATCGAGCAAGGTTCCTCCGTTACGGTTAAGATGAGCGAGGATTCCTCGCCCCTTGCCTGGGTGGCACCCGCTCTTTCGGCAATCGATGCCGAAGGCGACTCAATTACTTGGTCTATGGTCAGTAGGCCTTCGTTCGGTAACGCCTCGACAGGAGGAACTGGAAAGTCACCAACCACACTGGAATACTCTCCCAATCCCGACTTTTTTGGCTTCGACAGCTTTCAGGTTTCAGCAAGCGATGGAACAAGATCTTCAGAAGTCAAAGTTGTCGTTGAGGTAGAGGCCGTGGATGATCTTCCTTCTAGTTTGGAATTTCATCAAGCAGGAGATTTGTTCGAGAATTCATCTGTTGGGACGGTGGTTGGTCGCGTTTTACCTGCAAACGAATCCAGCAAACAAGAATTGTCATTCAAACTTTCTCCTGATGCTGGAGGTTTTAGCCTTCAGAATCTGCTTTTTTCACTCGATGAAAACGGTACGCTGATGGTGAAATCTGCACTAGACTTCGAGACTCATCCAAATCCTAGAGTAAATGTTCAGGTCACTAATCCCTCGGGCGAGTCGATGTTGGAAGCCTTGGCCGTGTCGTTGACCGACGTCTTTCGCCCCGGAGTGAATACTTTTCCTGCCACAGAGGTTACCTCTTCCTCGGCTCTCCTGCATGGCCAAGTCGAGGACGAGGGTGACGATCCAAATGGTGTTTCCGAACGAGGTTTTGCCTTGGGGAGGAGGCCGGATCCCTCCTTGCTTGATGAAAATGCCACTTGGGTGAAGGTGGCTGAAGGCAACGACGATTTCAACTCGTCCGTGACTTCCTTGATTCCTGGTAGGGTTTACTATTTTAGGGCGTATGCGATCAATTCGGAGGGAACAAGTTATGGACCCCAGCGCAGATTCATGACCTCCGAGGAAATCTTCCTTGGTCCACTTGATGATTCCACCAACCTTGTCGGCAACTGGTGGTCCTCCAAATGGTTCGGGAACTTTTACGCCACTGACGTTGAATGGATCTATCACGACAAACTTGGCTGGATATTCTTGCAAGGTCAGAGCCCTTCGGACTTTTGGATTTGGCAAAGTGAATTGGGTTGGCTCTGGACATCTTCTCATGCGTTCCCTTATCTTTATTCAAACTCAACGGGCAACTGGCTTCTATTCAAGGATTCAACCCAAGGCGAAGCCGTGTTCTTTGATTTCTCGAAAGTCGCTTGGGTTAGCCGCAGGCTGCTTTCCAACCCCACCAAGTCTCGACTCTACAAATGAGTTTTCTGAACCTCACTCGC
>CAZNWO010000142.1:0-6631 GCA_964576585.1 uncultured Puniceicoccaceae bacterium | reverse complement strand
GATCAAGCTTCCGGGGCAAGTCCTGCAGGAGGTCGAACCTCTCCAGTAATTTCAACTCCTGCTGCCATTCTTCCTTCATCCTTGCCTAGCGTTTCGCTCAGGGCCATGAACGTCAAGCGTGACCGGGGTGACTTGCCTGCTATGGGTAGGCTTTCTGAAGTGAGGGGTCTCCTGAAGGATCCTGCTGCTCCAGTCGGCTTTTCCGATGCGGCATTGGGCAGCGTGGCAAGACTTTTGGAGGATTCGCATTCAAAGAGCAATCGAACCTTGGTCGGTGAGTTGTTTGAGCAAGATCCTTCTTGGTCCGACATGACCGCTCTTGCACTAGGCGAATCTGCGAGCCTCTTTCTTGCAGATCATTCGCTCGAGGGCGACCTTTCCCCCGTTGCCGTTTTCCAAAATGCGGAGCTTTCCGCCAATGATTTTGCATTGGACGTCACTTCCGTGTGGGATCATCTGGCCTCAGATGCTTACCCTTCCGCTTCCTTTTCCGCAACTGTAGGCCGAAACCTTTCGTTGTCTTCAGGAACCTATGCATACGATTCACTGGTTTCGGCAAGTTCAGATACCTTTCTCGTGGCCGCCACTTCCAATCTGTCCCTTTCTGGATCAATCGAATTCAAGGGTGCAAGCGATCGAGTAGTCCTGATCGGGGGAGAGTCCGTTTCCTCCGCTTCCGGGTTGCAATTGGAGGTCGCATTGTCTGACCTTTCCGTGGCCTCCCGTTCGGATTGGACAGTCGAGGATTCCGCACTTGCTGCGGGCAACAGGATTTATCTGCGCAGCCTTGGTGACCTGAAGCTCAATGATGTGGAACTTTCCGCAAGCGAGCAGGTCAGGCTGGAGGCTCTCATGAATCTTTCCGTGGATTCCGCTCGTTTCTCTTCTGGGCTGAAGGAGGTGATGATGCGAGCCACCACGATCGACTTGAGTAACATCGACTTTCCCACCGCGGCTACTGTCAACATGCAGACTTTAAAGGGCGGCATCGAAGGCAAGTATCCAACTTTCGGCCCTGGAAACAGGGCTTATGGTCGAGTGAATTTCTTGAAAAACATAAGTCATGGAGGAAATCCAATCATGGACCGACCCTCCTTCGATCTGCATGGAACTAAAATCAACATCACGAAGCTTCCCTGAGTCTTCCGTAGATATCTTGCTGCACGGATTCAGGTCGTCCTGTTGTTTCTCTAGCTGCCTTTGTTTGCTGGCATCGGTTGGTCTTTTCTCTGGTTGCCTCTCTAGCCTAAATCCTTTTGCAGAAGAAAAACCCAAAGGTTCCGAGGCTTCTTCCATCCAGGCCATCCCGGAATCGCCAGAGGATGTTGCCCCTGTCCTGGAGGCTGCTCCCACTGGAGTTCAGGAGGTGGTTGAGCTTTCTAAGCCTGTTTCCGGAGAGCTCCTTGCAGAGGAGAAGGAAGGATTTCAGTTTCTGTTCCAGACCGATGTCCGCAGCTATCGTACCTCAAACGTTTCACGTTCTCGTGTTGACGAGGATTCAGCAGCAATTACCGAGTACACCCTTGTCGGGCGGTTGTTCTTTCCTGCCACCGACGCGTTGCCCTCGTCTTTTTCTCTACGCCCCTCTCTTACTTTACTCGCCCAAAGGGCATATTTCGGGCAATACACCATAGATAGCTCCGATTCAACCGATGATTCGCTCAAGGCGTTGGACTACGAATTCCACTCCGCGATACTTGATTCGGAAATCAGCCTGCCTTCTCAATGGAAACTTGCTCTTTCTCTTGGTTACGACGAATTGCTTGAGTTTCGTGAATACGACAAGCTCTACCATGCTCTGACGCCGTCTTTATCATTTGGTCGAGATTTCCGTTTTTCCGGCAACGGCTTGTTGAACCTAGAGGTTTCGGCCGACTATGCTTTAACCAAGACATATCGTCAATACGCAGTGGAAGGAGTTTTCGATGATGCCGGAGACAACCTTCGCACGGCTTTCAGTCTTTCCTATGCGAAGCCATTTGGCTCGACTGGTCGTGTCTACCTTACTCCAAGCGCCTCGATCATGCGAACAGCTTATACAAAGCCGGATGCCATAGGCAGAGTGGACTACTTGGCTCATGCCGAGGTTTCGGCCTTCGTCCGCATCATGCCATGGCTTTATCTGAGGGCCTTTGGGAACTACCAGGACAAGATGGCCAACGACAAAGCCAAATCCATCCTTGGCGATTATGCCGAGTACGAGAATTGGGAGGCTGGGCTAGGTCTCGGAGCTTCCTTTTCCTTTTGAGCTATTTTTTCGCAGTCTTCTGTTTGGCCGCGTTAACTTGTTTTCATGGCAATGTTTCCTATGCGGTTTCACCCCAAGGTGAATTGGTCGCGGTTGACTTACCCAAGGTGCAGTTCCTGGAGGGTAGAGTTCACTTGCGAGGAAAATCAGACGAAACCTCTCTTAGGCTTGAGGAAGGTGCTGTGATCTCTTTACGGCATCGCGTTTTTTGCCGCGAGGATGCGAAGCTCGTTTTGACTTCAGGCAACAGGAATATCCGCTTTCTGGAGGGTGCCTCCTTTAGTTGCAATTCCCGTACAGTTGCCCTGTGGGGTGGGGCGCTTCTGATTGACCAGCGAGACAAGAACTTTCTTGAGGCCGAGCCATTTCGAATAGGTGGCCCTCAGGTCGAAGTTCTTCTTTTGGGGCGCGGAACCTTGATGGTTGAAGTCGTTACAAGCGGGGGCTTGAAGATAATTGGTCTTACGGGCTTGCTCAAGCTTAGGTTGCCCGATGAAGACAAGGTAACGGAGCTTCGCCCCGGGGAACTTCGTTTTGCCAAGCCCTCCGGAAAAGGTTTCGGTGATTTGGTGAACTTGAACTTGGAGACCTTGGTTTCCACGGCAGCGCTTATTAATGAATTTCCCAATGAGCGTCCCTTCAAGTCTGAGTTGTCGAAGGCGTTGATTGAGCAACAGGCTTTGCTGACGAAGCGCTACAGGGCCAGAGTCGGGGATTCCCTTACCCCTGAAACGTTCCGCCTGCTTCCGCTTCGAGGAAAGAACCAATAATTGGTTCTTTCCCTTGTGTCGCCTTACGCAATGCTTTCTACCGTGCACCGAGATTACCCTTTGTTCAGTTTTCCACCTCTCTTGACTTATCCGTCTTGCCCTTGTTCTGATTAGGTGTTTTTTCGATTAGTCCATAGCCTAATCATCGAGGCTGTGATTTATATCGTCGCATATGTCCAAAGTTAAGGAAACTTCACCTGCCGAAGACGCATTAGCCTCAGATTCTCCCGAACCGAGCGATGCCTCCGAGGGCAAGGCCGTTCAGGATCTTGAGGTCAAGGATCCGCAACTTATCTTCGAGGCTGTTTGGCAAAAGCTCGAATATGAGATTGGTTCCGAGAACATTCAGTTTCCCTCAGAGGTGTTCTGGTTGAACGGAGCCCCGGGGGCGGGTAAGGGCACCCAGACTGAGTTCATCATGGAGTTTAGCGACATCACCTCGCCGCCCATAGTTGTGAGCGCATTGATCAAGAGTCCCGAGGCGAAGAAGTTGATGGATGCGGGTCTATTAGCAGGTGATCGAGAAGTGATCGAGCTGGTTTTTCGAAAGTTGTTGGATCCCTCCTATCGCATCGGGGCTATCGTGGACGGATTTCCCCGAACGGGAATTCAGGTGAAATGCCTCAAGTTCCTTTATCAGCGTCTCATGGAGCTTAGGGGCAAGCACTTGGGGAGTCCCGACGAGATTCGTTTTCCCAAGCCTAGGTTTCACATAATCATGCTTTTCATCGATGAGAACGAGAGCGTGAGGCGTCAGCTTGCCCGAGGCCAGAGAGCCATCGCCTACAATGCCGAGGTAGAATCCTCGGGAGTTGGGGAGGTGGTCGAGGTGCGCCCTACGGACCTGGATGAGGATGGCGCCCATAGTCGTTACCAGACCTTCAAGGAATCCACTTACGAGTCGCTTAGGAGCTTGAGGGAGGTTTTTCACTATCACTTCATCAATGCTCAGGGAAGCGTTATCGAGGTGCAGCAACGGATCATCCACGAGCTCAAGTACCAAAGTTCCTTGGAGCTGGATCAGGCGACTTACGACTGCATTTCAACCATTCCATTGGCCCAAAAGCTGTCCCTCAACGCACGACAACTTTTAGTCAACAGGCTCGATTCCTATGAAAAATTCCACACCGATCTTTTCGAGCAAGTGGTCTACCTGATCAAGACCAAGTTCATTCCCATCGTGGAAAAGCATTCCATGTCTGGCTTGGCTTACATCAACTCAGAAAATCCCATTTTCGACAACCCTCTGGCAATCGCCATGCTTATCGATGTGTTTACCGAGCGTGGGTTCACGGCCGTGGTGGACATTCGAAGGATGGAAGTACCTGTGAGTGTTAATCCTGAGACCCACGAGATCGTGAACCGAATCAAGAAGGTATATCGAGTCCGAATCAATTTCCCGGGATCCAAGATCCGACGGGGCGTGTAGCTTCAAGCTTTATTTCATTATGGACCCTAGATTTCAGCAATTGGCTTTCAATATAGTCTCTCACTCGATCGATTTGCAGGAAGGCGAAAAGGTATTGATCCACTCCTTTGATATCCCTGCGGACATGACCCTTGCCTTGGTTCGGGCCACGAGGGACCTCGGTGGCATCCCCTACGTACAGTTGCAGAATGGTCGAGTTGATCGAGAGTTGCTGCTAGGTGGAATGGAGGATCAGTTTGAGACAGCGTTGTCATGGGAGATGGACAGGATGAAGGCGATGGACGCCTACGTTGCTCTGAGAGGTTCGGAAAACGTGTTCGAGTCCTCCGACGTTCCTCAAGCGGACCTCAAGACGGCAATGCGCATCCTCAAGCCTGTACTGGACTGGCGTGTGAAGAAGACCAAGTGGTGCGTTCTTCGATGGCCGACTCCTTCCATGGCTCAGCAAGCCCGTATGAGCACCGGGGCTTTCGAGGACTTTTATTTCGATGCGTGCTGTATGGATTACTCGAGAATGACCGAGGGTATGGCCGCGCTTGAAAAACGAATGGCTGCTGCTGACGAAGTCCATATTGTCGGCCCCGGTACGGACCTCCGCTTCTCGATGAAGGACATACCTGCCATTGCCTGTGGCGGAACCCATAACATTCCCGACGGCGAGGTCTTCTCTTGCCCTGTTCGCGACAGCGTGGAAGGAAACGTGACTTTTACGGCGGATACTCTTTACCAAGGTACTGCCTTCTCTAACGTTCGTCTCTCCTTCGAAAAAGGAAAGGTCGTGGAAGCGACAGCGGATGCAAACGAGCAAAAACTAAACCAAATCCTCGATTCCGACGAAGGCGCTCGTTACATCGGCGAGTTTGCGATTGGGTTCAACCCAAAGGTGACGGAGCCCATGCTAGACATCTTGTTCGATGAAAAGATCGCGGGTTCCTTTCACTTCACTCCCGGTCAGGCCTACGAGGAAGCGGACAACGGCAATCAGTCTCAAGTCCACTGGGACATGGTGTGCATCCAGCGCCCGGAGTATGGGGGAGGGGAGATACGCTTCGACGACGAGCTTATCCGAAAGGACGGGCTTTTTGTTCCCGAGGACTTGCAGAAACTGAACCCGGATTATCTCCTTGCCGAGAATTCCTAGGAATTTCCGTTGCCTTCATGTCTCCCGGTAGCCCCGACGAAGCTTTCGTTCGAGCCCTCCCGAAGACCGAGACCCACTTGCACGTCGAGGGCTGTCTCCCATGGGAACTTCTTCTCGAGCATTTCCCTGAGGAGTTCTCCGGTAAACCTGTTTTCTGGGCGGACGATTTTCGATACTCATCTTTCGAGGAATTCGAGCGAATCCTGATCGATCACGCCATCCGATGGTTTACCACTCCGGAAAGGTATCACGAGGCCGCAAAAGTCATTTTCAACCGGCATCTGGATCAAAACGTTCGGTATGTCGAAACCAGTTTTCATGCAGGCATTATCGAGCTGCTCAATGTTTCAGGGGAGGATATCCTCGAGGCGATCCTCGACGCTGCCCCGCCGGGCTTGGAAGTTCGGGTCTTTCTAGGCATTAGTCGCAATGCCTATACGCCTATGCTTGGCCCGATCCTAGAGGAGGCGGTAGATTCCTGGGACAATCTATCCGGCATAGACCTTCATGGTCTCGAGACTCTTCCCTTGGAGGAGTGGACGCCCAAGCTCTGGAGCAAGGCCAAGGCAAACGGAAGAACCCTCAAGGCTCATGCAGGTGAGTTCGGTCCCGCCCGAAACGTTCGCGAAGCCTTGGAGGTTCTCGAGGTCCGCCGTGTCCAGCACGGAGTGAGAGCTGCAGAAGACGAAGAGGTCATCCAATTGCTACGCGAACTCGATGCGACCCTCGACATTTGCCCCATCAGCAACCTCAAGCTCGGCGTCGTTCCAACCTTGGCCGAACATCCCGTGCGCCGCTTCTTCGATGAGGGCATTCGCTGCACGCTCAGCACGGACGACACCTTTTCCTTCGGCAACACCCTTGTCGACGAGTACCTCGCCTTGGCGAAGCATCTTGCCTTTGGCTCTCGGGAACTTGCCGAGGTTGCGCGAAATGGCTTCGAGGTTGCCGATCTAGACGAGCAGTCGCGTCGCCAAGCTTTCGCCGATATCGATCAACTGTTGAACGAGTAGGGAACTCATGGTCGAGCAATCCTTCGTTGT
>CAZNWO010000141.1:0-8305 GCA_964576585.1 uncultured Puniceicoccaceae bacterium | reverse complement strand
CCGCGGTCGACGGGGACGTTGATGGAGGCGTTGGCGTCGGCCCCGTTGCGCCACCGGACGTTGCCGTTTTGGTCGCGCAAGGCGAAGGTGAAGGAGGCGGCGCCGGAGTAGTTGAGGCCGTTGATCGCCAGCTTGCCCGTGTAGGCCACGGGAGCGGCGGATAGGCCGGGCAAGGCGCCGAGCAAAAGGAGAATGGAAGGAAGGAGGAGGTGAGTCTTGGCTTTCATGTTTGAGAAGTTCCGCTAATTAGGTATTCACGAGCGAGGCGATGAGGCAAGAAGAAAGCCTCATCCATCCATGAGGATCACGGGGCGAGCAAGTCGTTGAAGGTGAGATTCTTCCTTGATCACGGGAAATCGGGCAGGTAGGTTGTAGGCCGATGCCTTGCACATCGAGGATGGAGGCGGAGAAGCCTTCCCCGGCAATCCGCGGGAGACGGGGGTTTGCCCTCGTGTTCTCGCTCGCCCTGATGAGCTTGGTGTTCTTCCTGGTGATCGCGCTGGTATCGTACGTCGCCATGGAGCTGAGGCTGGCGGAAACCCGGAAGACCAAGACCTTGAGCCGAGCCCATGCAAAGATGGGGCTGATGGTGGCGCTGGGGGAACTGCAGAAGCATGCGGGACCCGACCGCAGGGTGACTGCCCGCGCATCCATCCTGGACAAGAATCCCTACACGGCGGAAGCCGATGGTGTGGAGCATCCGCACTGGACGGGAGTCTGGAAGCGAAACCCATCGGTCGCGGCAAGCCCGCCGTATGGGTCGACCTCGGAACCGTGGGAAGAGCCACCCACCTCCGAGTGGGACCCGCATCCCGAGGTGGAACTGGCTTGGCTGGTGAGCGGGAACGAGGGAAAGAGCGCAGGGGAGCAGGGATACAGGCACCCCGCATCCTCAGAATTTTCCGATCCCGACTACGCGGGCGACGCGGTCTGGCTGGTGAACCAAGCGGTGGCCAAGCCGAGCGATCGCGTGGCTGCGGCGAAGACCTCCGTAAGCCTTTCGGAAGGCTCGGGCACGGGATCGTCCTCCGCAGCGTCGAGGAAGTCGGGAAACTACGCCTACTGGGTGGGCGACGAGGGAGTGAAGGCGAAGCTGAACCTGCCCCAACCCGAAAGCCCGCCCGACCCGAAGGCGGACTTCCTGCTAAACCAGACTAGGTTCGAGGTTTCCCCGGGACCCAACCTCGCCCTTGCACAGAGCAACGACGGATCGCTCGACCTGGCTTCCCTCGAGCAGCGAAAGCTGGAGAAGACGCTGAACCTGTCGCAGCTTCGACTGGCGTCGGCCGACAGCGACGATTACGCCGATTCCGCAAGGGACTACTTCCAGACCTTGACCACGGACGGGCACGGCGTGCTGGCCGACGTCCGAAACGGAGGCCTGAAGCGCGACCTGACCGCTGGCCTGGGAGACGACGACCAGTTCGCCTCCCACTTGGCGAACCGACCGATCTTCAAGGACAGGATACGATTCATGAAGGACTACAACCCGCTGGACTGGTCGAAGGACGCGAACAGGCACCTGAAGTGGTATCCGGGCATGACGAACGAGATGCGCTGGATGCGGGGACCCTTGTGGGACTACCTGCGGGACTACTACAAGCTGCACGAGAAGGTGAACTTCAGCCCGAGCAGCCCGCTGGACGCGAGCTTGGCCCCACAGGCGCCGAGCCAGGAAAACTTTCCCAACCGAAACGGCGAGTTCTGGACCGAGAGCTACAGGAGGTCCGACCCGCGCACCCATCCCATTACCCCGGTGTTGCTCGAGGCCAAGGTGGGACATACGCTGGAAATGGTTCCCACGGGGCAGAAGGACAAGAAGGGCAAGGACCTTTACAGGCCACAAGTCGCCATCTATCCCTCCCTCGCCCTTTGGAACCCGTACAACGTGGAACTGGAGGAGGCGAGCTACGAGCTTGTCTGGCAGCCGGACCCGAAGTTCTGGGTCTACCCGTCCCGAGAACGCGAAAGGTGGGCAAGGGCGGTAATGAAGTTCGAGGAACACAAGAGGATTCCACCACGGCGACGGCTATGGGACAAGGATGGCGACGGCCGCTTGAGCAGCGATCGAGAATACTACGCCATGCACGACCTATTCCTCGGATCCAAGAAAGGTAGAAACATCCCCTACAACATGACCCCGGGACAGGGAGGCGGCGGTGTGGACTCTCTCTTTGAGGGAACAGGCCTGCGGAGCCTGCCCAGGCTGATGCACAGGCGGGCCTTCTTCCTGTACCGCTTCGCGCCGCGCCCAAGGGAACACGAGAGCGTGAGCGGCTGGGTAAGGTTCAACGGTCACTGGCACACGATCCCCGGCGGGGCCAAGACCCGAAAGCCGCTCAGGCTGAGAACCAACCCGGTAAGGCTGGCTCCGGGCGAAAAGCTCTACTTCACCCTTGCCCAGACGAAGAGATTCAACCCCGCCGACGAGCACGTCTTTCAGCTGAGAAATCACCTGAGCTTCAGTCACCACCTGTACTACTCCGTGCCGAGGTTGCTGTGCCCTGCCCTGCCCGCGGACGAGCCCGTCACCTTCGTGTACACGGGCGGAGGCATCGGCGGGCATTGGCTGGATCCTTTCCAGAAGGACCAGGAGCGAGACGAGGCGAACAAGAACCCGAAGGTGCTCGGAACCACCTTGTTCATGATCCGGGGGAGCAAGCGATACACCATCAAGGAGGTGAACAGGGGAATCGGGGCAGCGAAGCTAAAGGATGCGGGAAGCTATCAGGACTACGGTCGCTCGGACATCGTGGCGTCGGACCCCAGCCGTGTAATCGGGCCGAGAATGAGCCATCTGCTGAGCACTCACCATCGAAACCCCCAGCTCGTCCTGCTGGAGCACAACCCCCGCTCGATGGTCGACCCGTGGCACCTCGGGCAGGGCAACCAGTGGTGGCGAGGACACGAGACGGACCTAGAGGACGGCATAGGAGACCTAGACCTAAGCGACGACCAGGGCGTCGTCTTCAGCGTGGACCCAAGCCCCGACGAGAGCCTCTCGGGCGATTTTTACAACGGCTCGGGCGGAAGGACCTACTACGGCTACCAGGGGCACAGCTTCGACGTGGCGGGATTCCAAAGGGTTTCGCAGGGAAACAACGGTGAGCAACAATACCTTCCGCCCACCTCCCGCGTCGTGCTCTTCGACGTTCCTCGGCAACCGCTCCTGTCGCTTGCCTCGCTTCAGCACATGAACCTGAGCTACTTCGGGAACAGCCCTTCCTACGTGATCGGGAACTCGTACGCGACCTCCCTTGTTTCCCGCCACAGGAAGTGGACCCGCTTCAACCAGCTGAGCCATATTCCCATAAACTATTCGGCAACCAACAAGCGATCGGGCAACGAGCACCAGAACACAATCATCGACTATTCCTACTACGCCAACGAGGCCCTCTGGGACGGCTTCTTCTTTTCCAGCGTGCCTGCGAAATATCAGGATATAAAAAAATATCCTCCCCACGAGGCGTTCGACCAGTACTTCGTGGACAACCGCAAGCCCCTTCCCAACGCCAGGATGGTCTTCCATACGGGTACGGACAGGATTTCTCCGAAGACAAGCGGAGCGGGTTCCCTGAGACAATTCGGCGAAGCTGCAGGCAACCTTCTGGTCGACGGGGCATTCAACGTGAACTCGACCTCGGTCAAGGCATGGAAGGCCCAACTGGGCAGCTTGGCAAAAAACCAATTGCACCTGCGAGACCTGCAGGACAGCAACGAGCTGGTATCAGGCGGTCGACGAAGCCTAACCCTCGACTTTCCCTCTGGGCAGTTTCCCTTTCCCCGGCTCGGATCCTCGATGGGACAACCCGTGAACCCTGAATCGGGCAACCTCGACCAAGACTTCTGGACCGGGTTTGCGGGACTAAACGAGGGACAACTGCAGAGGCTGGCGGAAGAAGTCGTGCAGGAGGTCAAGCATCGCGGTCCGTTCCTCTCGATGTCCGACTTCGTGAACCGCAGGCTGTCCAGTCCGCCCGGCTACCAGATCGTGAGAAAGCTCAACAAGCAGAACTGGCCCAAAGAGGACGAGGCAAGCAAGCAAGGCCTCCGGGGAGCAATCCAGGCGGCTATCCACGATGCGGGCATAAACGACGGCGGCTTCCGGGCCAAGTACGGTAGCGGTAGCGGGAGCTACGGCATAATCCCGGACAACGTCGGGCAATACAACGTGTTCGGCTACGTTGCCGCAGGGCTGAACAACGACCGGACCGATCCCGCAGCCTCCCAAATCCCACACCACCGTTCGACCGACTGGGGAATCGGCAAGGAGAACAGCATCAACCGCAAGAAGGCCAAAAACCAGCCGGGCGTAATCCATATAAGCCAGGCGCCACGCAAGGAATTTTCCCACGGCGAGGCGCCCGAGAACATGCTTGCGGCAAAAAACGGGGTCACGGGAGCAATGATCCCGGGTTGGTTGAGCCAAGCGGACGTGCTCACCTCCTTGGCGCCGGTCACGAACGTTCGCTCCGACACCTTCATGGTGAGGACCTACGGGGACGTCGACCCGGATCGCCCCGAGGTCAAGGTCTGGTGCGAGGCAATCGTACAGCGCCTGCCCGAATACCTCGTGAACGAAAAGCAATCCACCTCGACGGGGAGCGGAACCAGCTACGGTGGCGACTCCCCCGAGGCTCGCCCGCCGGAACCCTTCGAGGACCTGAATGGAAACGGGACGAGGGATTCCAACGAACCTTTCACGGACCTCTACCCGGATGGTCGGCATGGCGTGACCGACGACTATGGCGGCAAGGCAATCAATAATCCGCTGAACCAGACTTTCGGACGTCGCTTTCGCATCCTGCGGTTCCGATGGCTGACCGAGGACGAGGTATGACGCGACCGAAGAAGCACCTAGCCGGAGGCCCATGGGCGAATGCATGGAGTTTCAGCCTGCTTGCCGCTGTTCTGATGGCCTCAACCTCTCAGGGTCAGGATTCGCAAGATACGCAAAAAGAGGAGGAGAAGCCTGCCTGCATCTTCTCGGGGATTGCTTGGCAAGGAGCATCGATAAGCGGTCTGGGCTATTTTCCCGACGGCAAGGAGGACGAGGAGTTCATCGAGGTCTTCCTTCCAAATGGTGGTCGTTCACGCAAATACGCCTACTATGGGAAAAGCCCGCTGAACTTCTATCAACGCATCGAGATCCGCAAGGACGACGAGAAAGGCACCGAGGAAGAAAAAGCAAAACCGAAGAAAGATTCCGACCCCGATGAGCAGGAGGTGGTGGAAGTAA
Source organism: uncultured Puniceicoccaceae bacterium (assembly GCA_964576585.1). Classification (GTDB taxonomy): domain Bacteria; phylum Verrucomicrobiota; class Verrucomicrobiia; order Opitutales; family Seribacteraceae. The sequence continues at coordinate 3,066 of CAZNWO010000141.1, read as the reverse complement.
AATACCTGCCCATGGTATCGACTCGACTAGACCCCAAGGTGAAGGAAATCTTTCTGTTCTTCTTCAAGACGGGCGAAGAGGGAAACCCTTATGGCTTGGAGTCGATAGACTTCAGCCTGGAGGCCTTCCCGGTGGGGACCTACTGGTTTTTCTCACGGTGCCGAACCCCGCTGACGATTGGGTTCGGCCTAGACAACGGTCAATTGCCTCCGCTTGGACAAGCCCTGATAAAGGCGCGCCCGGATGAATTCGGCGACTTGCCGATAAGGGTATTCCAAAACAAGACGAACATTCGAAGAAAGGTGTACTCGACGATATGGAACTTTACTCCACGCGCCCGCACAATCGTTTTCCTGCTACCAACGCCGAACGGGGTCAAGGTAAGGCGCTTCATGGATCTCGCAAAGGAGGAAAAGCCCCTTGGGGTAAGAGCACCCGGGCAAACCGCCGGAGAGTCGAAACCCGGAAAACCGCAAAAACCCTAGCAGAGCGGGAAAACTTCAGGCTTCCGCCACGGGTGGAGGAAGCTCGCGCTTGATCTCATCCAGACGGTAGCCGAAACCCGGGCCTGAAACCGTGGAGAGATCCAGAACTCCCTCCCGACGCCTGTGCAGGCCGGGATGCACCTCGGCATCGGCAGCAGAAGCATCGGGATAGAACTGCATGGCGTTGCACTCCACACCCATGATGGTGCCTGCGTGAGCGGCCAACAGGACGTGTGAGACTTGAGCCAACATGGGGTTGGTTAGGTCCTGAACCATGAGAGTCATGCCATGTGCCTTGGCCCAGCAAAGTGAAAGGAGCGCACCGGTCTGGGTCTTGCAGGTCTTGAGTGCAACACCCGTCCAGCCCAGCTCCCGCCCGAGTCTCACATGCTCCCAGTCATGGGCACTTTCGTCCATGAACAAGGGCTTGCGGGCGGCAACGGAACGAACGTCGATGCGGTGAGCCTCCAAGTCGTAGGGGAAAGGTTGCTCGACATAGAGGATCTTGGCATAGGTCAGCGGAGCCTCGACCAAGAGCTTGTCGAGAATGTCGTTGACGTAGGCGGTTTCGGTGACGGTGCAGTTGAAGTCGGTGGTCAGCCAGTCCACGTTCATCCTATTGGCGATTTCACCCACCGCCACGAGGCGCGAGTAGTCCCACTCGGCATCGTTTCCGCGAAGCTTTACCTTTAGGCAGTTCAGTCCGTCCTCAGCGATCCAGTCCTCCAAGAGTACAGGATAACCGTCGTTCGGCTCATCGCCCTTCAGCTCTTCGGGGGCAAGCGGATCGAGTCCACCTACCAAGTGCCAGACGGGCAGCTTGCGGGGAGGGTCGAGGTTCAGGAAAGCCGAGGGAAACTTACCCTCGAAAGAAACCCCGGAACGTTCCGCAGGCTGAAGAAAGCAACCCAAGTCGCGATTCAGGAAGTCGGGGCCATAGGTTTCGTAGACGGGGCGGTTGTTGGCTTTCCCGTAGGCATCGTGGAGGGCGAGGTCGAATGCGGAAGCGCAAACCAGTCCGGCCAACCATGGCATGGGCTCTTGGCCGGAACGCTCAAGTGAGTTGAATTCGTCGAGGACTCCCGTAAGGCGCTCGAAGAGAAAAGCGTGACCAAGCTCGAGGGCGTGTCCGGAGACCTCAAGCTCCGCCCATTTTTCGCAAAGCCGGCGGCAAAAGTCCTTCATCGCCTCGTGGCGTTCCCCGTAGGAAACCGAAGATGGCCAGACCCACTGGACGCTTAGAGGAGTCTCCCCCCACCCTTCCGAGCTCGAACCATCGGCCTTTGCCACCCTTACGCTTGCTCGGGCGCAAGTCACCGAGGTAAGCACCTCCGTCCCGAACTTCAAGGGGACACGAGTCTCCACAGGAAGGAAATACAGGGAGGCTCCAAGGATTCGAACGTCTGTCTGGCTAGGCATGCGGCAAAAGAAAATCCTCGGGCAAGGTCGGGTCAACCCCACAATGGAAAAGCTTCACAATGTTTGCGAAGGAATTACTTGTCGCCGGATTTCCTGTTGATTCCAGCTATCACCCCACCTAACTTGAAGTAAAAGCAAAGTATGGCGTCATGAAAAACAACCAAGGCATCCTCGTCCCACTTTCCTTACTCCTAGCGGGAGCTTTGCTGGAGGCGGCCGAGGAGGCCCGCTTGTGGGTTTACGCTCCTGTGAACTTCCAGGTGGACGCCAGCACCGACAAGTTGCTCGCCCTGCTGAAGCGGGCCAAGGCGGCTGACTACGACGGAGCCGTGGTGACGGATTACAAGTTCGGCAAGATAGACGGTCGCATAGACCGCTACTACCGCAACCTCGAACGCACCAGAACCACTGCTCGAACACTCGGCATGGAGTTGATCCCCTGCGTCATGCCGATTGGGTACTCGAACAGTATCCTGCAAAATAATCCTAACTTGGCCGCAGGTCTGCCCGCGAAGGATTCACCGTTCGTTGTGCGAGATGGTGTGGCCCGCGTGGCCGACAGTGGCAACCTGCTGCCTGGAGGTGGCTTCGAGAAGGCTGGTCGAGAAGGTCCCGAGGGGTGGTCATGGGTTGATGGTTTCGGCCAGTCGACCCACCTAGACCGAGTGACTAAGCATAGCGGCAACTCCTCGCTCCGAATGAGCTCCTTTTCGAAAGGCAACGAGGTGGGGAATTGCAGGGTGGTGCGAAACCTGAAACTGAAACCGTGGAGCCAGTACCGCATGACGGCTTGGATCAAAACCCAAGGAGTTCCCAACGCGGCCGACATGAAGGCCATGCCGTTGGCCGGGAGGTTGGCCCTGAATCACATGAACCTCGGAGTAAAGCCCACCCAGAACTGGACGCGCCACCAGATCACCTTCAATACACTGGACAGACCCGAACTGAAGTTCTACCTGGGCATCTGGTCGGGTAAGGCGGGAACGATCTGGATCGACGACCTCGACCTGCGCCAAGTGGGCGGAGTGAACCTGTTGCGACGCCCCGGCTGCCCCGTCACCGTACGCAGCGAAGACGGAAAGGTAGAATACCTCGAGGGACGCGACTTCGAAAAGTGGACGGATCCGAATATGGGGAGCGTGCCATGGGCGGGGGAATTCGG
>CAZNWO010000140.1:0-8343 GCA_964576585.1 uncultured Puniceicoccaceae bacterium | reverse complement strand
ATGTTGCCTCGAGTGTTTCCTCATCTATTTTCCCGAGTCAAAAATAGTTGGCAAGACATCTCAAATGTGGCATCAAAGGGGATAATTTTCTTTCCTTCGGGAAAAGTGGGGCCGTAGCTCAGTTGGAAGAGCGCCACAATGGCATTGTGGAGGTCGTCGGTTCGATCCCGATCGGCTCCACCACTTTCTTCTCTTTACATAGCCAAGTCCGTAGAGATTTCTCTTTCCAATGTTCTGTGCAGGAAAAAGCCTCTACTTCCAGGTAAAGAACTGTTTTTGCTTGTTATGTATTGCCTTTGCTTCTTGTGGCGACTCCGAAATAAACGAAAAGTTCGAGGAAGCTGTTGACGAAAGCCTTTTGGCTCGTCGTATGGAGGGGAACCTCACAGGGTTCGATGGTTTGGTCAAGTCCGCGGATGGGAAACAAGTCTACCAGTTGGATGACGGCAGGAAGGACGGTGAAACCATAGGCATGGACAACGATGGCCGAAAACTCTTCGAGGGGAATTTGAAAGACGGCTTGGAAGAAGGACTCTGGACGACCTATTACTCCGACGGAACGCCCCGCTGGAGGGGTAGCAAGAAGAACGGGGTCAATCACGGGCCCTTCACAATGTGGCACCCAAATGGCCGAAAAAAAATGGAAGGTCGCTTTTGGGAAGGCAAGAAGGATGGTTTAATCATGACTTGGTACCCCGACGGCAAGAAGTGGCAGGAACAACGCTATTTTCGCGGGTTGCGCGACGGCGCCTGGAGGATTTGGAGTATGGAAGGGGAGATGGTCAGCGAGGATGTTTTCAGTCGGGATCAGTTGGTTGCCGACGAATGAAGGTTTTGGCTTTCTTGGAATTGCCTAGAGTTCTTGTCCATCATCGCAACTGAGTACTCCTTTTACATTGCCTAGACCTCTTGAGCAAGCCTAGCATGGCGGTTTAAGTCATGGAAAGAAATGTTGTCGTAACCGGGTTGGGTTTCATCACGAGCATCGGCAATGACCGTGAGGCGGTTACTTCCAGTTTGCGTAACCTTACTTCCGGTATCGACTTGCATCCTGCCCTTCAAGTGGAAGCATCCCCCGTTAAGGTGGCAGGGCTTGTTCGAGATTTCGAGGTCGATTCTCCCGATCCCGAGGACTGGGTTTATCCCGATTTGTACAAGGTGCCACGTGCCGTGATCCGCAGTTTTTCTCCTCATGTTCTCTACGCTTGGTGCGCACTCAGGCAAGCCTTGGATGACGCTGGATTGGGGGACGATGACGTGAAGAGTCCCGACTCAGGAATTTACACTGCCTCCGGCGGTTCCATGAGTCACATACACCGACACTTCAAGATGATGGATGAGAGGGGAGTGATGGCGTGTAATCCTTTGGCAATTGTCGCTTCGATTGCGGGGACCCTGAACTTCAACCTTGTCGCGGCCCTCGGCATACGAGGGTCATCCACTGGCCTTGTTTCAGCATGCGCGTCGTCCGGACATGCCTTGGGTTTGGCTTTTGACGAGATAAGACTGGGGAGGCAGAAGAGGATGCTTGTGGTCGGTGCCGAGGACTGTAACTTCGAAAGCATAGTCCCTTTTTGTGGAATGCGCGCCTTATCATTGGATCGGGACCCGTCAAGGGCGTCACGACCATTCGACAAGACACGAAACGGCTTTGTCGGTACAGGTGGAGCCGTCTGCATGGTTCTCGAGGCGGAGGCGGAGGCAGACCAACGAGGAGCTGAACCCTACGCTAGACTCTTAGGCTGGGGGCAGGCTTCGGACGGTCACAACGTCGCCATTTCACATCCCGAAGGTCGTGGGCTGAGGGATTCCATGACTAAGGCCCTGAAGGATGCCCGCGTTTCCCCCGAAGAGATTGATTACGTCAACGCCCACGCTCCCTCGACGCCGATTGGAGATGCCTCTGAACTCAAGGCCCTAAAGTCAGTTTTCCCTGAGCCCAATAAGGTTAGTGTTTCCAGCACCAAGGCACTCACGGGGCACGGACTATCACTTTCGAGCATCATGGAGGCGGGTTTTTGTTGCGTGGCTATGGAACAAGGTTTCCTGCCGGGTTCGGCAAATGTTCTCGAGCCTGACGAAGAGGTCGGGCATCTCGAGCTTCTCCGTGCGACTACAGACAGACAGGCGGAAAGAATCTTGAGCAACAGCAGCGGTTTCGGAGGCGCCAACGTATCCATCGTTTTCGGGAAGCCTTGATGATTGTCGTCCACGAAGACCTGGAGCGTCTGATCAGCGAGCGAAGAACCTCCAAACCTGCCTGGTTTGAGGATCAAGAGCCCGACCACTCAGCGGTTCGTCGAGCAATCGAGGTAGCTAGGCGAGCCCCCAATCATCACAGGACTGAACCAGCTAGGTTTTATCTTCTCGATCGTCTGCGCATCAAGGAGGTCGGAAAGCTTTTTGGTGAGATTCTTATTGGTGATGACTCCGATGACGCCATTCGCGAGAAGGCAACGAGAAAGGAACTTGAGTGGGGGCGATCTCCCGGTCTTCTGGTTGTGACTTGCTTTACGGATCGCAATTCCGAGTTGTTCCTAAGCAAACCTGAAATTGCAAAGGAAGATTATGCGACCTGCGCCTGCATCTGTCAAAATCTCTCCCTGCTCTTGCACAATCTTGGCATAGCCTCGAAGTGGAGTACGGGCCCAGTCTGGAAGCACCCTCGTTTTGCAGAGGTTGTAGGTCTGTTCGCTGGGGAGCCAGACGAGCAAGTAGTGGCACTCATGTTTTACGGAATCTGTCGCAAGCCTGTGCCGAATCGTGCCTTCTCGGATCTAGATGAACATTTGAAAGACTATGTGGGTGGTTCAGGCGTACCTGATTAAATTTCATTCAATTGAAGGTATTTTTCTCTTTCTTCCACTGCGGTAGGTCTTTAAATTTTGTTTAGTACGCTCATAGATTTAAAAACTAATAAAAACCTGTCCGACGCCTCATGACACCTTCCAGATTTTCGATTCTCTCAAGCCTGCTCGCGACCTTTCTGTTCTCCGACGGCATCGGCAAGGTAGACTTTACGCGCGAGGTTCGACCTATTCTTTCCGAGGCTTGCTTCCAGTGCCACGGCCCAGACAAGAAGGCTCGCAAGGCTAAGCTGAGACTAGATACCTTAGCGGGCGCCACGGCTGACCTCGGAGGCTATCAGGCCTTGGTAGCCGGCAAGCCGGATGAAAGTGAGCTGATTGTGCGTTTGATCACATCCGACGAGGATGACAAGATGCCTCCCGCAAAGAGCGGAAAAAAGCTCTCTCCCGAGCAAATTGAAACCTTGCGGCGTTGGGTCTCCGAGGGCGGAAAGTATGAGGAGCACTGGACTTATCGGCCCATCGCAAGCGCAAAGCCTCCTCAGCTTAAGCATGGAGACTTTGTCAGGAACGATGTCGATCGCTTTGTGCTGGCAGGCATTGTCGATTCAGGTAGAAAGCCTTCTCCGTCCGCAGATCCTATTACTCTGGCGAGACGTCTTTACCTTGATCTCCTCGGTATCCCTCCGTCACCCGAGGAAGTCGATTCCTTTCTCAAGGATCGATCCGAGAAAGCCTACCAAGGCTTGGTTTCCAAGCTTCTCGGTGATCCTCGCTATGGCGAACGCATGGCGGTCCATTGGTTGGACCTTGTACGTTTCGCGGATACGGCAGGGTATCATAGCGATAACTTCATGGAGGTTTCTTCCTATCGCGACTATGTTATCGGGGCATTCAACCAAAACCTTCCCTACGACCAGTTCGTTGTGGAGAACCTTGCCGGCGACCTTATCCCTGAAGCTACTCCCATGCAGAAGGTGGCATCTGGTTACAACCGTCTTCTCCAGACCACGGAGGAAGGGGGGGCCCAGGCGGACGAATACGTTACCATTTACCAAGCCGATCGCGTAAGGAACTTCGGGAGCGTATGGTTGGCGGCAACTACGGGTTGCGCCCAATGCCACGACCATAAGTACGATCCCTACACGATGAAGGATTTTTACTCCCTGGCGGCTTTTTTTGCGGATATCAAGGAGAAGATTCTCGGCAGACGCTCGGCAAACTTCAAGCTACCGGAAGCTACTGCGAAAAGCTGGTTGGCTCCCACTGTCGATCGATTGAAGGCAGTCGAGGAAGCAAAGAAGAAGAGGCTGGTGCTGGAGAGAGACATTCTCGCCAAAGCCGCCAAACTCGAGTATAAGGAGCCCGTTCTCGCCAAGAAGCCCGAACCGATCGAGAAAGTCTGGATCGATGATTCATTGCCGCAGGGGGCTCGGGCTCAAGGGAATTCGCCTTGGAAATTCGTGTCCAAGCCCGAACCAGTGTACAGTGGAAAAAAATCCACCGTCAGGGAGGCCGGCGGTCTAAGTCAGCATTTCTTTGATGGAGCCAAGGCGACCTTGGACTTAGCCAAGGGTTCCAAGTTGTTTGCCTACGTCTATCTCGACACCTTGAATCCTCCCAAACAAATCATGTTGCAGTTCAATGACGGCAATTGGGAGCACCGAGCGTACTGGGGGGAATCAAGGATTTCTTGGGGCAAGGACGGGACCACCAGCAGAAAGCGTATTGGAGACCTGCCCGAGACCGGGAAATGGGTCAGGTTGGAGGTTGACCCTGCTCAAGTTGGCCTTCGTCCCGGCACCCGCCTGAATGGTTGGGCTTACTCTCAGTTCGGTGGCAAGGTCTATTGGGATAAGTCGGGGATGGTTACGCTCGTCGATCCTACGAAGGATTCCACTTTCTCACTGAAGTACTGGTCCGAGCAAAATAAAGGCTCGGGAAAGTTCCCGCCCGAGATTTCGAATGCATTAAAGGCAAATGCCGATAAGAGAACTGATCGTCAGTCGGATTTGCTTCGTGGCTACTACTTGGCATACGTTCACAATTCTTCGGCGGGTAGATTTTCCAAGGAGAAGAACGAGATTACCAAGCTGAAGCAGGTCGAGAAAGGACCTGAGGGTGGAAGCGAAAGACCGATGCTTGTATCGGAGAAGACCAATCCGCGTATGGTCAAGATATTGCCACGGGGGGATTGGTTGGACAAGTCTGGCGAGGAGGTGAAGCCTGCAATCCCCGTATTTCTCGGCAAACTGGAGACGGGGGAAAGGCGCGCAAATCGAATGGATTTGGCGAAATGGGTGGTAGACAAGAACAACCCCCTCACCTCTAGAGCCTTCGTAAACCGAATCTGGAAGCTCTTCTTCGGATATGGGTTGTCTCGCAGGTTGGACGATCTCGGTGGCCAAGGTGAAACTCCCACTCATCCCGAATTGCTTGATTACCTGTCTGCGGAATTCATGGCAAAAGACTGGGACGTGAAGTGGCTTGTAAAAACGCTTGTTAGCTCCGGAACCTATCGTCAGTCGTCCTTGGTTTCCGCTGATCTTGGGCGTGACGACCCCGCAAACCGACTCTATGCAAGGCAATCACGCTTTCGTCTTGATGCTGAATTTGTTCGGGATTCCGCTCTTTCCATAAGCAATTTGCTTTCAGAGACATTAGGCGGCAGAAGCGTCAAGCCATACCAGCCCGCAGGGTATTGGCGCCATCTCAACTTTCCCGCGAGGAGATGGACTGCGGGAAAAGGGGACGATCTCTACCGCAGAAGCATCTACACCTTTGTCTGCAGAAGCTTTCCTCACCCTGCAATGGTTTCCTTTGATGCCCCGAGTCGCGAGGAATGTGTTGCGGAAAGACCTCGGTCGAATATTCCCCAACAAGCGCTCGTCTTGCTTAACGATCCTGTGTTCGTCGAGGCGGCCAGGGCGCTTGCTGAACGTCTGCTGTCTGAGTCCAAGCTCGACGACAATGGTCGCATCGTTAGAGCGTTCAGGTTAGCCCTCAGCAGGAAACCGACGTCTGAAGAGGCCAAAGTGCTGGGCAAGCTGCTCCAAATGCAGAGAAAGCGCTACCTTGCCGACGTTGACTCCGCCAAGAAGCTGGTCTCGGTCGGACAGAAAGCAGCGGCGGATTTGAACGTTTCCGAGCTTGCTTCCTGGACTGCAGTGTCTCGGGCAGTGCTGAACCTCTACGAGACGACGGCCAGATTTTAGGAACCTTCCAAAGCACATCACCATGAAGAATCATCCACTCTTACAGAATCGTCGCTCCTTCCTTAGTACCGCCGGCATCGGCATTGGTTCGACTGCCTTGACCACAATACTGGGGAATTCAGCAATGGCGGCTTCTCCCGCATGGTCCGCAAACTTACCTTCCGCCGCGTCCATCCCGGCTAAAGCCAAACGTGTTATTTTTCTCTGTATGGCTGGTGGTCCTTCGCACTTGGAGACCTTGGACGACAAGCCCAAGCTTCGCGAGATGCATGGCAAACCCATGCCCAAGTCGTACACCGAGGGGCAACCCATTGCCCAGTTGCAAGGCAAGGCTCTCAAGTGTCTCGGCCCGCAGCATGCCTTCGAGAAGTACGGCAAGTCCGGGCAGAGCATTTGCAACCAATTTCCTGAAGTCGGATCGATTGCAGACGATATCTGCATCATTCGTTCGATGAACACCCGGCAGATCAACCATGATCCCGCCCACACCTACATGAACACAGGCACACAGATTTCGGGTCGCCCCAGCATGGGGTCTTGGATCTTGTACGGCTTGGGAGCTGATACGAACGATCTTCCGGGATTCGTCGTCCTGACGTCAGTTGGTGGAGGCCAGAACCAGCCTATTGCTTCCCGCCAGTGGCACAGCGGCTTTCTTCCCAGCAAGTATCAGGGGGTTCACTTTCACTCCAAGGGCGATCCGGTGCTCTATCTAGGCAATCCCGCCGGGGTCAGTACGGAAGACCAGAAGTCCCTCATAGACTCCGTCAACAAGCTCAACGGTATTCGGAATGGAACCTTGGCCGATCCCGAGATCGATACCAAGATCAGCCAATACGAAATGGCCTTTCGGATGCAGGCCAGCGTGCCGGACCTGATGGACGTTTCCAAGGAACCGAAGCATGTCCTCGATCTCTACGGTGCGAAGCCAGGGGACGGATCCTTCGCCAGCAACTGCCTTCTTGCACGCAGATTGGCGGAGAGAGGATGTCGTTTCATTCAGCTGTACCATCGCGGGTGGGATCACCATGGCGGGGTAAAGGGAGCAATCTCAGGTGTCGCCAAGAGGGTGGACAAGGCGTCGGCGGCCCTTGTGAAGGATTTGAAGCAACGTGGAATGCTCGAAGATACCCTTGTCGTCTGGGGCGGCGAGTTCGGCCGCACTCCCATGGCGCAAGGAAACGGCAGGGATCACCACATCAAGGGCTTCTCCATCTGGATGGCTGGAGGTGGCGTGAAGGGTGGCGTCTCCTACGGTAATACCGACGAACTGGGATACAACGCCGTTGAAGACGTCGTCCACGTCCGTGATTTCCACGCAACCCTGCTTCATCTCCTTGGCATCGACGCCCAGCGATTCACCTTCAAGTTTCAAGGCCTTGATTTTCGCCTGACTGGGGTAGAGGAGGAAGCGCACGTGATTCGCAAGATTCTTGCATAAATGTGAATTCCCATCGCTTTCCCCATTAGACAAAGTTGGGACTACGCTACGCCTAAACCTTTAACCAATCTATATCACTCAAATCATCATGAAAAAAATTCTGATTCCGGTAATCGTTTCATCCCTTCTCGCCTTTGGTTCCTTCGCCGAGGACAAGAAAGCTGCCCCCGCCGAAAAGCCCGCCAAGGCCGAGAAAGGCAAAAAGAAGGGCAAGGGTAAGGAAGTTACCATTCTGGGTGAAATCAAGTGCGCTCACTGCGACTTCAAGATCGGCGACAAATGCGCCGCCGTCCTGAAGACCGAGAAGAAGTCTGCCGACAACGAGAGCCACCTGTACTTCCTCAAGGGCAAGCCGGCCAAGACATTCGCCAAGGAAAATCCAAAAGCGAAGAAAGTAGAGGCAAGCGGTCTGTCTAGGAAGAGCGGTGAACACTTTTCCCTTCGCGTCACCAAGATTGTCGAGAAAAAATAGGTAGCTGACTTTCCATTGTAGACCTGCCTCGAGGGGCGGCTTTGGGAATATCGGGTTTGCATTCCCTTTGACGTAAGCCCCAAGTCGGGCGATGTTCATTGAATGAAAGCTCTGTTATCATTTCTTCTTCCGGTTTCCATCGTTTGCTGGTGCCTCTCTGGTTGCTCCGTATCGAGTTCAACCAGCAGCGACCCACTGGATCCTGCGAATCCCAACAGTCCGCTTAGCCCTGCCAAGCAAACTCAAAACCTTCCCGATTACAGGACTTTGCCAAAGACGGGAAACCCTTAGTCAGCAATCCTTTGCGATTGACCAAGCTATCTTTAGCCGTTTTTTTCCTAAGTTTCTTTTTCGGCGAGATAGCTCAGTTGGTAGAGCAGAGGACTGAAAATCCTTGTGTCCCCGGTT
>CAZNWO010000139.1:0-8384 GCA_964576585.1 uncultured Puniceicoccaceae bacterium | reverse complement strand
GGAAGGAAGTCGGACCAGCGTTCCGAATCGTCTGCCGATGCATGCCCGGGTGAGGATTCTCTCAAGGCGCGCCAGCGTTCCTCTCTCTCGTTTTCGTCAGAGGTGGCGTTTTCGTCTGCGGTGGCGTTTTCATCCTGTGCGAGGATTTGTTGAACGAACCCTATCATAAGGATTGCGAGGAAGAGGGAGACGTACTTTTCCATGACTTTTGTTTTTATACAGGTTTTCTTTTGTTGGCTTAGGTAAACTTAATTTTCAGTCTTGTTTTTCCCATGTGGCAAGTTTTTTCACGTCGATTGCATATTTTCTTGTTCCAAGTTTCTTAAAGCAGGACGCAGCCCGAGCCACCAGGAAACGACTCCAAGGGCGAGACCCGTCAGGGCATCCCAAAGGAAATGTTGCTTGGTGGTCAGCGTGCTGATTGCCAATGCGGCCCAAAGAATCCAGATAGAGGCGATTCGCAGGTTGCGTCCGTCTCTTTTCCACCAGTGGCTAATGCCAATTGCGGCAAGAAAGGTTTGGGCAATGTGCAGGCAGGGCCAAGAGTTGAAGGGTTTGTCCAGCCAGTGGAAGCCCGCGTAAAAAGGTGCCAGCCAACTTTCTGAGATGCCCGCCTCGGTCACTTGCCATCGGAGGTCAATCTTGGCGGGCAGGAAAAGAAAAATGAGGTAGGCGAACCAGCTGGAAATGGCGATGAATTGAATGGTTACGAAAAGTTCCCTCAGTCCCTTGTCTGTTCTCGGGGCGCAAAAAGGCAGCGCCAGATAGAACAGGAAAATGGTATAGTATATGAAGATGGACCAACCGACGAAAGGTATCAAGTGGTCGAGGTAACTGCCGTCCGCCAAGACAAACACGGTCTTTGGATCCCATGCCGTGACGTCGCGGAGGGCGGCGATTCGGTTGGTCAACAGGTAGGGAGAAAGCAAAAGCAGCATCCATAGGGTTGCGGCCCAAGGGAAGATGTGACCTTTGTCTTTTTCGCGAAGCTTCCAGACCGGGGACCAAATTTTCCAGACCCGCGTAAATGCTGGACCCTCGTTCACATAGGCCGCCGGCAACTCTAAATTCTCTTCCTCTTCAGCTGGCATTACGGGTGCCGAATGGTTGCATGTTCGTAGCTCTTGTAAACGGCAAAGGTGTGGTGAAGGAGTTGCGTCGTAGGTTCGCCTATTCAATCATCATCCGGAAACCCTTGGCGGCAAACCTGCCTGACGAACCGACGATACCCGTACAACCCAATCGAGGTGTGGCGTGAATCCGTGGTGGCGGGCCAAGGTCCCCCGTGGTGCGTGGAAGGACTCGGAACCACGCCGGGGGGAAAGCCGTTCCAGAGGATTCTGCCGACCTTGCTTTCGAGGATGGGCAAAAGTGTTTTTGCAAGGGCCTCGTCTCCTTGACCGACGTGCAGGCTGGCGGTAAGGGAGCCTTCCATCTCCTTGGCAAGGGTGACTAGCTCCTGCTCGTCATGGGCTTTCAGGACTAGTGAAGCGGGACCAAAGGCCTCCGTCCTTAGCTCCGGATCATTGCGAAAGGCCGAGACGTCCGTGCGGAAAAGGCAACAAGCGGCATCCTTGGACTGAGCTTCCGGGGATTTTTTTGAGTAGGCGAGCACTTTCGTCTTTTCCGCGAGGGTAGCAACGTTCGCTTCAAAGTTGGACAAGACGTCGGCATTGAGCATGGGAGCGGGTTTTCGCTCGGGGACGATTTGATTCAGGTACTTTAGGAATGAGTCGAGTTCCTGACTTTCCATAGCCACGAGGATTCCGGGCTTGGTGCACATTTGTCCTGCAAACAAGTTGACAGCATCGACGTAACCTTCGGCGATCTCTTCCGTTCTTTCAGCCAAAGCACCGGGAAGGACGAACAAAGGATTCAAGCTCCCCATTTCCGCATAAAAGGGGATAGGTTCGGCGCGAGCATTGGCAATGTCGGCAAGGGCTCGTCCGCCTTTCAGCGATCCTGTGAAGGCGACTGCCTTGGTGAGACCGTGCTGCACCAGTTCACGCGTGACTCGATGATTCTCACCATGCAGGATGGCGAAAGTCCCCTTCGGCATCTTCGTCTTGGTGGTTGCCTCCTGCACGATTTTGCCGAGCAAGGCGCAGGTTGCGGGATGGCGCGGGTGTGTCTTGACGATTACGGGGCAGCCTACCGCAAGAGCCGACATGGTGTCGGTGCCTACCACTGATATTGCTATGGGGAAGTTGCAGGCACCGATCACGACGACAGGCCCAAGCGGCACGTTCCGGCTTTGCAGGGCAGGTTTGGGGAACGGGTTGCGGTCAGGTTCCGCTTTGTCGGAACGGGGTTCCAGCCATGTATTGGAACGCGCGAGCTCCGCGAAATGTCTAGTTTCGCCAATGGTCCTGCCGAGCTCCATTTTCAGACGAGGGAGCCCCAGGTTGGTCTCATCCTCGGCAATTGCGACGATCTCATCGGAGTTTTCTTCCAACCCCTCGGCGATTGCCTCCAAAAGGTCGGCCCGTTTTTCGCCTGGTAGTTTTCGCAAGAAGTGGAAAGCCCCCTCGGCTTCCCGCAGGGTTAAGTCTATTTCTTCGGGGGTGGCGTCGGCAAAGTTCTCTTGCACGAAAGGATACTCAGAGGTTCATGCTTTCGTAAATCTCTGCGATTTTCTTGATCGAGACCGCAAATGCCGCAGTGCGTCGATCCTTTATCTTTTCGTTCGAAACGAATTCCTCCCTGATCTCCCCGTAGGCTTCGCGCATTGTGTCGTCCAAGCCAGACCTGACCAAGGTGAGTTCATCCGGACCAGTGAGAAGTCGGTCGCGAGCACTGCCCTCGACAGGTTTGCCAATCGTCTCCTCGAGTACTTCGAGGATAGCCTGTCCCTGAGCTTCCTCATACCTGCGATCCATTCGGCCGAAGCGCACGTGCGAGAGATTCTTCAGCCATTCGAAGTAGGATACCGTGACTCCGCCGGCGTTGAGGTAGGCGTCCGGCAGGATGAGCGTTCCTTTTTCGTTTAGGATTCGGTCGGCCTCGTAGGTTACGGGGCCATTGGCTGCTTCGGCGATTACTTTTGCTTGAATTTCCGAGGCATTGTCCTGAGTGATTACACCCTCCAGGGCGGCAGGAACGAGGATGTCGCAAGGATGTTCGAGGACTTCTGATCCTCCGGGTATGAACTTCGCTCCCGGAAAACCTTCCACGCCGCCTTTCTCCTGCTTGAATTGAGATACTTCCTCCACGTTCAATCCCTCTTCGTTCAGGAGGGCTCCGTCGCGTTCCAGGATTGCAATGATCTTGGCTCCATCTTCTTCCTGCAGGAACTTGGCGGCATGGTACCCGACGTTTCCCAATCCCTGCACGATGATGCTCTTCCCTTCCAAGTTTCCTTCCATCCCCGTTGAGGCAACGTCTTCCGGGTTGCGGAAGAATTCCCTGAGTCCGAATTGGACTCCTCTTCCTGTGGCTTCGGTCCTGCCTTGGATACCTCCGAAATGTACGGGTTTACCGGTTACGCAACCGCGAGCATTGATGTCTTTTGGGTGCAACCTCTGGTATTCGTCCGCGATCCATGACATCATTTGCTGGCCAGTGCCCATGTCGGGCGCGGGTACGTTTAGCCCGGGGCCGATGAATCCTCGCTTGTCCAGTTCCTGAGTAAAACGGCGAGTGATGTGTTCCAGTTCCTCCAATGTATATTTTTTGGGATCGATCTTCAAGGCGCCTTTGGAACCTCCGTACGGTACGTTCACGATGGAGCACTTGTAAGTCATCAGCGCCGCCAAGGCTTCCACTTCCTGCTGGTCTGCAAAAGTGGCGTATCGAATCCCGCCCTTTACCGGAAGCACATGCTCGCTGTGGGTTGCCCGCCAACCGGTGAAGACCTCGTATCCTCCACGCAGTTCGACTCCGAACTTAACTTCGCAAATCGCGTTGCAGGTACGAATCTGCTTGGCTAGACCATCCGGCAGATCAATGGCAGCAGCAGCACGATCGAAGCATAGATTGACGTTTTGTAGAAAGGACGTCTGGGTTGAGGAACTCATGGGATTAGTTTTTCGTGGAAGCTTGGATTTGTTGAATCTTCAAAGTTACTGTAGGACATGGCGGAGTTTGCCGTCCACGATAAATTTTGTCACTTTTTCGTGTATGTTCTCATGGTCGGGTATTTTTTGTCTTTTTATAAATTTCTCGAGATGAAATGAAGAAACTCTCCTTTCTTCTTTTTCTCCTGCCATGCTTCTTGGTTCTGATGGCAGCTGATTCGGAGAAATTTCCTAACGTCGTTCTCATTCTTGCCGACGATCTTGGCTATGGCGACATTGGTTGTTATAATCCGGAATCAAAGATTCCAACGCCCAATCTGGATCAGCTTGCAAGAGAAGGAATGTTGTTCAGGGATGCTCACAGCCCTGCGACTGTTTGTACTCCTACCCGCTATAGCGTGCTGACGGGTCGCATGGCTTTCAGGACGGGTATGCGAGGAGTTTTCACAGGAGCAGGCGGTCCGTGCATGATCGAAAAATCTCGCCTTACCCTGGGTGGAATGCTGCAAAACAAGGGATATACTACGGCCCTGTTTGGGAAGTGGCACGTGGGGATGACTTTTCACGACAAGCAAGGAAAGCCCATCAACCAAAACGGCTTGGCTGCAGTTAAGCGAATCGATTATTCACGGCCAATTCCCGATGGACCAATTCATCGCGGGTTCGATCACTTTTTCGGGACCGTATGTTGTCCAACCACTGATTGGCTTTATGCCTTTATCGAAGGGGACAGAATACCTGTTCCACCAACCGCCATCGTTGATCGATCACCCTTGCCGAAACATCCTTATTCGCGTGACAACCGTCCGGGAATGATCGCTCCAGGTTTTGACTTGGAGGAGGTTGACCTTACCTTTCTTAAGAAAAGCCTGAACTTTCTCGAAGAACACGCGAAGAATTCCCGCAAGAAACCATTTTTCCTGTTCCACTCTGCCCAAGCCGTTCATCTTCCCTCATTCCCCGGCGACGCTTTCAAGGGCAAGACCGACTCCGGACCGCACGGTGACTTTATCTTTGAGCTGGACTTCATTGTGGGGGAATTGATGAACGCCCTTAAAAAGCATGGTTTTGCAGAAAATACCCTAGTTGTATTTACCAGCGACAACGGTCCCGAAGTGCCGACTGTGATCAATATGCGAAAAACCCACAAGCACGATGGGGCTAGGCCTTGGCGCGGCGTCAAGCGGGACAATTGGGAAGGCGGTCATCGCGTACCCTTCATCGCCCGTTGGCCCGGGAGGGTCAAGCCCGGGAGCGTTTCGGATCAAATTATCTGCCTTACCGATCTCATGGCGACCTGTGCGGAAATCATCGGGGCCAAGCTACCCAACGACGCGGCCGAGGACAGTTTCAATTTTCTCCCCGTCCTCTTGGGCAAGGACAAAGGCAAGCCGATTCGTGAGTACGTCATTCACCAAACCATCAGTCTCGCCATGGCCATTCGTCGAGGTCCATGGAAATACCTCGACCACAAGGGTTCCGGCGGCAGCAACTACAGTCGAGATGGCGAATGGGGGCTCAAGCAATATTCTTTGCCCGAGAAAGCTCCCGGAGCTTCGGGCCAACTATACAACCTTAACTCAGATCCAGGGGAAACGGACAACCTTTACTTCAAGCGGCCGGAGGTCGTTAAGGAATTGAAGGCAAAGTTGGACGAGTTCAAGGACAGCGGGCGCAGTGCACCGACTGTTCATTGAACATCCTTTGCTTGAGAGGTTTTTATCCCCACAAGTTGACACATCCGAATTCCCTAACTTGAGAAATCGATAATTTTTTCTTTGCTGCCAACCCAACTTATACAAGGCCATTGAGCCTTGTCCAAGCTGATTTCAAGAAGAGAAATGTAAGCCGACGAGATCGTCGGTCTTTGAAAGAGTTTTACTCTACCAATCGTCTCTTCTTTCGCGACGCTGGGGGCGTTCTTCGCGAGGGCGAGCTTCATTAACCTTGAGGGGTCTGCCACCCATATCAAAACCGTTTAGGGCTTCGATTGCGGCATTGCCTTGATCGGCGTCATTCATCGTGACAAAACCGAATCCTCTAGACCGACCGGAGTCACGATCAACGATTATGGTAGCTTTTTCAACTGCTCCATGCTCTCCAAACGTGTCCGCTAATTCTTGTTCCGAGGCAGACCAAGGAAGGTTTCCTACATATATTTCCATTTTACTCTTCTTGAATCATGTTTCTGTGAACGCTCTCGTCTGATTTTGCCAACTATGATGTTGTCGCCTGTAATGGCTTGTTTTTTGTCGGGGTTGTCTAGACGTGAACGATTAAAGCTAACACATAATGCATTTTTTGCTTTTCATTGCAAATACGAAAAGACTTTGCCTAGCTCTTGAGTTTTTCCTGAAAATCAACCAATCTTGCCTCATGTCCTTCCTCCCCCTTGTTCTTCTTTTCGGATGTCTTGCGGCTTTTGCTTCAGCTTTTGCAAAAAAGCCCAACGTATTGTTTGTCGCCATCGACGACCAGAATGACTGGATCGGCTACCTCGGTGGACATCCTATGGTCAAGACGCCTCATATCGACAGGTTGGCCGCCCGTGGTACTGCCTTTACCAATGCTCATTGCCAGTCTCCTCTATGTAATCCTTCGCGCACTAGTCTCATGACGGGTCTGCGTCCCTCCACCACGGGTATCTACGGCTTAGCCCCTTGGTTCAGGACTCTCCCGGAGTTCAGGGATCATGTTACATTGCCACAATACTTGAAAAAACACGGTGGTTACAAGACATACTCGACGGGTAAGATCTACCATGGTGGCAACGGACGCCGAAAGACGGACAAGGAATTCGACGTCCTCGGACCTGGTGCAAGCGGAAGACCTTTCCCTAAGAAGAAATTGATCACCACTCCCTTCGGCAATCACAAGCTCGTCGACTGGGGGACTTTCCCACACAAGGACGAGGACAAGGGAGATTGGCAGGTAGCGTCATGGGCGGTGGATAGACTCAATGACATGCCTAGAGGCAAGAAGGCCGAGCCATTCTTTCTTTCCGTTGGCTTTTTTCTTCCTCACGTACCTTGCTTCGCTACTCAAAAATGGTTCGATCTTTATCCCGACGACGATTCCGTTCTTCCGAAGATCCTTCGAAATGATCGGAAAGACACACCTCGTTTCTCATGGTATCTTCACTGGTATCTTCCCGAGGTGCGTAGAAAGTGGTTGGAGGAGGTTGATCAGTGGCGGAATCTTGTCCGTTCTTACCTAGCTTGCACCAGTTTTGTGGATTCTCAAGTGGGTCGGGTGCTCAATGCCCTTAAGCACAATGGTTTCGAGAAGGACACCATCGTTGTTCTTTGGAGTGACCACGGGTGGCATCTTGGCGAGAAAAACATAACTGGGAAAAATACCCTTTGGGACGATGGCGCCCGAGTTCCGCTCGTTTTCGCCGGTCCCGGCGTCAAGCCTCGCCAGCTTTGCGGCAAGCCGGCCGAGTTGCTGGATATTTATCCTACCTTGCTTGAGCTTTGCGATTTGCCCAAGAATGAAAAGCTTGAGGGGCATAGCCTGATACCACAACTTCTAGATGCTTCCGCTGCCAGAAAATGGCCTGCCATTACCACTCACAACCATGACAATCATGGGGTGCGTTCGGAGCATTGGAGCTTTATCCAATACGCTGATGGCTCCCAAGAGCTCTATGATATGCGGAAGGATCCCGATGAATGGAACAACCTCGCCAAGGATTCTAAATACGCAGGAATCATAAAGGAACACCAAGCCTTTCTTCCCAAGATTAATCGCAAGCCTGCTCCCCGAAGTGCTGCCCGAATCCTAACCAGAGACAAGAATGGAAAGGTGATTTGGCAGGGAAAGGAGATTAAGCCAAGCGATCCTATCCCCGGCATAGAGGATTAACGCGTGGACCAACCACTCGCCGCAACAGATCATCGCTGAATATAAACTTCAGAAGATCATTAAGATGAAAAAGCTTCCCTCTTTCCTTTTTTTATTATCCCTATCTCCGCTCCTTTTTTCGTCGGGTCGTCCCAACGTGTTGTTCATTATGTCGGATGACCACACTTCGCAGGCAATCGGGGCCTACGGCAGTCGTTTGGCCAAGCTGAATCCCACGCCGACCATCGATCGTCTGGCCAAGGAGGGGATGCTGTTTGAGAACGCCTTTTGTTCGAATTCCATCTGCGCTCCCAGTCGGGCCACTATCATCACGGGTCAATACGCCCACACTTGCGACTCGCACGACCTCAGTGGACGTATCGAGGGGCAACGCCAGTATCTTGCCAAGGAAATGAAGAAGGCGGGATACCACACCGCCATGATCGGCAAGTGGCACCTCAAGATGGAACCTGCCGCGTTCGACTTCTACAGTGTCTTGCCGGGTCAGGGAAAGTTTCATGA
>CAZNWO010000138.1:0-8421 GCA_964576585.1 uncultured Puniceicoccaceae bacterium | reverse complement strand
GATCTCGACGATAACGGAACGGTGGAGGCGAATTCCACCAACTCTCTCTTGTCCGAGCTTTTCAAGAAGCCTCCCTCCATTGCCGGAACAATCACTGAAATAAATGCGACTTCCGTTGAGCTTAATGCCACCGAAGTTCCTCCAGGTGCAGCGGTTCCCTCCGCACCCACTCCTGTCCCCGAGCCAGCAAGCCCAAGCGACGACCCTGCGCTCGGCGAAAAGCCAATCCCCGCAGGTTCAGAGAAACCCGATCCTTCTCCTCAACCGATAGGAGTCCAAGAGGTCGTCGAGGTGGAGCAACCTCCCTCCGGCGAATTGGCCACGGAGTCGGAAAGCAAGATTCAATTCGCTGTCAATGGGGGCTTGCGGACCTATCATTCGAGCAACGTCACGAGGGTTTCCGGTCCCAAGCAACCCGCGACCGCCTTTGAGGTGAGTGCAGGAGCCAATGCCATTTTTCCTGAGGTAAAGCTCAACCCCCCCGTGCTCAGTTTCACTCCAACTGTCACAGTAATGGCTCAACGCGCATATTTCGGACAATACAAGCTCGGTAACCAGGACTGGGGGAAAAAGGATGCCAGAATTCTTGACTATGAGTTTCGTCTCGCTTCGCTTGCTGCAGAGTTTTCGGCCGAGAACGAATGGAAGGTGACCTTGACTGCAGAATACGACGAACTGAGAAACTTTCACCAAGGATCAAAGCTCTATAATGCATTTGTCCCGTCCATCGGATTATCCAAGATTTTTCCGATTCGCAAGGATCTCGCCGTTTTGCTTGATACGCGTCTTAGGTATGCCCTCAGCCATACCGCCCTTCCCTATAAGGTGAAGGGTGTCTTCGATGACGATGGCGACAACTTGCAGACGTCTCTCAATGTTTCGCTGATGCGGTCGCTGGGCCAAGAGGGGAAACTCATGGTCATGCCTAGCCTTGGTTTTGGGCGAACAGGATACCTGAAAAATGAAATGACGGGTCGAGCCGATTATCTTCTTCTTGCAGGAATTTCCGCGAGTTACCAGTTCAGCAACTGGCTTAGCCTCCAGTCCTTTGCGAATTTCAGCCATAAGTTTTCCAATGAAAAGGGAGAGGGGAAACTTGGAGCGGCAGCTTCCTTCGACAATTGGGACATTGGGGTGGCTTTGACCGGCAACCACTTATTTTGAAAAATAGTCCAAGGCTTTTCCGGACCTACAGCCTGTTGATTGTATTCGTCTGCTTGACGTCGATCGGTTTCTGTTTCGCTGTAAAGCCGAATTCCAATGTACGAAAGCCAAGGATTGCGACCAAAGAAAAAAAGGAGCTCCTTGGATTTTATCTTCATTTGCTTGAGGGAAAGGTTTTCGTTCGCGACAGAAATTCCTCCTTGAAGCAAGTGAAGTTAGACCTGACTCCTCTTGCTTTAAATGCTTCCTTCTTTTGTCGAGGGGACAGCAAATTGATTCTGGGTAATGGAAAAGCGCGATTTCGTTTTTTCGATCAAGCCACATTCTCTTGTCGGGACCAAGGTATTGTTCTTCAGTCCGGCTCCCTTCTTGCAGACCTGAGATCCGGTGGGTCTTGGTTTGTCGAGGGCTTTGATGCGGAGCTTCAGGTTTCGGGCAAGGTCGTGATCTTGGTCGAGTCAACCACGAATGGTGGTATTAAGCTCATGTGCCTCGCAGGCAAGGGACTGATCGCGGGTCAGGGCTCCGATGGTGGGAAGGTGGAACTTTTCCCCGGAGAACTGGTGTTTGCCAAGCCGCAAGGAAAAGGCTTTTCCGACAAGTTGAACGTGAATCTTAAGACCCTCGTGGCAACTTCTGCACTTGTTCACGAGTTCCCCGATTACGAGGGCTTCCGTAAGGATATCGGCAGGGCAATCCTCGACCAACAGTCCTTGATAAGGAAAAGGTTCCGTGCAGTCGTGGGAGACGCCAGGACTCCCGATACCTTCGACATTCGCGAATTGTCCGCCGAATCTTCGGCAAGCGAGGCGAATGCGACCGACTCTGCTCCGTGAGCGTTACATGGGGGCTCGCCAGAGGTTCTTCTTCTTGATTAGCTCGGCGACGCAAGTGGGCACGATCTCAGACCACCCGTCCTTCCTTTCCCTAACCCTCTCGAAGGCATCCCTCGAGAAGAGTCCCATGTTTGCCCGGTCACAATCCTGAATGGATTCAAGCACGCCATTTTCACGCACGTACTTGTAGAGGTTCCTGAGGTTTTTTGCCACCAGCAGATTGTCGATGGTGACGAGTCCGTCCTCGGTCGCCTCGACCTCAACGTTGTCGCCGATTCCAATTTGCTTCCGATATCGTTCGAAATTTTCTTTCTCTATGGGATAGGCATAAATCCTGATGTTGTCCTTAAAGAGAATTCCGAATGCCTCGAGAATGCCTCCTTGTAGAGTCTCGTAATATTTCTCTTTGAATATATCGGCGAGGTTGTTGATTCCCATTACCAAACCTATGGGCTTGCGAATGTTGTGGCGGAGGAAAGCACTGAGCTTGTAGTACTCGAAGAAGTTGGAGACGAGCACCTCGTAACCGCAGGAATTGATGCAGTCGATTCGCGCCAGAAAGTCGGTGTGATTGATGTCGCCTTCAACGCCTAGGCTAGAGAGGGTGAGTTCCATGAAGACCTTTACGTCATCCGGGTCGACGTCCTCTCTTGCGACAAAACTGTCTCTTGCTTTCTCAAGCATGTCTACGTTTACCTTTGTCAGAGGCCTGAAACTTCCACGTTCTATGAGACAAGACTTCTTATAAAGGGTTTCCGCCGGTTGTTCTACTCGACCCTCTTGATCGAACATCACGGCTTGGGTAAGACCCGTTTCCACTAGCTTCAAGCTTAGTATGCGGTTGTCGACCTCCTCGAATTCCGGTCCGTTAAATTGGATCATGTCTACCTCTATTCGTTCATAACCGAGGTTGTCGGTCAGGCTCCTTATGAAGGTGTCCGGATCGTCTCGATGGTGAAAGGCTCCGTATATCAGGTTGGTGCCGAAAATCCCGATGGCTTCCTGTTGCAAGCCATTGTCTCTATCCAGCATGCGGACGTGTAAGATGATGTCGTGTGGCTCAGAACCGGGGCGAAGCTGAAACCTTATTCCCATCCACCCGTGGCATTCGTTGTTCTTGTGGTAGTTGAGGGCGGCCACGGTGTTGGCGAAGGAGAAGAAGGTGGTTTCGCTGCCTCTTGATTCGGAAAGTCTCTCCTCCAGCAAGTCGTACTCGTGCTTCATCATTTGCACAAGTCGCTCTCGTGAAACGTATCGCCCGGCCTTGCCATAAATTGCGTCGCTGAACTGCATGTCGTACGCGGATATGCTTTTGGCCACCGTTCCGGCTGCTCCTCCTGCCTGGAAAAAATGGCGAGCCACTTCTTGGCCTGCTCCGATTTCAGCAAAGGAACCGTATTTGCTTGAATCCAGGTTAATCCGGAGGGATTTGCGTTCCGGGCTTAAGGTATCTTTACTCATTAACGATTGCAGGTTGCGTCTAGTCGCGATTCAGGCAAAGTTTTTCTTTTCTAACTTTTATCCTCTGTTTTTTTGTTTAATCTTGAGTAGCGTGAAGGAATTTTGGCTAGACGTCTTGAAGCGATTCCTTGCTTCCGCAGGAGTCGCGGTCGTTTTTGGAGTCATCTCCCTAGTCCTCTTCACCCTTATCTTCTCTTTTGCTTTTCGCCCTTCCGAGAGAAAAATCCCAGAGCAAGCAATCTTGGTGATTGACCTTACCATGAACCTCACGGATCGGCCCACAGGCTTTCGTTTCGAGGATCTCGCAATGGATGCCTTGGCCGATCGGGCCAAACCCAGGCACTTTCACCTGCGGGAAGTGACTCAGGCGATCCGAAAAGCGGCAGCGGATGATGAGATTCGGGGTGTCTTCCTGACGGGTTCCTTGCAGCCATCGGGTTATGGCTGTGGCTACTCGGCCCTCGCCGAGTTGGGCGAGTCCCTCAATGAATTTAAGAAGTCCAAGAAACCCCTGTTGGCCTATGCGGTGAATCCCGGCTTGCGTGATTATTTCGTGCTTTCTCACGCCGACAGTATTTTTCTGAACCCCTACGGAATGATTGAATTTGGTGGAATGGCGTCCCAAGTGACTTTTTTTGGAAATGCCTTCGAGGAACATGGAATCGGTGTCCAAGTGGCTCGTACGGGAGAGTTCAAGGGAGCTGTCGAACCCTTTTTGCAGGATCAGTTAAGCGAATCAAACAGGAAGCAAATTCAAGGTTTTCTGGATGACCGCTGGGGTGACTACCTTTTGCGCATCTCCCAAAACAGGAAGCTGTCGCTGGAAAAACTCCGCGAGATTCCTCAAGATAGCTTTTTGCTTAATGCGGAAAAAGCCGTTCTTTCCGGGTTGGTGGACAAGGCGGCTTATTTCGATGAAGTCGTCGATCGATTGAACGAGATCGGTGTGGTTGATGAAGAAACGGATTCATTCGTTAAGATCGGTCTTTCCGAGTACGTGGACAGGCCACGAAACATGAACGAGGTTCTGGAGATTAAGGAGGACGAGCGTCCTGCGGTGTCCGTAGTGTATCTTGAGGGTGCTATCCTTGACGGAATGGGTGACGACGGGGTTTACGTCGGCGGAGACGAGATTGCATCTAGGTTGAGAACGATTCGCAAGGATGGTAAGACGAAGGCGGTTGTATTGCGGGTGAACAGTCCCGGAGGAAGCGTAACTGGCGCCGAGGCTGTGCGGCGCGAAGTTGAACGGGTTCGTGAGGAAGGTATCCCTGTGGTGGTTTCGATGGGATCGGTAGCAGCTTCCGGGGGGTATTGGGTTGCCGCTAGAAGCGATCGTATCTTTGCTCGCCCGGAAACCATTACGGGTTCGATTGGGGTCTTTGCAATGATCCCCAATTTGAAGGATCTTGGCAATCGGTTCGGACTCACTTGGGATACAGTCAAGACCGCCCCACATGCAGACGTCTTCTCCATCGTGAGACCCCGAACGGATAAGGAGATGGATGGAATACAGGCGTACGTAGACGATGTTTACGACCGATTCCTGAATCATGTTTCCGCTGGGCGCGACCTGAACAGGACTGCGGTCGAAGGAATTGCGGAGGGCCGAGTCTGGTCCGGTCGAGTCGCTCGAGAAGTTGGGCTTGTGGACGAATTTGGTGGTCTGGAGGATGCCATCCGTTATGCCGTGGAACTAGCCGAACTGCCTAGGGATTTTCAAGTGATCGAGCACCCGCGGGTGGAGACGCCCTTCGAGCTTTTGTCTGAAATTCTGGAAGACCCCGTTGTTAGGAAGACTCTATCCGGAAGCGTTGCCGACCAATCGACTGTAGGACGCTACCTTTCGGATTTTGAACGACGACTCGAGTCCTTCGTCCGCTTTAACGACCCACGTAACGCTTACGCCCTTTTGCCTTGGCTATGGGAAGGCTCACGTTGACAACCTTCTTACATCTCGCTTTTTACATTGGCTTTATTTCTTTACCTCAATGAACACACAGCCCGTTACTCTCCTTCGTGATTGTCCTGCAACCGTGATTCCTGCTGGGGAAAAGGTTACTTTGTCCAAGGGAGCCGAATACGTCGTGGCTCAGGCTCTTGGTGGATCCGTTACGCTAAGGGATTCCTCGGGAATGTATCGCGTCGGCAGCGAGGACCTCGATGCTCTCGGGGAAGAAGTGAAGGCCGTCGTTGAGGCTGCGGAGGAAGTCGAGGACGGCAATGGCCCCTTTGACGAGGAGCGCGTATGGACTGCCCTACGAGGTTGTTTCGATCCTGAAATCCCAGTTAATATCGTGGACTTGGGGCTGATTTATGACCTCCAGATCGATGAAATTGAGGACAATTTGAATCGAGTGGAGATCAAGATGACTTTGACCGCCCAAGGCTGCGGGATGGGTCCCGTGATTGCCGATGATGCCCGTACTCGAATCGAACGCTTGCCTGGTGTGGAGAGTGCTCAAGTGGACATTGTCTGGGATCCACCTTGGAACCCCCGGATGATTTCCGAGAAGGGCAAGTCCGTTCTTGGTTTGGAATAGTTTGTTTCGAGAATTTCGCTTGATCCACAGATTATGACCTTACGCAATTTGTATCCATCGCTTTTGCTTTTTGCCGGCACTTCCCTTCTTGGCTCGTCTGCATTGGATTGGCCCCAGTTTCGAGGGCCTTCGGGGCAAGGTCACTCTGGTGCCGAGATGCTTCCCACGCACTGGAGCTCAACCGAGAACGTCTCTTGGAAGAAAGAACTTCCCGGCACTGCCTGGTCTTCTCCCGTGATCGGGCATGGAAAGATTTACCTCTCGAACGCAGTTCCCTCGGGCGAGGGCTTTTCGCTTCGAGCCCTTTGCTTGGATGCAAAGTCCTCGAAGGTCGAATGGGACGTCGAGGTTTTTCGGATGGAATCCGCTCAACGCATCCATCGCAAAAACAGTCACGCCAGTCCCACGCCTTTTCTGGAAAAAGACCGGCTTTACGTTCATTTCGGAAATCGTGGCACGGCTTGTCTGGATTTGGAAGGCAAGGTTGTCTGGAAAAAACGTTATGATTATCCACCTGTGCATGGAAGCGGGTGTTCCCCGGTCGTCGAGGGCGACCTACTGCTGTTCAGTGCTGACGGTGCCAGTAACCCCGCCCTTTATGCTTTGGACAAGAAAACGGGAGAGATCAGCTGGAAGACGGCTCGGGACTCCTCGCCCAGCCGGAAGTTTTCCTTCTGCACACCTCTCGTGATCGATTCGAACGGCAAGCGTCAGATCATCAGCCCAGCCAGCGATTACGTCTTTTCGTATGATCTTTCGGGCAGACAGCTGTGGAAACTAAACTATCCCGGAGGCTATTCCGTCGTACCTCGTCCCGTTTTCGCCAACGGCTTGGTTTACGTCAGCAGTGGTTACGATCGTCCTATCATTCATGCAATCAAGCCTGATGGCTCGGGCGACGTTACCAAGACGCACCTCGCTTGGAAGACCGACAAGAATGCACCCCGCAATTCATCCGTCGTGGTTGTCGGTCGGTTGTTTTTCATGGCTGCGGACAATGGGGTCGTCAGCTGTCTTGATGCTGTCACGGGCGATCTTCATTGGCGAGAACGTGTTTCAGGCTCATGTTCTGCTTCCTTGCTTCACGCGAGTGGACGAATCTATTTGCTGGACGAGCAGGGAAAGACCTTCGTTTTTGCGGCGTCCCCCGAATACAAGCTCGTCGCCGAGAACGATCTGAAGGATCGGGCGCTTGCCTCCATCGTTACGGCGGATGGTGCCCTTTTTATCCGTACCGCCTCCGCCTTGTGGCGAATCGGCAAGGATTCAGCCCGCTGATTTTCTCTTCAGCTTTATTGCGTACAGTCTTCGGGAGGAGCTATTTCGTTCATCCGTTCCAAGTGGACGAGTAGTGCGCTGTGGTCTCGTTCACTCAATTCTCCTGAGGTCATCTCGAAGAAAAGTTCATGTAATTTCTTGGTCACTGGTAGGTTCAGCCCGGCTTCTTCGGCGGCATCGAGGGCATTTCTCAGGTCTTTCGTTTGAAATTTGGCTGGACCGCCCGGTTCGAAATCCCGTTTGACCATGCGGAGACCGTGTTCGGTCAGGATGCGGCTGGCTGCGAAACCACCCTGCAGGGCCTTCCTCACATTCGCCCTGTCGGCTCCGCTCGCTCCCGCAAGGATAAAGGCTTCCGAGACCGCCCCTATTGTGATTGCCACGATTATCTGGTTGGCAAGCTTGCATAACTGTCCTGCGCCAATGGGTCCCACGTGCGTTGCCATTCCCAATTCGGAAAAGACTGCTTCTGCACTTGCAAAGTCGTGGGATGAACCTCCAACCATGATTGCCAGCTCTCCCGCCTCTGCCCCTTTTGTCCCGCCTGAAACGGGTGCGTCGAGATAGCGAATCTTACGTTCGTCAAGTCGCTTGGCGTGTTCCCTTGCTTCCGCAGGAGCAATTGAACTCATGTCGATAAACAGCTTTCCTGGACTTATCGACTCCGCCACGGCTTGTTCGAAGAGCAGGTCTTTGACTACAGGACCGTCCTTGAGCATTGTGATGACCACATCTGCATCTTTCACAGCCTCGGTTGGAGTGGAGCATGCGTTGGCACCGTCTTCAATGATTGCTTTGGTCTTGTTCGGAGTTCGGTTCCATACGGTCAGTGAGAATCCTCCTTTGAGCAGCCGACGAGCCATAGGTCCGCCCATCAAGCCCGTTCCTAAAAAGGCAATTCGTGTAGAAGCTCTCATGTCGTCAATAAATGTAAGGCAAGTAATATTTGGCGAATCCTGCTTGTCGCGGGGGTTTTGGGAATTCTATATATTTTCAGAACCTAAAAAGAAGTAGCGACACCTCCGAAAGTCCCAGTGTCGGGTGTCATTTATTTTTTCTTCGGCTTGCGTTTCCTCGCAGGTGAGTTGGGATCGTAGTTCGGGTTAGGTACGGGCATCTTGGCCTTCATTGTCTTTTGC
>CAZNWO010000137.1:6359-8590 GCA_964576585.1 uncultured Puniceicoccaceae bacterium | reverse complement strand
GTGCGGGCGGCGGGAATCGAACCCGCCCCTCAAGCTTGGGAAGCTCACGTACTACCGATATACTACGCCCGCATTGAAGAATGGCATAGGATTGCCTCCTAACCTACGGGTTGCAAGGGTTTTTACGATTGCAGTTGCAGCATGTGAATTTTGCCCAAGGATAGAAGAAGCATGGCCCTAAAAGACATTTTGCCGCTCGATGCTTTGCTTGGAGGCGAAAACCTCGTCGAGCAAGGGGCATTGGGAGGAAAGAAGAAAAAGAAGGTGGATCGCGAGGCGCTTGCGTCTGCATTTATGCGAATTCCACGCATGGACGTACGCGCCGCGAGGGACTTGCTGGATATAGGAATAAAGGAACTGTACGAACTGCAAGGGCGTTCGGCCGAAACCTTGATGGACGACGTGAAGGCAAAAAAGCCGGAGACGCCCGACTATCGCTTGGCCTATTTCCGGATGGCCGTCTATTTCTCCGAGGAAGACGATCCGGAACCCGAAAAGCTGCAACCCGGATACTGGGCGGATTGAGGGCAGGATGCCCTAGGCATTTGCCCGGGCAAAGATTTCGCGAGCTTTCTGCGTAAATTCCTCGGGGGGACGGAGAATCTTGCCGTCTGGAGAAACGAAGGCATGCAAGGTGCGACCAGTGGCAAGCAGTTCAGAGCCTCTCCTGACCTCATAGGTCGCCTCGATGCGAGCTACGGGAAGGTCGGCAATGAATACGGTGACCTCCAGGCGATCGTCGAAATGGGCAGGACGCAGGAACTTGGCCGTGCACTCCAGGACGGGCAAGAGATAGCCACTCTCCTCCAGTTCGCGATACGGGAGGCCGATCTCGTCGAGCAGGAAAATACGGGCGGACTCGAACCAAACAAAGTAGTTTGCATGGTAGACGACGCCCATTTTGTCGGTCTCGGCGTAGCGAACCCTGATTTCTCGAGAAGCTGTAAGCATACTTAAC
Source organism: uncultured Puniceicoccaceae bacterium (assembly GCA_964576585.1). Taxonomy (GTDB): domain Bacteria; phylum Verrucomicrobiota; class Verrucomicrobiia; order Opitutales; family Seribacteraceae. The sequence goes on along the minus strand of CAZNWO010000137.1, from coordinate 7,632 downwards.
TGGAATGAAGAATTCGCAGCCGAAGGACAAGCCTTGGTTTGCAAGGGATTCGGCTTTTCCCAAGCATTGAAACCCGGCATAAGGCGTAAGCAATGGGAGCAAGCAAAGGCGAAAAACGCGTGGCCATGTGGGTCGGGATCGCAATAGGCGTAGCGGTTTCCTCCATGCTGGTTCGCTATGCCCTCGACAAAAAGGACAAGCGATTGGCAAATAGGCCGGGCAACTACTCGTCCCTGATGACCGCCAAGGATGCCAAGCCTTTTCATCCCGTTCCCATGGAAGCGATGGAAAGGTTTCCCAATGCGATCGTAGTCCATTACGAGGAGAATGCCACCGAGGGCCCGGGGGAATTGCCTGCGGCGAAGAGAAGCTGGGTGATCGAGACAATGGGATCGTTTCGCTCCGAAAGACTCTTTGCCCTTGTCGACGAGTTGCAAGATGATGGACACGGATCCAGTACAGAAAGCCCGAAGCTGCGTTTTTCCAGAGCATCCGAGGCATGGGTGGAGCTTACCAACGGAACCAAACCGGAAGAGCTAGAGGCTGCGCTGGACAGGGACAGGCTTCGAGTCATCGGGGAAAATTCGAAGACGAGCGAGATCGTAGTCCAGTTTCGAGACATTTCCCCCACGGGGATTCGGAATGCAATTCGGGAACTGGGTGCATTTCAGGATATGGTCCAAAGGGCAAGAATTGCTCCGATTGGCCCATCACCATGAGTTGCGAACAATCCCGAATCTCGTTGACCTTCAAGGTCTAAAATGATTGGATTAATGGCCTAGAGACTAGCTGTCCAAGGATTATTCCCCTTATTCCTCTTCAGGCGGTAAGTCCTTAAACATAAACCAAATAAATTACCTTAACTAGCTATCGTGAACATAGATTTAAAGGATGCAGGTGACGCCCGCAAGGTGGCGACGGTTACCTTTGAGGCGGATGAAATCGCCGAAAGGGAAAAAGCGGTGTGCAACGACTTTGCCAAGCAGGTGAACATACCGGGCTTTCGCAAAGGCAAGGTGCCCACAGGCGTCGTCCGCCAAAGGTTTGGCAAGGAAATGGCCGATGAACTGAAGCGCAGAATCTCCACGGACGCCTACGATGCCGTCGTGAAAAGGGATGACGTAAGGGTATATTCCGTACTGAAGGTCGATGCTGACATAGTCAGCGCCGACAGCACAACCACGGTGGAAGTAACGATCGACGTCGAGCCCGAATTCGAGATACCCGACTTCAATGAGTTCGAGGTCACGATCCATCCAACCGACGTGAGCGA
>CAZNWO010000137.1:3621-6259 GCA_964576585.1 uncultured Puniceicoccaceae bacterium | reverse complement strand
AAGGACATCGAGAGCCGAAAGGAATACCAGAACAACAATTCGAAACGGAACCAAGTCACTCAGCAGCTGATTGAGAAAGAAGAGTTTCCGCTTCCACAGAAAGCCGTGGAGGAAGAAGCCAACGCAATATTTCAAGGAATGGCTCAAAGTGGTCTACAGCAAGGCGTTGAGCGAAATGAAATAGAGTCCAAGAAGGATGAACTTTGGCAACAGGCGCAAGCACGAGGTCAAGCCAGAGTGAAACTTGGCATTATTCTTGGGAGAATTGCCGAGCAAGAGGAAATAAAAGTGACAAACGAGGACTTGGCGCAAGCAGCCACTCGAGAAGCCTTGGCGCGAAGGGAAGATCCATCCGCCTACGTCCAGCAATTATCCAAGGATCGAGGCCGAATGGCTAGGCTTCAAAGGGATGTCCTTCACGACAAGACTCTGGAACTGGTAGCCTCCAAGGCGAAGGAAACCATATGTGAAATCGAAGGGGATCATGAACATTGATGCTCGCTTATCGACCCAGCAGCCTCTATAAGGAAACCACAATGGGAGCGTACCTACCACTTCCTCACGTTTATGAACGAGAAGGCCGCCAAGAGCGGGCTTGGGACATATACAGCCGACTGCTTCGCGACAGGATTGTCTTCATTGGAACGCCAATAGACGATTTTGTCGCGAACTCGATTATCGCCCAGCTGCTTTTTCTGCAGATGGAGGACCCCAAGAAAGACGTCCATATATACATCAATTCGCCCGGCGGAAGCGTATCCGACGGAATGGCCATTTACGACACACTGAACTTCATGCAGTGCGACGTGGTAACATACTGCCTAGGAATGGCAGCCAGCATGAGCACCGTGCTTCTGGCGGCGGGCACTCCAGGCAAGAGGTATGCCCTGCCCAACAGCCGAATCATGATTCATCAACCCAGCGGTGGAGCGGGAGGGCAAACTTCCGATATTTCCATTGCGGCGAAGGAAATCCTTCGTTGGCGCCGCACCATTAACGACATCTTGGCCGAGCACAGCGGAAAAACCGCCGCAGAAGTGGAAAAGGACTCGGATCGCGACTACTATATGACCGCTGAAGAGGCCAAGGATTACGGCTTGGTCGACGAGGTGATCTCCTCGAAACCATCCTGATCTCACCTAAGGGAAAACGGTAAAGCAAATGGCGCGACCAACCAAGATCAACTTCTGTTCGTTCTGTGGAAAACCGCAGGGGGAAGTTCGCAAGATGATCGCTGGACCGGCGGGCGTGTTCATCTGTGATTCATGTGTGCGGGTCTGCAAGACGATAATCGATAGAGAGCTCGGAACAAAAGAAGAGAAGCAACCCGCCGCAACAGGCGAAAAGCCTATCTTCAACCTAGTCAAACCAATCGAGATCAAGGCCTATCTGGACGAGCACGTCATTGGCCAGGAACATGCCAAGAAGGTTCTGTCCGTAGCTGTATACAACCATTACAAAAGGCTCACATTGGAAATGGGGATCGGGACCAAGGGCACAGGCAACCTCAAGGTTAACCCATTTGCCGACAGCGAATTGAGCGATGTGGAAATCGAGAAGAGCAATGTTTTGCTCATCGGCCCTACAGGCAGCGGAAAGACCTACTTAGCAAGAACCCTAGCAAAACTGCTGGACGTTCCTTTTGCGATTGCCGATGCCACTACGCTAACCGAAGCGGGTTACGTCGGCGACGACGTAGAGAACATCATTCTTCGCCTACTCCAGTCTTCCGACCACAATGTGGACAAGGCTCAGTGCGGAATCATTTATGTCGACGAGATCGACAAGATAGGCAGGAAAACTGACAATGTCTCCATTACTCGCGACGTATCCGGCGAAGGCGTACAACAAGCATTGCTCAAGATTCTCGAAGGTACCACCTGCAACGTCCCGCCCCAAGGCGGGCGAAAGCACCCCAACCAAGAGTACATTCAGTTGGACACTTCCAATGTTCTTTTCATCTGTGGCGGAGCCTTCGTGGACTTGGACAAGATAATCAACGAGCGAGCGGGAAATCGGACTGTAGGCTATCGTTCCGACTCACCCAAGAGCCAGAGAGAACTACTCGCAGAAGTGCGCCCCGAGGACTTGGTCAAGTATGGTCTCATCCCTGAGTTCATAGGTCGCCTTCCCGTGGTCTCGGTCCTTAACGAGCTCTCTCGACCGGACTTGGTAAAGATCATGCAGGAAACCAAAAACTCCTTGATCAAGCAGTATCGCAAGCTATTCCGAATAGAAGGTGCGGAACTGCGATTCACAAAGGAGGCAGTGGTGGAAATTGCCAAGAAGGCACTGCAACTCAAGACGGGAGCCAGGGCGCTACGATCCATCATGGAGACCATTATGCTCGAAGTCATGTACGACTTGCCGAACATGGAGGAACCCATGGAAGTCGTCATCAATGCTCCAGTGGTTCGCGGAACCGCAAAGCCCAAGATCAAGCCATTGCCTGAAAAGAAGCGGGACGCAGCCTAGTGCCTGCCGCCGAAAGGCGGAAAATATCGAACTACAGGAACTTTTCTCCCTTCTTCAGGGATCGAGCAAAGGCAACCAGCAGGAGAACAACGTTCTCCAAGTCGTTCAGATCTATCACCTCGCTTGGGGTATGCATGTAACGTAAAGGGATTCCGAGAATGCC
>CAZNWO010000137.1:0-3521 GCA_964576585.1 uncultured Puniceicoccaceae bacterium | reverse complement strand
CTGACGTCCACAACCAAGGCAACATCGGGATTGGACAAAAAGGCAGAAGTCGTTGCACCACGCACTCCAATTTCCTCCTGTGAAGTGGACACCGCCACTACCTTGGCAGAAGGTTTTCTGGATTTGCATAGGCGCAGGAGGGCTTCGTTGACCGCGTAGGCCCCAGTCTTGTCGTCGAATGCTCTCGAAATGGCCAGCGTGCCATGAAGGGGCTCGAAACCATGATCGTAAACAGCAGGGTCGCCAATCCGTATACGAGACAGAGCCTCTTGCTTATCCTTCGCCCCGATATCTATCCACATCTGGTGAAGTTGAGGCACCTTCTTCCTGTCCTCGGGACTCATTAAATGAATGGCTCTCTTGCCCGTCACTCCCTTTACGATCCCCTTGCTAGACAAGACATGGACTCTTCTGCCCGAGATCATCGATCGATCGTGACCGCCAATGACGTCAAAATATAGAAAACCCTTTTCGTCTACATGCTTAATCATCAAGCCCAGTTCATCAATATGACCAGCCATCATCAAAACGGGCCCAGTCTTGCCGATGCTAGCATGGCAGTTACCCAAGGCATCGACTTGATAAGAATCAGCTGCTTTCTTAACGTACTTCGCGACTACCGCACGAGCCTCATCCTCAAATCCCGAGGGAGATCTGGCGTTGAGCAAATCGAGAAGAAAGGAAGGAGGTTTGGGAAGGTTCTTTTTCTTGGGCATCTAAATTCCTGTTTTGGCTTTAAGTTAAATTCCAGAGAACTGAACTTGGAGAGATTTCATCAATCAGGTGAAGTTAACCTTTTATTTTGAAATGGCAAATTGCGAGAAAATTAGGTTTCATTTATAAATGATAATCTTTCCCGCCATCGATTTAAGAAACGGTCGCTGCGTAAGGCTTTTGCGCGGTGAGGCCAGCGAAGAAACCGTTTATCACGACGATCCTGCCGTGCCTGCACAAAAATGGAAAGATGAAGGAGCGAAATGGTTGCATGTCGTTGATTTGGATGGTGCCTTTTCCGGAGAATCCTCGAACCTTGAAGCTATAGCCAAGATATTGTCGATTGGGGGAATGCAAGTTCAGCTTGGAGGTGGTCTAAGAACGGAGGATTCAATAAAGACCGCCTTGGACTTAGGAGTTTCTCGGGTCATTGTAGGAACACGAGCCTGCAACGAACCGCAATGGACTGCCGACTTAGTTTCCAAGTTCGGCCCTGAGAGTATCGTCGTTGGCATTGATGCTCGAGATGGAATGGTTGCCACCAAAGGGTGGGTGGAAACCACTGAAGTCTCGGCCATCGACCTTGCTCATCGCCTAATGCAATTAGGAATATCTAGAATCATCCATACCGACATTGCCACCGACGGAGCAATGAAAGGGCCTAACCTTACCGCACAAATGAGCATGGCTCAAGCGATAGCTGAGGGCAAGCTGATCGCATCCGGAGGAGTCACCAAACCGGAGGACCTGAAGGAGCTCTCGGAATTGGCGGAAAGATTTCCGAATATTGAAGGAGTAATTGTCGGCAAAGCGCTTTATGAAAATACAATCAGCCTGCAGGAAGTCCTTTAATTCATTTCATGCCCCGCTTCCTTCTCCACTTCAATAAATCGGCATACAAATTCGCCAAATATGGACACAACAAACTCGAAGCGAAAAAGGGGACGCCGGAGAAGAAGGAAAAGGAAGGGAGTTCTCTTTTACGCAGGAACCAAACTTGATGGGACTCCAAGAGGTTGGCGAATGCAGGACATCATAATTATTTCCTTACTCGCTGTGACAGCGGCCTTGTCCATATTATGGTTCCTTAATTGGCTGATGGAGTATGACTTTGGTTTTGGCAAATAGAGCTTGCCAATGCTTTCTGACCGCATTTCACTGATGACAACTTACAAAGCCCCTTAAACTCCAGAAATAGAACCATGACAAAGATTTCCTTTGACTTAGATTTCAGCAAGGATTCGGAAACGCTGCTGAAAGAAATTCAGGATAAAGCCAAGAGCGAAGTTGAAAAGCGCGAAACCAAGGAGCGAGCAAATTCCTATTTGTCCGAACTACATCAAAAGGTAAACGAAGAAATCGGGACTTCCTACAAGTCCGCCACGGACCTCATCCGTGCACTTTCTGAACACGCATCTCCGCTCATGCGTGAGCGCATATCAGGCTCCAGCCCAACTGGCAGAAGAAAAACCGTTTCCATGACCAGGGAACTCTACCAGCAAATCAAGGACCAGCTAGACAAGCCCTCCCCCAACAAGGCTGCTATAGCTCGTGAAATCGGGGTTAGCGTCGTTCAGGTTCGCAAGGTGGCCGCAGGTGGTTTCGAGGACAAGTTCTCGGATTCGGCACTTCCAGAAGAATCCCAAACTCCCATTGAGGAAGCTGAAGAAATATCCGTTAACATTGAAGGGTCGAAGGTTGATGGCCCCGACCCAATCGTTGGTTCAGAAATTGATACTGAAGACGAAATAGCCACCTCGCCTGAACCTCTTGTTGAAGAACTTCCTGAAACTGGATTTCCCGAAGAGGTTCCCGAAGGCACTGAGGAACCGGCGTCCATTCCCGAACCTCCGCCGCCAAGTATCCATTCTGCCGAAGAAGAAGCCCCCGCCGTGCTCCCACCTCCAGACTTTACATCCGCCGAGGAGGAGACGACCGAAGTAGTTGCCCCTACTGCATTCGAAGACGATCAACCCGAGGAGTCGCCCACCCCATCGGAACCCATTCCTGATCTTCCTCCAGTTTCGGAAACTTCGGAAGCAGGCACCGACCTCCCTCCTCCTATTGACTTTAGTACAGCGGAAGAAAGCCAACCCGAGACCGCGCCTCCTCCGATGCCGCCGTCGCCACCGGAATCACTTGAACAAAGTACCGACGTCCTCCCACCTCCAGACTTCGACCCAGTTCCAGAAACCCAATCCGAAGAAAGCATAGCGGCAACTCTCCCACCTCCTCCAGCACCAAGCTCACCAGAGGAAGCTCCCGCAGATGAAGAAGTTGCTCCACCAACTCCACCATCACCATCAAACACATTGCCTGAACCGCCTGAACCGCCTGCCCCTCCTGAGTCGACCGAGGAGGCACCAGTTATGCCTCCTCCGCCTGCACCGACAAGTGAAGAATCAGAAAAGGCAAAACCCAGCCTAAAACTTGGCGGAGGAAAGAAGAAGACAAAGCTCAAATTGGGAGGGAAAAGTGGATCTGGGGGTCTGCCGAAAGGAAAGTTTTCTGCCAAAATTACTCGACCACCAATGGCTCCTGGTTCATTGCCACCTCCCCCTCCACCCGAAAACTGAGGGACAAAGCCTCTCTTCCCAAAGGGTTCCTTAAAGACTCCAGCGTAGACCCAGCTCGAGTTGATTAATGGGCAGTGCTTCATAACTGCCCATTTCACTAAGATAGGTGAATCGGTAACCGAGTTGCGCCGCACACATTTGGGAAAAAGCATACTCTAAAGTGATCCCAGCACTACCTTGGAGATGCGATTTGCTTTCATTAATTGGCGAGGGAAGAACTGAAGGAAGAAT
>CAZNWO010000136.1:0-8643 GCA_964576585.1 uncultured Puniceicoccaceae bacterium | reverse complement strand
CGCTCACGAATACTGGCTGCTCCCCGAGTATCGGTTGGTAAAGGTTCCACATCCGGAGGGGGTAACGCAGGCGGAGTCCCCAGGATATTTTCGAGCACCCATACTCCTCGGACAACGGGAGAAGTATCGACTCCATTGGCAGTGGCTGTCATCAATCCGGGTTGCGTGAAGATGCCGCCGCGCCTTGGATCATCCAACTTGACCTTCCGCAAACGAGTGCCTCGGATTCCTTCCTTCTTGTAAATCCATTGGGCCAGAGTCTGATTCATGTAGGTGTAGTCGGAGTCAATAAACTGTTCGATACGACCGTTGGTTTCCAGAATCTCTTGAAAGTAGCTTGTGACCTGCTTGGCCAGCATGGGTTCAACGCGGAGGTTCCTGTAGAACTGATAGTCGCCGCCGGAGGGAGGCATGTCGCCCAGTTTATCCAGCCGCAACCAAGCTGAAGGGAAATGATGCACAAATGCTTGAGCCTTCTCGTCCTTGAGCATCCTGTCAACTTGGCGGACGAGTTCCTTCGGGTCTTTGATTTTCCCGGAGCGGGCGGCTGAGAAGAGTTCCTCGTCAGGCATGGATGACCAGAGAAAGTAGCTTAGGCGGGAGGCGAGAGCGTGTGGGTCGAGCTTGTCCCCGGATTCCTTGAGGTAGAGGAATTGAGGGGAGCAGAGAATTGCGGCGTAACCGTCCTGCATGGCGCGGTAATAGCGGGGTATGGCGTCCTTATTTTTGTTTTGGTTGGAATTGTTGTGGAGGGCTTCCGTGGTGAGACGGACATGAGCGGCGCCGGGTCCGCTCCAACCGGCACGGAAGCTGTTGGGTTGCCCGTAGGCAAGATACTCGATCCTGATGGGGCATTCGCCTTTCCTCAGCTTGACCTTGGCCTTCTTCAACTGGGCCCCATGAAGGCCGTCGTGGTCGAGGATTCTTTGGCCGTCGACTAGGATTCGCCCCCCGTCGTCGGAAGCCATTTCGAATAGGTACTCGCCGTCCTCGGGTACCTCAAGGCTACCCTCAAAGAGCATGGCGAAGTAGTCCTTGCGGCCTGAGGCCTTGATGTCGACGTAGCCCTTGGGGAGCTTGGCTTGGGTTTCCGGTGTGAGGGTGGAGAAGTCGGGGATCTTCGTCCATTTGCCGAGGTAGAGGGAGTAACTCAGGTCCTTTATGCCCTGGGGGAGTTCGACCACGGGCTCGATTTTTTGGCGGAGGACGAGTTGGACGTAAGGCTCGATTTCCTCGGACGTCACCGGGCGGCGGAAGGCCCGGCGGGCGAAGGTGGTGAGAAGGCTTCGAATTTCCTCTTCCTTGCCTGAACCTGATCCATAAAGGGCAGTATGACTTCTGGGTGGCCACTGCCCGACCACAGGCTCAATCTTCAAGCTGTGGATTCGAAGGCTCGGCCCCGGATAATCCTTAAGCAGATTAAGGGACATTGCCCGCCACCATTCATTGTACGCCTCATCATACTTCTTTTTGTCGGTAATCACCTTCCGGTCGGGAGGTTCGGTAAACTGATCGGGTCGGTATTTCTTCGTGAGCAGATCCGTACGCAATTCACGGCCAGTAGGGCCGTTTTCCCAGTTGAATTCCGGCACCCATTGGTGGTCAATCCATACCTCGGTACTAAAGGTGCGCCTAGCTCCATCTCCAGCCAATTCCCATTGGCTCACTGGACGCACGTTCCTTCCCTTGCGTAGGGAGAAACTCAGGTGCATCGGCTCATTTTGGTCCGTCGGCAAAATTTCCTTCCATGGGTGTTTCTGGTTGTGGGCCGAAGCTTCAACAACAACCTGGTAGCGACCGGGAGACGCAAGCCCACGGCTGAGGGCGTCGGGTCGCAGGGGACCATTACTGTATATGCCCGTGAAAGCCGGATTAATCTCGCGACAGAAAACCTCCAGATGACGCCCGCGGGGTTTACTGAGGTGACCGGCAAGGGTCTGGGGTTGCACCTTGGGTTTGGGTTCCAGATGGGTGGCATGCGCCAGTACTTCTTCCACAGCTCCAAGGGTTAATTTGAGAAGAAAGTCCGACATCACCAATTTGTCCCCTATGTTGTAAAAACCTTCCTCCTCCTCGTCCTCGGGAAAAAAACGCAAGGGGTCGTTGCCCGTTCGCTCGACACTCCCGTTCCCGTTGTTGTCCACCAATTTAGAGCCTGCCGCATCCGGACTGTATTCCGCTCCCTCGAGGAACAAAAGATCCCGGAAGGTGTTGCGTAATTCGTGACGATTGAGCCGTCGCAAAACCGTTTGTCCTCCTGTGCTTCTTGCCTTTTCGTACGCTATTGCAAGTGCAGGAGTCAATATGCCTACTGCTTTTGTGATTTCTTTCAGCTCTGGACGAGGCCGTTTTTCGGGGGGCATCTCGCCGAGGTTGAGCTGGTCGAGCATACCTTGCCAAATTTCCAGATTTTGAACTTTTGTCAGATCCTTACCAAGGTTGTCGAAGCGGATATCTCCCTTCTGTTTTTCAGGCCCGTGACAGTCGTAGCAGTGTTGCTTGAGGAATGGGTCCAGCTTGTTCAGCGATTCATCCGCACAGGCAAGTGAGCCAATAAATAGCCCAGTAATAGCTGGAAGAAATCCTCTTTTAATCCTATGAAACCACAAATTCAAGAATTTCATAATGAATCAAGATCTGTCGAAAATGGACAGTCTTAGGTTCAGGCAGTCTAGGACCATTCCAAGCCGGTCAGCGTACCTGTGCTCGAACCAAATCGATCGATTTCTAGCCCCGAGTTCTGAAGTATGGAAAGCAGCAGGTTGGCCGCAGGTACTTCGGATACGAAGAATTTGTTACCCTTCTCTTTGAGATGCGGCCCCGGATAAACCTTGTGCTCCCCGTGCTTAAAGCCGCCTCCAGCAAGTACGAGAGGCAGATTGCGCGTGGAATGACCACCTGTAGCCATTCCGCAACCGTAAAGAACTGAAGTGTGATCAAGCAAAGTTCCTCCGTTAATTGGGTCCTCCTGAGCCTTCAGGAGATCGATTAGGTAGGACATCATGGAAACTTGGTAGCCCTCGATTTTCTTCAAGGCGGCAACCGGTTCCTCTCTCTCGCCGTGGTGAGAGAATCCATGATACCCTCCGTTGAGACCGAAGTCCCCGTTGGCAAAACCGCTAACACAGGTAATTGCTCGCGTCGAGTCGGTTTGAATGGCCAGAGCGATGATTTCAATCATTGCCTTGAGTTGTTCCGCCGTGCTGTTTCCGGGTTTTGGCTCATCGACCGGAGCTTTGGGTTTGGGACGATTGACCCAAGGTTCCTGCTGCTTGATCTTGCCCTCCAGAGTACGAACCGAATCAAAGTACTCCTCCAGTTTGTGCTGATCCTGCTTGCCCAATTCCCGGTTAAGCGACTTGGCTTGATCCATCACCACATCCAAAATACTGTTCTGACGCTTGAAACGCTCGGCTTGGGAAATCTTCTTTTCAGCCGTGTCCTCGAAGAACATTGCGCGGTACGCGGCACGCATGTCGATGCTTGGCACTTGCACGCCGGTGCGGGTAAAGCTCAAGAGGTTGCGCTCGCGGACCCCGAGGGTCATCGACGGAAAACGGGTGGCCGATCCATGATACTCCGCGAGTTTCTGGTCAAGGCTGATGTTACCCTCGGCATAGTTGTGGGCGAGGATGGGTCGCACTCCGCTCAAGAAGACGGGAACGCCTTGGTGTCCACCCGTGAATCCATGATCGAGGTTCTGGAAAACCGTGAAGTCTTTTCTATGCTTTTCTAGTGACCTTAGGGTCTCGGGCATTTCGTAGTCCTTGCCGGCTTGGTCGGCTGGCGGAAAGAAAGCCTTTTGGTACACTCCGTAGTTGTTGGAGAGGCATACGAAACGCTTGACTGGTTTCGATTTTGCTGTGGCGGCTAGTGCGGGCGAAATCTTGGATTCCATCAAGGGCAGAGCCATGGCAACGCCCGCTCCTCGTAGAAAATTTCGTCGATTGAATTCCTTCTTCATGTGAATCTCCTTGGAGAGGCTAATAATTACACCTTCGAAAACTTACATTTCCATCTTGATGCAAGAGCATGGTGTTTTCAAGGCATTTAAGGATTCGCCGGAGAATTCTTTTGGGAGCTTAATTGCGTGGAATCTTATTTATAGTTAAGTACGCCAACTCCTCGAATTTCTTTCCATCGTCGGCATCCAGTCTTAAATTCAGTTTCATTTGGTTGACGGGTTTTAGATTCTCAATTGCCAGGAGAACCGTGCGACCTTCATCGGAGAGGCTTATTTCGGCAATCGATACATCATCCCGACCCGTCTTCCCGGGATTACTCAAGGAATATTGTCGGGATCCGTAACCAGCGCTCCATTTGTAGTTCCATTGCTGGATTTGATAACTGGCTTCATCCTTGGCGGTCTTGGGATCAAGCTTGAAGTTGAATTTCAGTTCTATCCCCTTTGCTCTTACTTTCACGTCGGTCAAAAGCTTGACCGGATTGCCCGTGTAACGAAAGCGGTGAACGTTACCCTGAGAGAGTCCCCTTCTGCCACCACCATTCCACCCATTTAGGCCGGTGGCGTAAACTTGGCCATCCTTTGGATTGACCCGGGCTCGATGAATCCCCGTCCGTGCATCTAGCTTGAGACGGACGATTGCTGCCTGGTCTTGGCCGTCGACATCCTGAAGCATCATGTAATAGAGCCAGCCTTTGCCAAAACTCGTATGGAGCAAGCGACCTGACAAGGGACCCCAACGCTTGTCCTGCACCCATAGTTGTCCCCCGGATGAGTTGTCGAAGTCCTGTGGCATCCAGATGATGGGTTGGTCGAAGGTTTTTGGTGGCTTTACCTTTTTGTGGTCGATACGTCCACCGTCGGGGGCCCAAAGGCGCTGTTTGTGGACATGAGTCTGTACGTATCCGTAGAAGCCATTAGGTTTGCAGAGGCTTATCTTTGAAGCGGGCATCCAACTCCCTTGGTTGTCGCTAACGGTAACTCGCCCGTCAGGCAGGATGCCCATGCCATTGGGAGTGCGAAACCCTGTGCAATGGACTTCTTTTTTCTTTCCGTCGGGCGAGACCTTGATCACCGAGCCCGGCAAGGCATAGGAGGTGTACTGACCAGACTTCGCATAGTAGAGGTTGCCGGATGCATCGCGTTGCAGGTCGAAGTTGAAGGCGTGAAAAAAAGTGGACACATCGTCGTCGGCGCTGAAGCTTTCGTAAAAATCGGCCTCACCGTCCTTGTTGACGTCATGAAGGCGCGTCAATCGATCCTTGCAAGTAACGTAAATTTTGTCGTCGATTACCTCTAGTCCGAATGGTTCGTACAAGCCTGCGGCAAAACGTTTCCACTGCATGTTGGCCAGAGAATCGTCAATGCCGGAGACAATCCATACGTCGCCACCGTGAGTGGAAACAGCCATGCGACCGTCAGGGAAAAAGGCTAGAGCGGAGGTCCGAAACCAAACTTCCCCCGGCTTTTTAGCAGGTAGGGTTAGATCGTCGAGAACGTAGGCGTTTTCGCTTGTGGATAGTATTCCCTTCGTTGATAGGGTTTCGGGCCAGCGAAGCTTTCCCCCATCAATTGATTCTTTGGGGTCAGGCAGTTGATTCTTGGATTTGAGGTGATTGAGGTAGTTTGCGAAAGAGAGCAGGCGGGCATTCGTTCGATCCGCATGGCGAACGACTTGAAATAATCTGCTCTTCTTGGATGCTGGTATTGTGAGGATTGTTCTGCCTGCGGCATCGAACTCCCAGGACATGCCCTCAGTCTGACCGATTACAGCAGTAGCGGCAAATGGATGGTTCCCCTGTTTGTCCTGTACTAGAGTCACTGCCATTTGGGCGATGTTCCCCTTTGCCTTCTTGACCAATTCCACGGTAGGGGCCTTGACGCCGAGAAAACCTCTGCGAGTATCGTTGTTCTTCAGTTGAACTACAGCTAGCTTTAGAGGTTTTGTCCCGGGACCCACTCGCAGGGTTTGAATGATGGCCCCGAATCCTTCCGCTTTTGCGGGTGCCTCGATTACCTTTCGCTTATTAATGGCATAGGAGAGGATCACTTGATTGCCGTTGAGGTAGTGACCATCGTAGTTCATCCATTTTTCGGGCATGGGACCGCGTGGGTGTTTTTCCCATTTCGGATAGTCGAGGGTGTCGTCATGAGCCCAATCCCAAGCTTGCAAGCCCTCAATCAGCTTGCCCTCAACCTCAGGTACGCCCTCGCCGCGTTCGCGATAGTGCTGGGTTCTGTTAAGGTTTAGGAACCCGCCCTGCCACAGACCCGCTTGGTTCATTGTATGGAGGTTGTAGCTGATGGAGTACCCGTCTCCAAGTTTCACGGTGAGAACGCTGGAAAGGTTTCGTCCCAACTGTGAAGCCAAGGCGGGTCCGAAATCTCGTGTCACTTGCTTAGGTGCTGTTGCCACGGCATTAACCTTGGGCAAGCCTTCAAGATATGCTTCCGTGGTGGGCATGTACTTTGGGTGCATGGGCTTCATGAACTTTTCCCGGATGTAATGGATTACGTCGTATCGTTCCTGTGGGGTCATCCAAGTCTGGGGTCCCATCAATCCATTCCCCTTGGTCAGGGTAAGAAACATGGAATAGGGATCGGTTCCGAATTTCAGCTCTCCCTTTCCAAATGCTTTGGCAATGGGGAGGGTGGGGGTCTTTCCGTCACGTCCATGACAATTGATGCAGAGGTTGTCGTAGATCGCTTGCCCACGACTGAACGCAGAGTCATCCAGTTGCTCTAGGATGGACCTGTGATCCACCGAGTTTGATTCAGGATTGGATCTCAACCCGGTGGCCAAGACCGAAACATTCAAGAATAGGCAGAGTACCTTGAGTTTCATGTCAATTTTTGAGAACATGCCTTTTACCTGCGAGGCTTTGCTCTCTTTGCCTGTTTGGTTGGATATCACAAGTTTTCACTCATTAACAACCAACTCTGGGGCAAGAATATTTTGGGTAATTAACTTTTGCGGCGTTTGTCCCAAGGTCCGGTTATAGCGAGGGTCAGTCCGCGGTGCTGAACGTTCACGAACAACGTCGATCCATCGGGCGAGAAGGTGGCTCCCGCAAGCTCGCTTCCTCCGGAGGAGTTAAGGGCAAGCTTGTAGAAGTGTCCTTCTGGCGTGACTCCCACTAAAAACTGTTTGCCGCCCCCGTCCTCGCAGAGGATTACGTCGCCCCACGGGGCCACGGTCAGGTTGTCGCAGTTGTCCACGACGTCCTTGTCGTTCGGCTCGGCAAAGAGCTCCAGTTCATCCTTCCGGAGCTTCCATACCTGTCCGCACTTTTTCCTCCCACCGTTGGTGCAGGCGAAATAAATGGCGTCGTTTCCGTACCACATGCCCTCGCCTCGAGCAAAGCGAGCGGCTCCTGCGGCAAAGCCTCTCGCCCGCAGGTCGTCCTTGGGAGACTCCACGTCATCCATGTCCAGCCACTCCACGCGTACCTTTTCACCGAGTCCTATTGCGGGCTTGTCCCAGTTGCGGGTGTCTAGGCTCTTCTTCCCCGAAACCACCAGCGCTTGAAGCTTTCCGCCCTTCGCGAGCTTGCCCGGAACCTTTGGGATGAAGCGATAGATTAATCCGTCGTGACGGTCTTCCGTTTCGTAAACGTAACCAGTTTCGGGGTCGACTGCGATGGCTTCGTGGTTGAACCTTCCCATGGCCTTGAGCGGAACGGGGTCGGCGAGCTTTGGCTTGTCGGTCGCGGGAACCTCGAAGCACCATCCGTGATCCTTGGCGCAAAGCCTGCCTGCCTTCTCCACGGATTCCTCGCAGGTTACCCATGTGTCCCAGGGGGTTGGTCCGCCGGCGCAGTTCCGCAAGGTTCCCGCCAGGCTCAGGAATTGCCGAACCACATTCTGGTTCTTGGTATCGTAGACAACGGTTGAAGTTCCCCCCAAGGAAGGAGCGGCCTTGCCCGCATCGTACATGCTTTTTCGCAATTTGTCGGTGAGGTTCTTGTTCCCCGATCCAAAGGCTCCCCCCTTGGCTCCTGTTCCGGCGTTCATCTCGTGATTACGTACGAGCAAGGTGTGACCATTCGGTCCCTTGAAGGTGGCCATGCCGTCCGGGGCTCCGGGCAGGTTCAGTCCGTCGTCCATCTTCTCGCCGGCTTTGCCGATGATCTTGTAGGAAAAACCTTTTGGTAGGTCGATCACGTCGGCAGGATCGGCTTGAAGCTCCCCGTATCCGGGGACCATGCGGGCTGAGCGATTTTGGGCGTGGGCGCTGAATGATTTCAGTCCCGCGAACCCAATCGTTACTGCAGAGGCTTGCTGGAGGAAGTGTCTTCTTGTTTTCATTATATTTGGGTTATTGGAAAGCTGCTCGCCAGCACTACTTGATCATCGATCTCAATCAGGATCGAGTAGTTTCCCGGCACTTCGAACTTTAGGTTGTGTATGTCGTTGATCAGGTTAATGCGGTGCTGGGGGCCCGGGGATTCGAATTCCTTCTCGATGATTGTGCGCGGTTCCTCTTCGGACATGGGGATGCCGATCGTGATCTTCAAGTCGTGCTTCCCCGCCGTGAGGTCGGAGAAGGAGAGGAACCAGATCATTCGGGGATGTTTGACCGGGAATTCCTTGGCCCGCAGGTTGGAGAAGATGCCGAGCAGGGTGTGTTTGCCTGTGGCGGGATCGACGTAGACGGAATCGCAGGTGATCCAGGCGAG
>CAZNWO010000135.1:0-8731 GCA_964576585.1 uncultured Puniceicoccaceae bacterium | reverse complement strand
AGGAGACGCCCAAGGACAAGCCCTTTTTCCTCTACCTTCCCTTCACCGCCGCCCACTGGCCCCTCCATGCGCCCCAAAGCGAGATCGAGAAGTACAAGGGCAAGTTCTCCGCAGGCTGGGACGAACTGCGTAGCGAGCGGCTCAAGCGGATGAAGACGCTCGGGGTCATCGAGAAGACGGTCAAGCTCTCCCCTCGCCACCCGAAGGTTCCGGCCTGGAAGGATGAGAAGCACAAGGCTTGGCAGGAGAGGAGAATGGAAGTCTACGCCGCCCAAGTGACCATCATGGATCGGGTCATCGGGCGGGTGCTCGATCACTTGCGCAAGTCCGGCCTACTGGACGACACCCTCACCTTCTTCACCATCGACAACGGTGGCTGCCACGTCGAGTACGGGGCCAATCGCAAGGGTGACTACCTTCCGGAAAAGACGAGGGACGGAAGGCCCATGAAGCCGGGCAACCTGACGCACCTGATGCCGGGCCCGGAGATCACCTACCAAAGCTATGGGTACGGCTGGGCCAACCTTTCCAACACCCCCTTTCGCCTCTTCAAGCAATACGACCACGAGGGCGGTATCCATACGCCCATGATCGCCCACTGGCCAAAAGGCATCCGGGCAAGAGGGACGACCACCGGTACCCTCTCCCACCTCGTCGACCTCATGCCGACCATCCTCGATGCCACGGGCATAAAGCCTGCGGAAAAATCAGGCGGAGCCAAGCGGATCGCATGGGACGGTCGTTCCATCCTTCCTTCTCTTCAAGGAGAGAAGCAACCCGACCCGGCGGTCCTCTTTTTCCACCACGCGAGAGGGAAGGCCATCCGGACGGGCAACTGGAAACTGGTCTTCAACAAGGATGGGAAAAAGAAAGCCGAGTGGGAACTTTACGACCTGGGCAAGGACCCCAACGAGTTGAACGATTTGGCGAAGGATCACCCCGGAAGAGTCCGGGAGCTCGCCAAGCTCTGGAACGGACGCGAAAAAAACCAACTCACGCGAGCGTCCAAGTAGATTGGACTTGGTGCCGAATTCATAACTTCCTCATGCGCAACCGTCATTCGCTCCAAAAACCTCTGCCCTGATCCAATCAATCTCCAAGGTGTCCATGGACTGCCGGTACTTCGCATTCGCTCGCCGAGTTCTGTGCGGACTTGCACCAATTAAGTCGCGAGATTAGGCTTTGGGGATGAAGGCTCATGTTTCAATGGACGATCAAGAGTATGCCCGCTGGGTTAGTCTTCGACGCATTTGCCATCAACGCTATGCCAAGGGAGAAGCTTGCTTTCTCAGAGGCTCCCAAGTTCGATCCTCTGAAATCACGCCTTCGAAAGCATCCACTGAATCCCGCCGGAGAGCAGTTGATCCATTTCCGGAGCGCACCATGCGACGCTGACGGCATAACCGCCCTGCGGGTACGCTTCTTTTGTCGGGACGTACCACGGACCGCCATCGCCGTAAGCCGCACAGGCGACAAAACGATTTGGCGCGACCGCCTGAGCTCGAAGCTGGTATTCGATGAAACACTCCGCAGGCAGATGCAACAGTGACACGTCGTTCACGTGCAACGAGCTGAGCGTGATGGGAATCGCCGCCTTGATTCGGCGGATGAACGCGACTGTATACGATGGTCGGTTTCGCGAAACGACTCGGTTGTTCTTGTTGGAAATCCCGGCCATCAACAGTTTCTCGTCGAAAGCAGGATTAAGCGGCGGCAGGATGTCGCGAATCTCCCATCCGAGCGACACGATGGGCTGGGGTTTCAATTCGGCTTCGGAAGACGTCATGCCGTCGAGCATTCTCTGCGTCAGCGCAACGCGTGCTTCCTTTGAGCCGTTGTTGTACTTGCCCGCCCCGATGTTGCCGCCGCAACCGTTGAAGTAAAGGTGCGTGCAGTCCGGTTCCCGTTTCTGCATTCTCCGCCGAGCCAGACCGCAGAAGTCCGCGCTAACCATGCCGTCGCCGTAATAGCTCATGGGGTGACATGCGTAGTAGTGGGAGGCGACCAGCTTCTTGTCGCCGTGGTAAAAGGCGACCGTCTTGAGCATTGGATCGATGAGACCTTCAGGAAAGCGATGATGACCCGGCTTTCGCGACGCGCTGCCACGCTGCGAGATCAGCTTCCCACCAAGACCGATGATACGGCGATTACTTGCGACCTTTTCCACACGGGCCTCGCCATGAGCGATATGCGTCACAGGGGTTGCCTTTTTCAGAGACTGGGTTACGGCGTCTCGAGCGGCATCCAGACAGCGGGTAAAGAAATCGAGTTCAACGATGTGCGGCAGATCGCCCTGTTCAAGAATGATTTTTTCGGCATCCAGGCAGGCAAACGGAGCGTTGTGCTGATGCACGCACTGAACGGCGACGCGATCGATGGTGGTCTTCGCCGCATCCGCCAGAGCCTGTCGCCATCGGATATGTGCGGAATTCAGAAGTCCCGTCCAGTCCACCGCGCAAACGACAATCGGCTTGCCGGCACCCATCAGCACGTAGCCGATGGCCTCCAGAGGATCGTCAACGCCGACAACCGGTTTGATCCAGCCGCCGCAAAGCGAATGCCCCTTGGGCGGGGTTACGTCAAAACGGAACCTGGCCAACCGCAGATCTCCGGGCTTCTCGGCGGCATTTGCGTTTCTGGAGAGAAGTGAACTGGCAACGATCGCCTTGGCGGAATCAGCGATGAAGGCGCGGCGATTGATCTCGGCATTCATATGTTTTTCTTCTTTGACATTACTGGTCGAGAATCTGGAAGCGCATCGGATGGCTCCAACAATTGTCTTTTTTGACCACCGTGTCCAGCCAGCCGTCCTTGTATTGTCCCAAGAACTCTACTTGCCCATTGTCGTAATGTCCCGAATTGTTTGTCGTCTCTACCGACGTAGGCCTCCATCCCCCAAACCCTAACCTCCCCACGGTAGCGGTCAAGCCTGCGGAGAGCTTCTCGGAAGAGTAGGGGGGTGAGGCCGACAAGAGACAGTCCATGTTGCCTGAAGCTGTTGTGCGTAAGTTGTTTGTGGAAGTCGCCGCATCCCGATGCCATTTTCCTGAAGGTGGCCCTCGACCTGGAAGGTGGGATTGAATCGCCCAAAGCCGATCGGATTTACCTAGACAGGGCCCAACCCATAATTAAGTCTAGAGTTAAGCAACAAGCGCTTGAAGTCATGGACCAGGAAGCACAATCTCCCGAAGAATCGCACGTCACTACACTTGAAGACCAGGAACGGGAACCAGCCTATGTCGTGACTCCGTTAATCGAGAGCGCCTTCGGTCGCTATCTTCGTGAGTATCGCCTGCTCAACAGTCTGCTCATCGCTCTCTTCTCCGTAACAATCTTCCTGATCCTGATATGGGGACTCGTCGTCTACGTGGCGGGAGGAGGGGAGGGCACTGCTGATTTTGCCGATGCCGGCGTGGCTCCTCTTCAGCAGAAGCAACCCCAGCAAAAGGTGAAGCTGATGCAGAGACAGAAAAAGGCCCAGCCCACGGTCAAGCAGACCTTTCGAGCAACTGCGATTTCCGATATCGCGATGCCCGACCTGAACGATTTGGACGTGAAGGACTTGGCTCCCGTGATCGCGGCCAGCGCTCCCTCCGCAGGAAATACCGGGATAGACAACGACGCGATGAAAAATGCCCTCAAGGGCATCGGGTTGGCTCTTCCGAAAACCATGCAGCAACGCTGTGATCCCAAGAAGCGCATCGCTCGCCTCCGCGCCGGCGGAGGCAAGGACATTACCGAGAAGGCCATCATTCGAGGTCTCACTTGGTTGAAAAACACCCAAGGGAAGGACGGTTCATGGGGAGGGAACGCCAAGAACAAGCACGGCGAACCCAGTCCAACCGACAAAAACGCCATGACGGGCATGGCTTTGCTGAGTTTTCTCGGGCATTGCGAATTGCAGGATTCTCCCGAGTTCGGCCCCGCCGTGCAGAAGGCCATAAGCTTTCTCACCTCCACACCCCCGGAAAAAATGACGGGAGGAGGGGGAGGCGCATATTCTCACCCAATTCGCGCCTATGCCCTCTGCGAAGCCTACACCATGACTAAAATCAAGAAGCTTGAACTGTTTGCCAAGCGCGCTGCGGAAGCAATTGTCAAGGGCCAGAATGAAAGAGGTGGTTGGGCCTACAGTTACGGCAAGGGCGCCGGCGCCCACGTCGACCTTTCCGTCACCGGTTGGAACATACAGGCCCTCAAGGCCGCCGCGCTTACGGGTATCTCCATCGACGGTCTCGACGAGGCCATGGACAATGCGGTCGCCTACACGAAGCGTTGCCAGGACAAAACCGGGAAATTCGCCTACTCAGAAGGAGGTGGAGGCAAGCCCAGCCTTACTGGCACGGGCGTTCTTTGTCTGCAGATCTGGAAGGAAGCCAAGTCGCAGGAAGCCAAGATGGGTCTCGAGTGGATCATCGCGAATCAGGCTCAGGAATGGAAGAGAGTGAACGTCTACGAATGGTACTACCATGCCCAGGCTTGCTTCCAAGCCACGGGCGTGAGCGGAGGAGCAAAGTACTGGAAGGCTTGGAACAAGAATTTTCAGGCAATCGTCTGCGGCGCTCAGGATTCAGACGGGCATTGGGACGGACCCTTGGGTCATGGAGGGACCGATGTCTTCACCACCACAATGACGATCCTCATGCTGGAGGTATACTACCGCTATATGCCTACGGGAAAGACGGGTTAGGGCATCCCTCGCCAGCACCAATTCGCCACAGGTGTCCGCAAGGCTTGCGCGTCCCCGTCCCTTGGCTAAATTGACTCAACCTTTCTTCAACATGAATCGACGCACTTTTCTACAATCAACCGGCGCGGCTTTGACGGCGGTGCCTACGGCCTTGGCCAAGGACGGGACTCGCAAGCGCCTGGCGATCATCACCACCGAGTGGCGTGACCATTCGCACGCGTGGCACATGGGTACGCGGTTTCTCGTTGGGTATCCCATCCGCGGCAAGTGGCATCGTCCGCCGTTCGACGTGGTGTCGGCTTACGTTGACCAGTTTCCGAAGGGCGATCTCTCGCGGCGTCGTTCGAAGGAGTTTGGGTTTCCCATTTACGAGACCATCGCCGAGGCGCTGCGGTGCGGGGGGAAGAAGCTGGCGGTGGACGCGGTGCTCATCATCGGCGAGCACGGTAATTATCCGCGGAATGAATTCGGGCAGAAACTGTATCCGCGTTACGAATTCTTTAAACGGACGGTGGACGTGTACAAGAAGGACGGTCGCACGGCGCCTGTCTTCAACGACAAGCATCTTTCGTGGAAGTGGGCGTGGGCCAAGGAGATGGCGGAGACGTCGCGCGAGATGGGCTTTGCGTTTTTGGCGGGATCGTCGCTTCCTGTCACCTGGCGGATGCCGTCGATCGACTTGCCCTACAACGCCGAGGTCGACGAGGTGATGGGCGTGGCGATGGGCGGGGTGGACAGCTATGATTTTCACGCGCTGGAGACCATCCAGTGCATGGCCGAGCGACGAAGGGGCGGCGAGACGGGCGTGAAATGGCTGGAGGCGTTGCGCGGCGACGCGGCGTGGGCGGCGATGGAGAGGGGCTCGTTCGCGAAGGGCGGCTGGAGCCCGGAGCTGTTCCACGCCTGCCTGTGCCGCAGCCAGACGCTGAAGCAGACGGAGACCTTCAGTCACCGTTACCCCACTCCGGAGATGATGCGCTCGATGGTGAAGAACCCGGTGGTCTATCGCTACGAGCATCGCGACGGGCTTAAGGCAACCATGATGCTGATGAACGGGCTGGTGGGCGACTTTACCTTCGCGACGAAACTGCGCGGCCAAAAGGAACCGCTCTCGACGTTGTTTTACCTGCCGCCGACACCGAACGTCGTCTATTCCGCCGCCCTGATGTCCAAGGCCGAGGAGACTTTTCTAACGGGCAAGGCGTCCTACCCCGTGGAGCGCACGCAGTTGACGTCCGGGTTGGTCGAGGCCGGCTGCCAGTCCCTCACGAAAAAGAAACGGCTGGAGACCCCGCACCTGAAAGTGCGCTACAGCGCACCGCGCGAGTCGCAATTCTGGCGGGCGTAAATGACGCCTCCTAATGGTTGCGCCGGGCTTCCTCGTAGGCGCGCTTGGCGTTTTCAAGGAGGCGACTCGAGGTGTCGTGATTTTTCTGGGCGCGTTCGTAATTGGCCTTCAGGCGATCCAAGTCTACCTTGTAGGTTCGTGTTTTTGGATCGGCCTTGCTTCGAGTGTTTGCGGCGGCTTTTTTCTTGGCTTCCTCCCGGCGTTTTGCTTCCGCAGCCAAAACCTTCTTGGTTTCCTCCTTGGTCACTTTCCCGTCACGGTTGACGTCAAATCTTTTCAGGTGCGCGCGTCGGGCATACTCGGCTTTCTTCTTGGCCTCTTCACGAGCCTTTGAGTCTTGGGAACTCTTGGGGTGAGCCTTGCGTCGGGCATCCTCCGCGGCTTTCTTCTTGGCTTCTTCCCGCTTGCGGTTTGCCTCCGCTACCTGTTTCGCCAATGCGGCGCGTTTTGCATCGGCAGCTCGCTTTGCCTCCGCCTCCTGCTTTTCCTTTAACTCGCCCTGGTATTTCCTTAATGTCGCGTAGAGTTCATCTTCTTGTCGGCGCAGTTCGCCGATGGTCTTCTTGGTGGAAGCTTCGCGTTCCCGGTACTGCTCAAGCAATGCCCGCAATTCCATCTGCTTGCGTTCCGCCTGCGCCTTGTAGTCGATGGTCGACTGCCTGAGCGTCTTTCCGGCGGTCTCTATCCGACGGTTAACGTCTTCTATCTTCCGTTTGTAGTCTTGAACGCGTTTGTCGTCGCCGGAAGAAGGCTTCTTGCCGGTAGCCATTGCAGGCGTGACTGTGAAGTCGAGCAACATGGCGAGGGCGATGAGGATACAATGGTAGCGGATGATTGTTTTCATGATCTTTCTTGGGTGAGCTTCTTGTATGAACCGTATCTAGCTTTCCTTTGAATGCATAACCGAAGATTGGCAAACCAATAAGTGTTACTAACCAACAGTAACCCAATGGAATGAAACTTGCAGGGAACTCAGGATAATTTAGGTAAAAACTACTTTTCAAATTTGAAGCTCTTGCAGGAAATCCTTTTGCCGTTTTCCCAGACGGATTCCGAATGGTACGCCGATGATTTATTACACGCTGACTGGTCGCGACGTTGCGAGGGGCATCAATCTGATGCTCCGAACCTTGCTAAACCAAGCCCTTTATCACTTTTCCATTTGTGATTGGCCAAGGGCGATTCAGGCGATCGTACATCGGTTCGGCAAGGTCCAGACCCATGCAATGGTAGATGGTGGCGTGAAGATCGGCGGGATCGACGGGATGTTCCGTGGGATAGGCGGCTTGGGCATCCGAAGCACCGTAAACTTGTCCGGGCACTATTCCTCCGCCTGCGAAAAGGGCTGCGCCGCATTCACCCCAGTGGTCACGGCCTGCTTTGGCGTTGATCTTAGGTGTGCGGCCGAATTCGCCGAAGCAAGTTACTAGAGTTTCGTCAAGGTGGCCGGACTGGTCGAGATCCTCGATTAGCGCGGAGAGGCCTTGATCAAGGTAGGGCAGAAGTTCTGTTTTCAACGCCTCGAAATTATTGCTGTGCGTGTCCCAGCCATCGCAGACAGTCATGTTGTTGAAATGTACCGCAACCATCGGGACTCCTGCTTCGGCCAGGCGACGGGCCAGAAGCATGGTGCGCCCGAAGGGATGGTCGCCGTAGCGTTCGCGAACCTTTTCTGATTCCTTTCCCAGTGAAAAAACATCAAGTCCGCCGCGGTTGGTTGCGCCGGTGAGCACAACGGCTCGTTCACGCAGCGCGGACAGTTCGTCCGTGGAAGGGGTCTTGGAGCCTAGGCCATCCAGAACATGCAACAAGGTGGAACGTTTTTCAAAGCGGTCGGCGGAGACGTCTTCCGGCAACAGCAGTGCCGGAATCGCTTCGGGTGTGCCTACCTCGCCGTTGACGTTGAGGGCATCGTACTTTCTGCCCAGAAACCCTGCTCCGCCTCCACGCAATGGCGTACGCGCCCGCTTATATTGGCCTTCCGTCGCGGTTCTTATGGCTACCTCGGGCAATGCGATGTATCCCGGTAGCGAGGCGGGTGCGGTTTTAAAGCGCGCCAGCACTGCGCCGATGTGTGGAAAATCATCTCGTTCGGGCGGGCGGACGTCGTTGTCGCGTTGCGGTTGCTCCACGTCGCGACCGGTCAGCGTGTAATAAATCATCGGCGTGTGGTTGCTGTTGCGCCGGCTGACCGAGCGAACCAACGCATACTTGTTCGCCATTCGAGCCAAGCGAGGCAAGTGCTCGCAGATCTGGATGCCTGGCACATTCGTGGAAATGGGCGAAAACGGACCCCTTATTTCGCTTGGGGCGTCTGGTTTCAAGTCCCACATGTCCTGGTGCGGTGGTCCGCCCAATAGGTAAACCAGAATGCACGATTTCGCACCCTTGCGTCTCGTTTCGGCTTGCGCAAACCACGGGGCGAAGATTCCCGAAGCAGTCAACCCGCTTCCCACGCGAAGAAATTCACGTCGGTCACCCACCAACTGACTGCTACCAACTCTCTTGAACTCTTGGCAAGCTGATGACATGCAGTAAAATACTTAAAATTTGAACATCAAGACACAACTCTAAAACCAATAAAAGACAGGTAATTGTTCCGAGGAAACCTTTATTCTTGCCAAAAGTGGAGACATGACCCGACGAGGGCGGCAGTCAATCCTCGGGGCGGGGCAACCGCTTCATCGCGGCGG
>CAZNWO010000134.1:2952-8749 GCA_964576585.1 uncultured Puniceicoccaceae bacterium | reverse complement strand
CTCGGGCAGGCAATGGGGTCTGTGGCCAGCAAAACGGCTGGATAGGACCTGCGGTTGACTTTTGGCAGAGATGGTGGAACAAAAAAGAATCCCCCCCTAATGAAGACTTCCAGAAGAATCTACCTTGCAAGCTGGCTCCTACGAGCAGGACTACCTGTTGTCATCGCCTTTTTCGTCTCCACGATCGATTGCCTCGGAGAAAATGCAAATGCTTTCCCTGAGCCGAGGAATCCCACCTCCCTCGACCGCTTCATTCTCGGCGGCATGAAGAAAGCAAAGGTCCCGGGATTGGCCGCCGCGGTGGTCAAGAAAGACAAGGTACTGTGGACAGGTGCCTACGGCTGGGCCAACCGCGAGCGAAAGCTTCCAGTTACCAACGACACCCTGTTCCAGGTCGCCTCGGTCTCTAAACCCGTGACCGCCTGCGCCGTGATGCAACTGGTGGAGCAAGGAAAACTCTCCCTAGACACCGACGTCAACGAGGTGCTCCCCTTCCCTGTCCGGAACCCCAAGCACCCGAAGACACCGATTACCCTGAAACATCTCCTCACCCACACCTCCGGCATACGCGACAACTGGAACCTGCTGGAGGACACTTGGGTCAAAAATGGCGACTTCCCAAAGCCACTGGGCGAATCCCTGGCCGCCTATCTTCAGCCCAAGGGAGAATACTACAGCGCCAAGAAAAGCTATTACTCATGGGCGCCCGGAACAAAGAGCAAGTACAGCAACGTCGGCGTGGCCCTGGCCGCTCACTTGGCCGAGGCCAAGGCAAAGGTGCCGTTCGAGACGCTTTGCCAAAAAGGGATATTCGAGCCACTCGCCATGCAGGGTAGTTCTTTTCGTCTGCAAGGCATGGACCAAACCAAGATCGCCATGCCTTACGGTTTCCGAAAAAAGACAGGCGCCTTCAAGCCATTGGGGCACCACGGATACCTTGATTTCCCCTCCGGCACGTTGCGGATCACGGCCCCGCACCTGGCCCGCTTCCTGTTGTCATTCATCGCCGACGGACAACTCGACAGCGACTGGGTACTGCAAGCGGAGACCGTCCGTGAAATGCGCAAGATCCCGTTTCCCAAGGCCGACTCGAAACAAGGGCTTGTCTGGTATTTCGACAAGCTGGGCGGAGACAAGGTGATGGGCCATGACGGCAGCGACCCAGGCGTGGCCGCCCTCATGCAATACCGCCTCAAGGATGGCATCGGTTACGTTATCCTAATGAACGGAGAACCCAAGAGCGGAAAATTCGAGCAAGCCCTAGGCCTGCGCCTGATGAAGTACGCCGAAGGCAAATAAAGATCACGCGAAAGCAAAGACCAAGCAGTCATCCGCAAAGAGATTGCTTTCTCATTTCCCGCTTTCGGAAATCTCCCCCCATTCTTGCATCTGCTTGAAGAGCTTGTCCTTCAATTGTGAAAACACTTTCGAGTGGCGTTTATCGGAGCTCAGATCCTTCAACTCGAAAGGATCCTCGAGAAGATCGAAAAGTTGTTGGCGCTCAAGGTGAGGATAGTGGATCAGCTTGAAGCGCTTGTCCCGCACCATCCTCTGCTTGTCGCGAAAGTAGCCGTATATCTCAGGGTAAACTGCGTCTTGTTTGCCGGTAATGACGGGCTTGAGGCTTTTGCCCTCGACGCTCTTCGGGACGGAAATGCCGGCAAAGTCGCAAATCGTGGGATAGAGGTCTCGAAGGTAGCAGAGGGCTTGGCTTCGCTTGTTTTTGGGGACATCCGGACCTGCAATCACCAAAGGCACGCGAATGCTATGCTCGTACATGTTCTGCTTGCCCATCAAGCCATGACTGCCCAGAGCCAGACCATGGTCGCTCGTGAAAATAACGATCGTGTTCTTCAAGCGCCCGTCGGCTTCCAGTTGCCCTAAGATTCGGCCCACCTGCTTGTCGATGTGGTCGATCACGGCATAGTAGACGGCAAGTTCGTCGAGGACGGCTTCCTTGGTCCGGGGCCATGGCAACAGCCTTTCGTCTCGACCATCGAAGTTCCCATGGTCAAAGGGATGTCTTGGCAAAAAATTCGAGGGCAACTTCATTTCAGCGGGCTTGTACTTATCCTTGTAGCCCGGTGGATAGATCAAGGGATCGTGCGGACCCGTGAAATTAACGTGAAGAAAGAACGGCTTGTTGGTTTTACGCCTAAGGAATTCCAAGGCACCATCGGCGATGTGTTTGTCGGTTAGGGGAGTAAGACCGATTCCTTTGTCCAAATCGGGTTTGCCTTTGGCGTCCTTGAAAGTCCAATTGCGGTAACCGGTAATGGGACGCCCCTTCCTACCGAGGATGACTTCACCCTTTTTCCAAGTGCCGCCGCCACCACTGAACAGACCTTGCGTTTCGTGATACCCTCGCGTTAGCGGTTCCCCATCGTTCATCCATTTGCCACTGTACCAGGCATGATATCCTCCTGCAGCCATGGCGGCAGGCAGCAGAGTGAGCTTGGGGTTGATACGTTCTCCACCCATTCCAAGAACTCCATTGCGGAAACCCGAGCAACCGGTGAGTATCTCCGCCCTACTCGGAACGCAAAGAGGATTGGCACAAGTCGCGCCTAAAAAGCTCGTGCCACGCTCAACCAATCGATCGAGATTTGGAGTCTCGATTTCATCATTCCCCAAGGCGGCAACAGTATCGGGGCGCTGGTCGTCGGTAACCAGCAAAAGAATGTTGGGCTTGGTTCTGGCATCCGTCGAAAGAAAGAACAGCAAAGGAAAAATCAAACGGAGCAGCAACTTATTCATGGCTTCGACTTTAAGCCATTCGCAGGAACCTCGGCAAGCTTGGCGACAAGTTTTCCTTTAAACACCTGCACCACTAGATGGTATTTTTTCTTTTAGCCTGGTTGTCCTCGGGATCTTTCCGCGTATCGAAGAGTTCAATCCCATTTACGGTCTTTTCGTCACAATGTATGATATAATCCAGTCTCATGGTCGGAGTTGGCTATCTCATCCTTAAAACTTAGCACCAAATCAACTCTAGACCAATGCCTGATGAAAGACCCCGACCCACAAAAGATTTCATAAAAGAAAAATCCTTGTTTTTGAAAAAACCCAGAATAGGTGTTCCCAACCTTGACTGGATATCAGGCTTTTAGACAGAATCATCTGCAATGCCAATTTGCTCAATACTTGAATGTGCGTGGAGACATATAACATTCGTCGCCTTGATGTTGTTCGCGTCTACAATCCTTCCCAGTGCCGTGGCGGCGCCAAAAGAAAATTACAGTTTCTCGGAATTGAGGAAGGACTTCAAAGATTCCGTCGTCCCGCTCATGCAAAAATATTGTTTGGATTGCCATTCGAAGGAAGAGCAGGAAGGCGAACTAGACCTAGAGCAGTTTCGTGGGATGGATGAAGTCAGAATGCATCCTATGATTTGGGTGAAAGTGGTGGAGATGATGGAGGATGGCGAGATGCCGCCGAAAAAACAACCGCAGCTTGCACCGATGGAACGAGAGATGTTTCTGGACTGGGTCGACAATTACCTAGACACGGAGGCGCTTGCCAACGCGGGTGACCCCGGACGGGTGGTTGCGCGGCGGTTGAGCAATGCCGAATATACCTACACCATCCAAGATTTAACGGGCGTGGAGCTAGAGCCTGTTAAGGAATTCCCGGTAGACGGTGCGGCGGGCGAGGGTTTCATGAACGTGGGCGATGCCCAAGGGATGTCGCCCGCATTGGTGACGAAGTACCTAGACGCAGCGAAAAAAGTCGCAGCCCACGCCGTGCTGACCCCTGATGGCATTCGTTTTTCGTTAGGCACCTCTCGCCGGGATTGGGTTGATGAACTGCTATTTGAGATTCGCTCGATCTATGACCGCCACACCTCCGGCATGGGTGCCACCGACAAAGTGTACGCGTGGGATCCCAATGCGCTCGACCGCGCGATGAATACCTCGGGGCGGATCGACCTAAAACCGTACTTGGCCGCTCTGGTTAGGCATCGTGATCGTTTACAAAAGAATCCAGCCATCGCCGCCGAGATCGCACGCGAGGCTTTTAAAATTACCAAGGCCAAGTACGAGAAAGAACACAAACAGATTGCCGCTCGTCTTTCAAATTACGAGAAGGACGAGTTGTCCGGCAAACTAGCTTCCTGGTTGGGAGATCAGCCCGATAAGCTCGACGATCCAAGTGCCGGTCATTGGTGGCACATGGGCCCGTTCAAGGCAAAGACCTTCGACGAGGCTTTCGTAACTCGTTTTGCACCCGAACACGAAAAGGATATCGACGTAAAGAATAAGCTCGGCGTTGCCAAGCTGACTTGGAAATCACAACCCGAATGGAAGGACGGTAAAGTTCACAATGTCTTGAAAGGCGCGAATTCAGCCCATTACCTTTATCGGGAAATTGATAGTCCATTTGAACGCAAGGTGAAGCTTTCATTGGGGAGTAATGACGCCGTCATGCTTTTCCTTAACAATCAACCAATCCTCAAGAAGAAGATACGCCGTGCCGCAGCTCCTGATCAAGAAAAGCTCGAACTCTCTCTCGTCAAAGGCAAGAACCGCTTGCTTCTCAAGATCGTCAATGGCGGCGACGCATGCGGGTTCTATTTCAAGCTCGCCCTAAGTGGTCCGTCGAAGGAAGTGGTTTCCATCCTGAACAAACCTCGCGAGAAATGGAAAGGCCACGAGTTCAAGAAGGCTATCGATTGGTTCAAGACCTTCGACCAAAAGTGGCTCAAGCTCGAGCAGGAGGTCAAGGAGCACAAGAGCATAGCTCCCAAGGCTAAACTGAATCCCAAATATTTTCAAAAACTCGCCGAACTGTTGGTCTCAGAAAACCCCTCGAAATTGTTGCGTCGAGTATGCGATGATCTGTGCAAGGCCGGCCCGACGGATATATCGCGCATTGCAGCGGATATCTCTCAATGGCAAGGGCGGTTGTGGCGTTTCGGAAAGGTGGGTCAGCACGGTCGTGAGGGACGAACGAATCCGTGGATGAGTGCGACCAATCCGCTAACTACTCAGCAGGAATTCAGGTTGAAGATTCCAGCTGTTGCGAAGGGAGAAATTAGCGTATTTCTCGTTGCGGGCGATGGTGGCGATGGTGAGCATGGAGATGTGGTGCGTTGGAATCGGCCGCGGTTGGTATTCAAGAATCAACCGGATATTCCATTGGCGACAGCGAAGGACCTAGCACAGCACATGGCGTTGCTGCAGCGAAATGAATTGGCGCGCACCGAAAAATATCTCGGTGTCATCGCCATGGCGGAAACACAGGGCAAACCACTGGAGAATCTGGCAAAGGTGAGTGGACTGGATGCACGGGTACTGGGTAATTGGATGGCAGCCGTACAGTTGGGCAAGTTCGCAATTCAGGAACCTGCAGGACATTATTCAGGCAAAATCTTCAAGGTCGGGGGCTACGAAGACATTCGCGGTTGGGGTCTAAACGAGACACCGAACCTTATCGCGAACAAGGCTCGACAAACCATTCGCTTCGGCACTCTCACCGTACCGGGACAGAGCGTGAACATACATCCCTCGCCCAAAAAGGAGGCGGTTATCTACTGGCAAAGCCCAATGGGAGGTCGGGTAAAACTCAAGGGGTTCTTTGCCGACTCGGATGGCGTTTGTGGCAACGGCGCTTCGTGGAGGGTGGAGTTAATCAATCGCACGGGCACGAACCAATTGGCGGCAGGTGTATTTGTTAATGGCAAGCGCAGTGACTTTGCTCCGACAAAGGCGATAGCCGTAGAACACGGCGATTTGATCAAGCTCGTAGTGAATGCACGTGATCGCAACCATGTGTGCGATACTACACGGGTGTCCTT
>CAZNWO010000134.1:0-2852 GCA_964576585.1 uncultured Puniceicoccaceae bacterium | reverse complement strand
CCAAGGCCCCCGCGGTGCTGAAGTACAAGTTGCCCGGCGAACTTGTGGCTGGTGCCGAGTTGGTGGTGAACGCTGCCCTGCATCCGGAAAAAGGGCGAGCAGGAACGGCTCAGTTCTTAGTTTCGCTTACGGAACCGAACGCAAAGGAACTGCTGGACCAATCTATAGTGGTTGGAACGGAAACGGCAAAAAAAATGGCACAGGCGTACGACGATTTTCGGTCACTGTTCCCAGCGGCGATGTGCCATGCGCAAATCGTGCCTGTGGATGAGGCGGCCACCATGATACTTTATCATCGTGAAGATGAACCCTTGCGGCGATTGATGCTAAGCAATGCCGAGGCGGCAAAGCTAGACCGATTGTGGCGCGAGTTGTTTTACGTGTCACAAGAACCGCTGCTGCGGGTGGTGAGCCACGAGCAGCTTTACGAGTTCGCCACGCAGGACCGAAAGGATTTACTGGCACCACTGGAAGCCCTGCGGATACCGACTCGCAAACGCGCGGAGGTGTTTCGGAAACACCTCAAGAAAACCGAGCCGATTCATTTGGCGGCGGTTTTGAAACTGGCCGAACGTGCTTGGCGCCGACCAATGGAAGATGCGGACAAAAGAGAGCTACGCGGGTTGTACGAGACGCTGTGCACGCAGGGAATTCCGCATGAACTCGCCATTCGGTTGGTGCTAGCACGCGTGCTGACCTCCCCGGCGTTTTTATATCGCCTGGAGCAACCGGTCACGGCGAAAGGAAAACGCTGGACGCCGGTGAGCAATCACGAGTTGGCGTGTCGGCTGAGTTATTTTCTATGGTCCACCATGCCCGATGAGGAATTGCAAAAAGCAATGATGGGAAGGATTCCGGTGGACGACAAAACGATGGTCTTACAAACGAAGCGGATGTTGAAAGACTCGCGCACGCGTCGCTTGGCGGTGGAATTTGCCTGCCAATGGTTGGGTATCCGCAACTTTAATGAAGACGACGGGAAAAACGAGAAGCTGTACCCGGAGTTCGCAGAGCTACGCGGCGCGATGTATGAAGAAAGTGTACGGTTCCTTGAGGATATTTTCCGCAATGACGGATCGATTCTCGATATCATCCAAGCCGACCACGCATTCCTAAACGAAGATCTAGCCAAGCACTACGGCATCCAAGGGATAAACGGCGAGCAGTGGCGACGAGTTGAAAACGTGCAGGCGAAAGGCCGTGGAGGCATCTTCGGCATGGGCACGGTCTTGGCCAAGCAATCGGGAGCCTCGCGCACCAGCCCGATTTTGCGGGGCAACTGGGTTTCGGAAACCCTGCTGGGCGAACGCCTACCCAAGCCACCGGCGAACGTGCCCGACCTGCCGGAGTTGGTGCCCGCCGGGTTGACGGCGCGACAGTTAATCGAAAAACACAGCAGCGTGGCTGCCTGCGCAAAGTGCCATGCTCGCATTGACCCGTATGGCTTTGCACTGGAGCAATACGATGCCATCGGTCGATTGCGAAAAGAGACCATGGACACAAAAACCAAGCTGATGGATGGGACAAAGCTAGAGGGCTTAGAGGGGTTACGTCAGCATGTTGCGAAAGACAGGCGCGACGCCTTTGTTCGGCAGTTCTGTAAAAAGCTGCTGGGCTATGCCCTGGGTCGTGAAATAGGTCTGTCGGACAAGCCACTGCTGGAGTCTATGCAGGAACAACTGGCAAAGAAAGATTTCCGCTTCAGCGTAGCGGTAGAAGCAATTGTCACGAGCGAGCAGTTTCGAAATATTCGCGCAACAGTAGTGAAAGTAGATTGAAAATTTTGGGCGTAAGTTTAGTCTGAACAATCAAAGAAGGAATAAGCATGACGAAACACGATATAACCAGAAGGACTGTGTTGCGAGGTTTAGGCGTGACTATGGCCCTACCTTGGATGGAAAGCACGCGAGTTTGGGGTGACGTAGCGAAAAGCGCCAAGAAGGCCAGCGAGGCCCCAACGCGCATGGCCATTCTTTTCGCCGGTTGCGGATTTTACAAAAACGAGTGGTGGGCGAAGGGCGAAGGAAAAGACATGCAGCTTGGCAAAGTGCTTACACCGCTAAATGATTTTCGGGAAAATATGGTGTTCGTCCGCGGCCTTTACAACAAGGAGGCATTAAAGGGAAACATCCACAGCTCTCAGACAGGGAACCTGCTTTCAGGCGCCCCATTGGCCTCGGGAGGACGCATTCAGTCGGGCACAAGCGTGGATCAGTACGTGGCGCAACGCATTGGTCATCAAACCAAGATTCCCAGCCTCGTTCTAGGTTGCGAAAAATCCAACGCAGGCGTGCATAAGAATTACTCGCTGCTTTATAGTTCGCATATTTCCTGGAGTAGTCCGAACACACCTACGCCACTCGAGGTATATCCGGCATTGGCTTTTGATCGTCTGTTCAATAACGAAGCTCAGGTTGGTGACCGAAGCGTGCTCGATGCGGTACTAGGTGATGCCAAAGACTTGCGAAACAACGTAAGCCGACTCGACCAGCAGAAACTGGACGAATACCTCACCTCAGTACGTGAAGTGGAGCGAAGGATCGAGAGCGCTGGCCTGCGCGGTGAACTTCAGGGTTGGAGACCCACGCTCGCCAAACCCGACATGACGCGTCCCAAGGATGGTTATCCGCAGGACATCGTGGAGCACATGCGCCTAATGAGCGACATCTTGGTACTCGCCTTCCAGACCGACACGACGCGCGTCTGTACGCTCAAGCTGAACAACGACCACGGCACTCTGCGCTTCCCACACCTCGGGGTCGATTACATGGCCCACCATCTGCTGTCGCACAACGAAACCGACGACTGGCTTAAAGTAAACCAGTTCTTCCTGGAGCAGATGGCCTACATCG
>CAZNWO010000133.1:0-9078 GCA_964576585.1 uncultured Puniceicoccaceae bacterium | reverse complement strand
GCGGGGACCGGACGAATCCTCGGGGTGTCCCGGAGGTTCCCCGTTGACCTTTTGTTGTAGCGTGGTTCGATGGTTGGGCTTATTAAATCGCGTTCAATTTCTCCCGTTTCTCCGATCCCGAAAGAAGATTTACGATGTCCGTGTTTCGTCCGTTCAGAGGCATTCGACCCGTTCCCGAGCAGGCTGCGGAGGTAGCCTCCCGCCCGTACGACGTACTGGATTCGGAGGAGGCTAGGGCGGAGGCCGAGGGGCATCCGCTGTCCTTCCTGCACGTGGTGAAGCCCGAGATCGACTTGCCGACCGATGCCGACCCGTATGCGGACGAGGTGTACGCGAAGGGGAGGGAGAACTTCCAGTCGATGCTGGATTCGGGGAGTTTGCTGAGGGAGGAATCGCCCGCCTTCTACCTGTACCGCCTGACCATGGACGGCCGTTCGCAGGTGGGGGTGGTGGGGTGTTGCCACGTGGACGAGTACTATGACGGCAGCATAAAGAAGCACGAGCTGACCCGCCCCGTGAAGGAGGACGACCGGGTGAGGCACGTGCAGACCCTGAACGCGAACGCCGAGCCGGTCTTCTTTTCCTATCGTGGGCGAGCGGAGATCGATGCCTTCGTGAACGAGAGGCTGGAGGCGGAGCCGACCTACGATTTCGTGGCTGCGGACGGTATCCGGCACGAGGCGTGGGTGGTCTCCGATCCCGTGGAGGTGCAGCGGATGGAGCAGCTTTTCGCCGAGGTGCCCGCCCTGTACGTGGCGGACGGGCACCACCGGACGGCGGCCGCCGCAAGGGTGGGGAAGGAGAGAAGGGACGCCAACCCGGGGCACGATGGGTCGGAGGAGTACAACCTGTTCCTCGCCGTCTTGTTTCCCGACGACCAATTGAAGATTTTCGACTACAACCGCGTGGTGACCGACTTGAACGGCTTGACGGAGGAGGAGTTCCTGGAACGGCTGGGGGATTCCTTTGAGGTGGAGGCCTCGCCCGACGGCGCCTGCAGGCCATCGGGCCTTCGCGAGTTCGGCCTCTACCTGAAGGGGCGCTGGTTCCGCCTGCGGGCCAAGGAGGAAGCCCGCCCGGAGGACGATCCCGTGGCCGCCCTCGACGTGACCGCGCTTTCCGAGCGCGTGTTGACCCCGATCCTCGGGATTACCGACCTGCGCCGGGACAAGCGGATCGACTTCGTGGGAGGCATCCGCGGCCTGCAGGAGCTGGAGCGCAGGGTGGACTCGGGCGAGATGGCGGCCGCCTTCGCCTTGCACCCGGTATCGATGGAGCAGTTGCTGGCGATTGCGGACGCAGGTGAGATAATGCCCCCGAAGACCACCTGGTTCGAGCCCAAGCTGAGGAGCGGGCTGGTGGTGCACGACTTGGAATGATGGCCCGGGCAAACGATTTCGTGCCCGCCTTGGGCAAGGCGCTGGAGACCTTGCGCTCCGCCTCCGAGGAAAACAGCCCCGAGCGCAGGGTGGGGAGGACCTTGCTGGGCTTTCGGGAACTTTTGCGCTACGAGGACCATAAGGACTTTGCCGAGTCCGAGCGTCCCGTGCTGGAGGCAGCCAGGCTGAAGGCGATTCAATTCCTGATGGACAACCTGCCCGACCCGAGCGAGGTCGTGCCCGGAGTCTGGACCAAGTACTACACCTTCCTGAGCGTGGAGGGAGCGGAGACGCGTGAACTGCTCCAGACCCGTGAACCCGAGATGGAGAAGGTCTGGGAGGAATTTTGCTCGCAATTGCCGCAAGTGCTCGAACAGGGCCTTGGGCATTCACGGAACTGATGCCTTGAAGATTCTAATCCTTACTTCTTCCACCGGCGGAGGCCACGACATGAGGGCCCAAGCCATACGGTCGTGGGCAAAGCAGACGGGGGACGAGACGTTCATCCTGCGCCCGCTGGAGGCCTCCTCGCGACTCTATCGTCTCGGCACCTGGGCCTACAACTCGATCCAGCGCACCTGGCCGGGGCTGCACAACGGGTACTTCGCATTTCTGGAGCATGCGAGGCTGCATCGCCGCAGGTTCGGGATTCTGGGGGCGAAGCGCTTCAGCCAAGTGGTGAACCGGATGTCGCCCGACGTAATCGTCAGCGTGCACGCCCACTTGAACCACGGTTACCGTGACCTCGCCCTCCGTGCATTGCCCGACAAGCCGCCCGCCTTCGTCGTCTACTGCGGGGAGCTGGGCGACGGCCCGGGTTTCAGCCGGCACTGGATCAACCCGAAGGCGGACTTGTTCGCTGCTCCCACCGAGGAAACCTGCGGGGCGGCCCTCGATCGAGGCATGCCCGAGGAGAAGGTTTTCCAAGCGGGACTGTTGCTGAGACCAGCCTTTTTCGAGAAGCCCACCAAGGCGAGTCTCGGGAAGCTCGTCCGGGAGACTCTAGAGCTAGATCCGAAGCTCCCGATTCTCGCGCTGGGAACGGGCGCAAACGGGGTGAATCGTCACCTGCAGGTGGTCCTTTCCCTTCGACGCTCGGGGTTGCCCGCCCAAGTGGTTGCCCTGTGCGGTGAAAACCGAAAGACCATACGGTGGCTCGAGACCATCGGCGAACCCCCCAAGGTCTCCCTGCGCATCCTGCCGACCAGGTCGGACGAGGAGATGTCGAAGATCCTTCGGGTTGCTTCATTGCTGTACGCACGGCCCGGGGCCGGTACGACTTCGGAGGCCTTGGCTTGCGGCACTCCCATCCTTTTCGACGTCTCCAGGGGCATCATGCCTCAGGAGCAAAACAACCTGGCCTTCTGGAAGAGGCGAACGGGGCAACTGGTGACGGCGCGTTCACCTTCCGATTTTCCGCGACTGATGCATGCCCCCGTTCGATCCGTGCCTTGGGAGCAGAAGGAAACGCCGTTGCGGTTTATCGAGAAGTTGCATGAAGTTGTGTCTTCTCGATGAAATCCACTCGCTCACGGAACCTTGCGGAAGCAACCTGCCGAGCCTTGGAGGCTTGTTCCGAGGAGTGGGTGAAGAGGGCAGGGCGGGGCGTGCGCCTTGAGGCAAAGGTAGAGGAGGACGGCGAGGTTTCGATTGCCCCGGGTGGGCTTCGCTTTGCCTCGACGGAAGCTTTTCAAGGTGCAATCGACACGGGCTTTGCCCTGCCCAGGATCGTTCCCTTGCTGCTTCGCCCGGTGGATTCGATTCGCGCCATCCTGACTTTGCGGGCGTTGGCGAGGATTTTTGAGGACGAGACCGATTCCGAGATGAAGGCGGCCTTGGGCTTGCGGGGCGGACTGGCCGCGGCCGAGGTGCTGGGCCTGCGCGACCCCAAGTGCAGGGAGGCCTTGCAACGGGAGAAGCCCGGGGTGGTCGCGTTCGAGGTTTCGGGAATGAACTTCGGCGCTTGGTTCGGGTTCGGGCCGAACGGCTCGCCGAAATCAGGTTCGGGGGAACCACGGGAGGAGGCTGCCGCGAAGGTGTGCTTCAGGGATTCAGGAGTTGCCTGTCGGGCAGTGGACGGAATCCTCGATTCCCTTGCGGCTCCCGCCTTGGGTGAAGTGGAGGTGACGGGACGGATACCTCTTGCCGAGGTGGTCGGATACGTTGCCGACCTAGCTGCCTCGAGGCTCGGCTTTGCCCGATGAGCATGGAGCGTTCACGTTCGGAAGAACTTTTCAAGAGGGCCGTCGAGGTGGTGCCGGGAGGAATCTACGGCCACGTCTCGCCCGCGGGCGGATTACCCAACGTTTTTCCGCACTATGCCGAAAGCGCCGAGGGTTGTCGCTTTCGAGACGTGGACGGCAACGAGTGGCTGGACTTCATGTGCGGTTACGGTGCAGTCCTGCTCGGGCATCGGGACCCCGAGGTGGAGGAGGCTGCCGAGCGGCAACGCAGGGACGGCGCCGTGCTGAACCAGCCGACGGCGAGAATGGTCGAGCTGGCCGAGGCATTGGTGGAGCGCATCGACTTTGCCGACTGGGCCGTGTTTGCCAAGAATGGTTCCGACGTGACGACCTGGGCGATTCGAGTGGCCCGGGAGGAAACGGGTCGTTCCCTAATCCTCAAGGCGAAGGGAGCCTACCATGGTGTGGACGCTTGGTGTGACCCGGGCCTTGGCGGACGGATTCCCGAGGATCGCGCCCAAGTTGTGGAGTTTACCTGGAATGACCTCGACGAGGTCAGCGACGTTTTCGACAAGCGAGGCGACGAGGTGGCTGCCGTCGTCCTGACCCCCTACCACCATGCGGCCTTCGGTCCTTCCGAAATGCCCTTGGATGGGTTTTGGTCAGGCGTGGAGAAGCTGTGCCGGGAAAAGGGAGCGTTGCTGGTGCTGGACGACGTTCGGGCCGGGTTTCGCCTGCACGAGGGCGGGTCGCACAGGTTGTTCGGGTTTACACCCGACTTGGCCTGCTACTCGAAGGCGTTGGGGAATGGGTATGCAATTTCCGCCTGTCTTGGGAAGGGAAGTTTCCGCAAGGCTGCAGGCGACGTCTTTCTAACGGGAAGTTGCTGGAACGATGCCGTTGCAATGGCTGCGGCCCTGAAGTGCCTGGAGGTCGGGGCCGAGAGAAAGGTCGTGGAGGGAGTCGAGGCTCTTGGTAAGCGTCTGGCCGAAGGACTTGTCGGGAAGGCGGAGAAGCATGGACTGAAATTCGCGATGACGGGTCCTCCCGCGATGCCTTATCCGTGGTTCGATGGCGACGACAACCTTTACCTGCTTCAGGAGTTTTGCTCACTGTGCGCCCAAGATGGCGTCTTCTTTCATCCCCATCACAATTGGTTCCTTTGCGGAGCCCATGACGAGGGGGTGGTCGATCAGGCTCTAGAGGTCGCGGGCAACGCCATGGAGGAGCTGGCGCGGAAGAGCTCTAGCTAGGCGAAGGTGTCGGTGAGCAGGCGGGTGAGGAAGCCTTCGGAAGGCTCCGCCTCGACCATGGCGTCTTCCAGCAGCCAAAGGATTCGCTGAAGCTCCCGCAGTCGCCTGGTGAGCATTTCCGAATCAGGTTCCTTGCCGGGCGCAATCTCGGGCATGACGGCAAAGGAGTAGTCGCCAAGGAGGGATGCGATCTCGGAGTTTGAAAGCAGTTCGCGAAGGTATCGAAGCTTTTCCTGTGGAGCTGCGTCATCTTTTTCGATTAGGGGGCGCAATCCCTTCCATGCTTCGTCGCATCGGGTGGCGAGGATGGTGAGCACTTGATCCAGTCCGGGACCGGAGATGCCTCGACTTTCCTCAAGAATGCTTGGGTCGGGTTCAAAAGGTCGAAGGGCTTCGGAAAGGGCTTGGCTGAGCTCGTCGAAGTTCTCCGGGTGAATGACTGAGGCTCCCTCCAGTTGGGCGCCTCGGTCGTTGAGGTTTACGACGTGTCGCCCTGAGGCAATCTTTCCGCAGAGCTGGGAGGTCTCGCTCCAGTCGGAGAGGAATGGTGTCGGCACGGTGTCGGAGTGGTTTCCCGGAACTTGGTGGTATTGGTTCGCGAAGGTCTGCATGTGGGAACGTCCGGTGCTGTCCGCGTACCTGTCTTGTCCGGAGCCTCCGCCCGCTAGGTCCATTCCAACGAGAAGGATGGCGGTAGGGCCCAAAAAGTCCGCAAGGAGAAGTGAGGTGAGGCCGGCGTTGTTTGTAGCGAGTATGCTGGTTTTCGGGATGCCTTTTGTGGCAAGCCAGTCTTCCGTCAAGACCCTCCCGGACAGGTAGCGAGCTTTCTCCTTCCAGCCCTTGGGCCAGCTGGAGTGTGACTGGGTGGACAGGATGGCGATGCCGGGTTTGTGGTCGAGCGAGCCGCAGGATTGAAGGGACTTTTCGGGATCGATGCTGACCACGAAGTGGGGGACGAGGTTCTCGGACTCAAGGGCGCGCAGGGAGCTGTCCGTGGCTATGATCAATGGTTTAGGCAGGCCTTGCTTGATCATGGGGAGGGTGACGTCGAGCGATGGCCCCGCCCCCACGACGACGGCAAGGGAGCCTTCCGCCGAGCGGCGCCAGCTTTCGGGGATTCTTCGGACCAAGTAACCCGCAAGGTTCCTGAACACCTGTTCCTGCCTCAGCACTCCGGTCTCGGCCCGAGTTCGCCTTGCCCGAGCCGTGGAGTCGATGGAGGAAACGACGAGATCCAGGATGGGGGTGTATGCCTCAGCTTGTTCTTCCTCCACGCGTTTGCTGACCTTCACCGCGGGCAGGTTGTCGTAGTCGACACGAATCAGTTCCTCGATCGCAGCAGAGAGACCTTCGGAAGGCGAATCCCTGTTTATGGCGATAACTTTTGGTGGAAGGTTTCCGCTCGCATGGGTCTTGGAAGGGGCGATCCAAAGCAGTCCCAACTCAAAGACCTGTGATTCTTGCTGAAGGACGGATTCATCCAGCGGACCAAGCAGGATTGCCGTGCGGGCTCCTTCCGAAGAGGTTTCTGACAGCCAGGTCTCGGGCATGGATGGTTTAAGTTTTCGAGACGCGCGTCATTCCGGTTAATCCTGCATTGCAAGGATTTCCGTGTCTCGTTTCTGATGGACTATAGGTTTCAAATGCGGTTTACTGTTAGCCGATTTCATGCTCGACGGCAAATCCATCCTCGTGACCGGTGGAACTGGTTCCTTTGGCCAACGTTTCGTAAAGACTCTCCTGCAGCGCTACGACCTGCAGCGAATCGTGATCTATTCGCGCGATGAATGGAAGCAGTCCGAGATGCAGTCGGTTCCAGAGTTCAGGGAGTCTACCCTCCGCTACTTCCTTGGAGACGTGAGGGATCGCGAGCGATTGGTTCGTGCGATGCGAGGGATCGACTACGTCATCCATGCCGCAGCCCTCAAGCAGGTGCCGGCCGCCGAGTACAATCCCCACGAGTTTATCAAGACGAACGTCAACGGAGCAACCAACGTCGTGGAGGCAGCTCTAACCGCCGGTGTTGAAAGAGTCGTGGCCCTTAGTACCGACAAGGCGGTGAACCCCGTCAACCTGTACGGGGCAACCAAGCTTTGCTCGGATAAGGTGTTTATTGCAGCGAACAGCTATTCCGGCGAGGGAGGAACCATCTTCTCGGTGGTTCGCTATGGAAACGTGGTGGGCAGTCGAGGCAGCGTGATTCCCATCTTCTGCCAGCAGCGCGAGACAGGCAAGATAACCGTGACCGACCCGGACATGACCCGCTTTCTCATCACGTTGGACCAAGGGGTTGAGTTTGTCATTCAAAGCCTGCAGAAAATGGTGGGTGGGGAACTTCTGGTTCCCAAGGTCAAGGCCTGCACCGTGGGGGAGATTGCCAAGGTAGTTGCACCGAATTGCGAATGGGAGGAGATCGGCTTGAGACCCGGCGAAAAGATGCACGAGGTCCTGATTCCAGAGGATGAGGCGCGTAACGTTCTTGAGTTCGATGGGCACTTCTTGATTCAGCCGATCCAAGCCTTTTGGGGAAACAAGATAGGCATCCTGGGTGGCGTTTCCTGTTCCTCGGGCTTTCGCTATGCCAGCAACTGCAATTGCGAGAATTTTACCCACGAGGAGTTAACCGAACTGCTTGGCGAATACCTGCCTGACGGAGGCCCAGCCTAGCCTTGAGCAGTTTCTGCCGGAAGGTTTCATGACCGGCCCTCGACTAACTGAAGCTCTTCGCTCGGCGGAAGCCCCTCCCGTTATCGTTGCGGAACTTTCGGGCAACCATAGAGGCGAACTTTCACGGGCCTTGGAATTGGTCGATGCCGCAGTCGATGCGGGTGCCGATGCCGTGAAGCTCCAGACCTATCGCCCCGACACCATAACCGTCGATTGCAGGGATGATCGATTTCTTCTCAAGGAAGGTCTTTGGGCAGGGCGGTACCTTCATGACCTATACGCCGAGGCCATGACTCCTTGGGACTGGCATCTCCCCTTGGCGGAAAGAGCCGCCGAGAGAGGCTTGGCTTTGTTCAGTTCACCTTTCGACGAAACGGCCGTTCAGTTCCTCGAGGAAAACCTGGATCCGCCTCTCCACAAGATCGCCTCCTGCGAGACCAATCACTTGCCCCTGCTTCGAACGGTAGCCCGTACGGGCAAGCCCGTGGTGGTCAGCGTCGGCGCCTCGACTAGTCGGGAAATCAGCGATCTATTGGAATTGCTGCAGTCGGAGGGTTGTCCTTTGGTTGTGCTCCTTCAATGCGTCAGCGAGTATCCTGCCGAGCACAAGGATTTTCATCTCTTGTCCATCCCTGCCTTGGAAAAGGAGTTCGAGGTTCTCGTCGGCTTGTCCGACCATTCTCCCGGTCACGTCGTGCCGGTGGTTGCAACCGCCTTGGGGGCGAGGCTTATCGAGAAGCACCTCGTGCTTGACCGTGAGGATGGTTCAATCGACGCCGGCTTCTCCATGGAACCTTCCGAGTTTCGGGATATGTGTACAGCCGTTCGGCAGGCTCACGCCTCCTTGGGCGAGCCTCGCTTGGGCATTGCCCCTGAAGAAACAGGTGCTCGCCGTTTTCGAAGATCGATCTTGGTTTCGGCTCAAATCCGATCAGGCGACGTTCTCTCCACTGACAACCTGAGGGTTGCGCGCCCCTCCGACGGCCTGTGCCCGTCCAGATGGGAGGAAGTGCTGGGATGCCGGGCAAGCCGCGACATGGAAGTCGGTCATCCCTTGGCCGAGGGAGACTGGCGGGAATAGCTGGTTCTCGATCTCGCTCGGCACAAAAAGCCGGGCTTCGTTTGAAAAGTTCACCCTTCCGGTGTATGTTTGACAGGCTGGTCGGCTGAACTTGCTGCGATCGTTGCTTAATTCGCCGACCCGAAGGGAAGTAGGTTAAGTTTTTGATGAAGACGGGAACGGACATAGACACGATCAAAATTCCGCCTTTTCGCGGTACCACCGACGAACGGCTGAGAAAGGCATGTATCTGGGTGACCAAGAAATGTCCCGGGCGTCGCCTTACCCTTGAGGAAATCGGCGCGATAATGGGTGTGACACGGGAGCGAGTCAGGCAAATCGAGGCGCGAGCCCTGAGAAAGCTTCGTCACCCCTCGCGCATGAACATTTTGAACGAGCTCAGAGACTAAGCCTAACCCAAGCCTCGTTCAGCGTTCAGGACGCCGACCTGCTGGACAACCCCCGGAAGCTGGCTCGACTCGCCGGGGAGATAGCCGCCTTGGATCGGCTCTACAGGACCTTTGGTGAGTAGGAAG
>CAZNWO010000132.1:0-9152 GCA_964576585.1 uncultured Puniceicoccaceae bacterium | reverse complement strand
ACCTATTCCCATCGGCCGGATGGCAACTGCTACCTCCGGGGAAGCGGTCCAATTCAACTTGGTGAATGCCAACGGAGATGCCACTTCCGGGAAAGCTGCGCAAGCTATTAAGGTTGTTACCCGTGGCGGTAAAAAATATCTGGTATTCCAAGGTAAGAAAGACGGCTTTTCCGGATTTGATAAAGTCAATGGGAAGGCTCAGAAGATTAATCTCTTCGTCAAGGCATCCCAACCAGGCAACAACGAGTACAATGCCGCAGCACCGATCATACGCGAGTTCAACATCCTGCCTCCCGGCAAGAATGCATTCTTCGAAGGTCGTCGCATGGACGATCGCTACGAAGCTCTCCGGACAACCTTTGCCCGCAGGCTTGCAAACCAGAAGGGCATGACAGCCGCCAAGGCCAAGGCCATGATGGACGCCGACTCTTCCGACTCGGACGGCGACGGCATGAGCAACCTTCTCGAGCGTGCCTTTGGAGGAGACTCCCTTGGTCCAGATGACAAAAGGGTGAAGCCTCGCGCATTGCCCTCTCGAAGCGGAAAGCAACGCATCACCTTCCTGCAATACACCACCGACTTCAATGAAGAGGGTATCGAGTACATCGTGGAACGCAGCACGGACCTCCGCACATGGACTACCTCCGGTGTATCTCAGGTCGATATGGATTCCGGTACGTTAGGAGTTCAAGGGGCGGACATCGGCGGAGGTATGGAGCGGGTAGTCTGGCAAACCGATGCCGCCATGCCTAATGGCCAGAAGCAATTCCTGAGACTTCGGATTCGAACCAAATAGCCTTGCAAGCAATAGTGCGCCAAGAGAGACAACATCCTATTAGGGATGTTAGATTTATTGCGTGTAGCTTAAATTCCTCAGGTTGTGCGAGCTTTTACGTTCGCAATGAGAAAAATCATTTGCTAGGAAATTGAACATTCATATGCACAATTTGTTGCGACACGTTAATTCGGGAAAGGTGGAGTGGGTTACCAGCAGCTTTCTAATACTGACCTTACTGCTCACCTTCACAGCGGTTCCGGCTTATCTTTGGAGTTTCGGATGGGACTGGGTGCTGTTCGGGCTATTTATCGCCTTCTACGTGGCAACGGCAATGAGTATAACCGTTGGTTACCATAGGTTGTTCTCCCACAAGGCTTTCAAGGCTAAATGGCCCGTCAAACTATTTGTGCTATTGTTTGGGGCGGCTGCCTTTGAAAACGCCGCCCTGTGGTGGAGCTCCGAGCACCGGAAGCACCACAACCACGTGGATACCGACGATGATCCATACGACATCACGAAAGGTTTCTTCTGGGCTCACATCGGGTGGTTGATGTTCAAGCTTAAACCCGATCCTCCAATTGAGAACGTGCAGGACTTGAAGAAAGACCCCTTGGTAATGTGGCAGTTCCGTTGGATTCATCTCATTGCCGTAGTAGTCGGCTTTGGCCTGCCCACCCTTTTGGGTTACCTATATGGAGTTGTTTCCCCGAGCATAGACCCATGGGTAGGAGCCTTGGGAGGATTCCTTATTCCAGGCATAGCAAGAACCACATTCGTTCAACACGGGACTTTCTGCATCAATTCCCTTTGCCACATGATCGGCGATCGCCCCTACTCCACCGAGTGCAGCGCTCGAGACAGCTGGATAGCTGCGATCTTCACAATGGGTGAAGGTTACCATAATTACCATCATGAGTTTCAGTGGGACTTTCGAAACGGCGTAAAGCCTTGGCAACTGGATCCTTCCAAGTGGATTATTTGGACGCTTTCCAAGATT
Source organism: uncultured Puniceicoccaceae bacterium (assembly GCA_964576585.1). Classification (GTDB taxonomy): domain Bacteria; phylum Verrucomicrobiota; class Verrucomicrobiia; order Opitutales; family Seribacteraceae. Next base: position 7,377 of record CAZNWO010000132.1, on the reverse strand, counting down.
GGACTGACAAGCGACTTGAAGAGAGTTCCCAAGGAGAGGATTCTTTTGGCCGAGACGAGAGAGACACGCCGTCGGTTGCAAAGTCGCATCGACTTAATGGTGGAGACCGGAGAGGAAGATGATCCATTGTATTTGAAGACGATGAACATCCTGCAGGAACTGGCCGAAAGACTTAGCGAGATTTGCAAGGAACTGCAGGATGCCACTCATGACAAACTCGCCCTGTCCAAAGCCAAACTGAAAGAGCTTCGTCAAGAAGTTCGAGCAATGTTGGCTCGAATAGAAAACTGCCGACTGCCTAGCTTGGCTTAGGCAGACTCCACTGTAAGATGAGGCGGAATTTCGATGCCTCAAGAATCTTAAAACTTCTGCTTAGGATTCTTGGTGGGGCCATGATACTGGCTGTCTTCGCAGTCGTGATGCCTGACTCGTGGCTTAGGCTTGCCGTGAATGAGGTCGAGCCTGGGACTAGGGTTTACGTCTTGGTCGAATACTTGGCTCGCGGTTGGTCCGCATTCTACTTTATGACGGGGTGTCTTATCTGGCTATTCTCGATGGACTTGCCTCGCTATGCGCCGGCAGGCAAGCTAGTCGGATTATGTTATGTTATTCTTGCAGGAGGTGGGACGCTTTTCGTTACTTGGTTAGCCCTGACAACCCCGCAATGGGAAAAACCATGGTTCTTTTGGATCGTGCTGTTCAATCTTGCCTGTGGCTTTGGATTGGGTCTTCCCATCTATATCCTTTACAAGATCACGATGAATGAAGGGCAAACTGACTCAAACGATAAAACCTCCTGAAAATGTCACTCTCCGACCACGCGAAGCCACCGCCACCATTAAAACCCCATCAATCAAACAAAGGGAAACCGGAGGTAATTGGATGGTACAAGCTATTTTGCGTTTTCATGGCAATTGTCTATCTACTGCTGATTCCATTGGGAGTGTTCCTCCTCTCCGAGAGTTCTGATGATCAAGAGGTTCTCGTCAACGGCATCATTCTAGTCTTGCTTGGTCCACCGTTTTCCATCGCCTTTGGCCTAGGCACATTTCTGGACAACAAGCCATGGCATTGGATCTACGGGTTAGTTCTTATCGCACTAAGCCTAAGCAGTTGCTGTTGCTTCCCGATTTCGATCCCGCTCATTCTCTACTGGCTGAAACCCGAAACAAAAGCCTATTTCGAAAGAGAATCAAATTCCGTCCGCCCCTAGCCTTTTCGATAAATCCTGACGCGATCTTGAACGGAGGGATTCGATAATCTCCGGAACCATTTCTCGGCAACATGCAGTTCCTTCGGATCCAAGTCGCTGTGGGAACTGACGAAAACACCTCCCGGATGAAGCACTCTGAAGATTTCCCTCTCGACCTTCTCCTTGTAGGCACAATCAGGAAGAATGCAGTTTTCAATACCACACGCGAGAACACTTACAAGTTCGTCCGCCTCTTCCTGGAGATGAATCAACATGTCTTTCTCCACGACCTTGTAGGGAATGCGAGGAAATGCGGATGGAGCTGAAACAAACTCCACAATCGAACGCGCGAGGACATCGGCATAAAAGGGTTCGACGCCGAGGTAATTCTTGGCCCCACAGATTGAAGACAAGGCATAGCCGTACGGCATCATGCCCGCCCCCAACTCAACCACACGCTGACCACGCAAAAGGCTCTTGAAGTCATCGGCCAAACCACTCGCAACAACTTCGAACAAAGCTCGGGTAAACTCACCTCCCGGAGCAGCGAAACCTAAACCTGCCGCTCGGGATTTTTCCAACCTAGCCCGCCAATCCCTCGTAGAAGCATAGTCCATCTGAAATTCCTCCGACAAACCTTCTTTTTCAGCAGGTAAAAAAGATTCACCAAAAACATTCATGGCTTAGTTTTTCCTTTGCAATAGATAGGAGATCAGATCCAAAAGGAACTGATTTCCCCCTCCCAATTGTCGAGCGAAAGAAATTGCATCTTCCGTATGCTCGGCAGCCGATTCCCTCGCTTGCTCTAACCCTCGCATGGAAACGGAGGTCGCTTTCCCCCTGGCTTGGTCGGACTCAGCTTCCTTGCCAAGCTCATTGGAGGATGACGTCACGTCCAGCAAGTCGTCCACAGCCTGAAAGGCAAGCCCGATTGAAATTCCCGTACGCCGTCCAAGCTCGAGTGTATCCTCATCCTTCCCCCGAGATCCCAACCGAAGTCCCATTTCAATGGAAGAGGAGATCAATGCAGCAGTCTTGTTGCGATGGATATAGGACACATCCTCAAGACTTGTCTCGCTACCTTCGCTAAGAAGGTCTTCCATCTGTCCTCCAACAAGCCTATGGCTTCCCGCAGCCGCGGAAAGAACCCGAGAAAGTCCGACAGAGAGTGAGGGAAGGTGCATATAGTCGGTCGATAAGATCTCGAAGGCCATCGCCAGCAGAGCGTCTCCCGCCAAGATTGCGGTAGCCTCATCGAAAGCCTTATGGCAAGAGGGAGCTCCACGCCTCAAGTCGGAATCATCCATTGCCGGCAGGTCGTCGTGAATTAAACTGTAGGTATGGAGACATTCGACAGCAAGGGCGGCAGGCATAGGATCGTTGTCCGAAGGGAAAACTTCAAAGGCGGAAAGAAGAAGGATGGGACGCAGACGCTTTCCGCCGACCTCGATGCTATGGCGAATGGCTCCGTGCAACCGGGCGGGACGAGCATCCGCGGAAGGTAGTCGGCGATCCAAGGCAAGGTTTACTTCCTCTTGAATGCGAATGATCCTGTCGTGACAATTCATGTCTTGCGAAAAGGCTTCCAAAATGACATTTTTGAAGGTTTATGCCAAGTTTCGAAGCCGTGTGTCGCCGGCTATTGGGAAAGGCCGGCTGGATGCCAAAGGCATTGTGGGGAGGTGCGTTTACCTTCGTGCCTCTGGTAAACTTCTTGTCTTTCGGCTATTTGCTGGAATATGTCCTTAGGCTTAACAGGACTAAGGACTCCGAATTGCCTGAATGGCGAGATTTTTCAGTTTCAGAGCTATTATTGAGCGGATGCAAGTTCTTCGGACTCCTAGTCGGTTATATCGGTATACCGATTCTTGCAGGTTGGATACTCAGTCGAATGCTTGAATTCATTACCATGGATCTTCTCGGGGTACTTACTTTCGCGCCGCTGGGGATTGGAACCTTCGCAGGAACTTTCCTGTTTATCACCGCAATCAGTGAGTACGCCAAGGACGGTCTATATCAAGATGCGTGGAGATTCCGAGAGGTGTTCACCTTGGCAATGAATGCTTGGAAAGGTCTCCTCCTTCCTGTCTTCGCCTTTTGGGGTTTGTGTCTGCTTGCGTTGCCTCTGTACGGCTTTGCCTTTTTTACTGGAGCATGGATTTTGCTTAGCTACTCGACACTGCTGTTTTCCGAAACCAATGGGAGCGACAAGGGCTGAGCTCAAAGATTTTCCTGAAAAAGCTTTTATCAAACTTCAATTACCAATGCCAACCTACGACTATATTTGTGAGAGCTGCGGACATTCTTGGGAAATGTTCCAGTCGATGAACGATAATCCCGCGAAAACCTGCCCCAAATGCAAGAAAAGGAAGGCTCGCCGTCAAATAGGTCTAGGTGCCGGAATAATATTCAAAGGTTCGGGCTTCTACGAAACCGACTACAAGCGTGCGGGAGAAAAAGAAAAGAAAGAATCGAAGAGCGAATCGCAAAGTGGCTCGACTGCGGAAAAATCTTCTGGTTCAGGCAACTCAGACGGCAAGAAAGCTAAGTCCAAAGAATCTTCCGGTTCCTCCTCCGAGAAAAAGACGGAAGCGAAAAAAACTAGCTAAATAGAAAGCCTAGCCGGGAAGTCGGTTAGACTTCGACGTCAGCCTCGTAGTCGACGTCGCTTCTTCCGAATCCAAAAAGCTTCAGGAACTCAGATCGATAACCGTCGAAATCCGTCAATTCCTTGAGGTTCTCCGTGGAGACGCTAGGCCAAAGCTCTACGATTTGCCGCTGCACGTCCGGATCCATTTCCCAATCGTCTATGCGAATCCTATTCTTCTCATCCGTTTGCAATTCCGAGGAAGCATCGAAAAGCCGATCTCGAAAGAGACGCACGATTTGCTCGATGCAACCTTCGTGCGTACCCATTTCCTTCATGATGCGAAAAAGCATGCAGAGGTAAAGTGGTACAACGGGAATCGCCGAAGAGGCTTGCGTGACGACCGCCTTATTTACCGAGACCAATGCCCTGCCCGACCCTTTTTCGCTCATCTTGCCAGTAAGTCGAGCGGCGGTTTCCTCCAAGTGTTCCTTGGCCTTGCCAATGGTTCCGTTTCGATAGATTGGCCAAGTGACTTGGGGCCCGATGTAGGAATACGCCAAGTTCAGGCAATCGGGAGCGAGGAGGTCTGCCTCGAGCAAGCATTCAGTCCATGCCTCCCAGTCCTCTCCCCCCATAACCTTACAGGTTTGCAGGATATCCTCATCGGATGCGGGATCAATGCTGACGTCCTTTACCTCGTGCCTGTCGGTATCCAGCGTTCGGTTACGATAAATTGCACCAATAGGTTTCAGGCAGGCCTTGTAGGTTTGTCCGTCGGCGGGATCTACTCGACGAGGAGAAGCGAGACTGTAGATGACTAGATCGAAGTCTCCTCCCATCTCCTTGGCCTTGTCGATAGTCTGCTGCTTGATTTCATCGGAGAAAGCGTCTCCGTTTACGTCGAATGCACGGAGTCCAGCATGGTCTGCAGCCTCACGAAATGCTTTTGAATTGTAATATCCGGCGGTGGCAGTGCGACCATTGCCTCCCGCACGCTCAAAATATACTGCCAAGGTCTCGGCACCGGCAGAAAAGGCGGCAGCAATCCTTGAAGAAAGGCCATAACCCGTAGAGGCCCCTACTATCAACGCTCTCTTAGGTCTTGCATCAGATGGAAGTAGGTTCGCCTTGGCATATTCGATTTGCTCCATCACGTTGGCCTTGCAACCGACTGGATGAGCGGTGATGCAGACAAATCCTCGAATCTTTGGTTGAACAATCATATTCCTTGCAGGAGGTGAATCGTTGGAAACAAAATCGACTCATTTCGTCATACTTTCGCTTATGGGCAAGCCTTAAGCAACATGGCAAACGATTATACCAACCTTTTTTCTCTACTCACGACAATTGGGATGGTAGTCATTGAAACATTGAAGAAGAAATCGTATCGAAAGAAGTCGTGGAATTCGGATCAAGACTTGATTCGGCAGTTCCGACATCTTCCACGTTCAATACTTGAGGAAAGCGGAGGTACTGCTTCAACCAAGCCAATGGACGCACTGGTTTCTGATGCACTAAAAGAATTAAAGATTGACGGAGGAAACACATCCGAGAGCGAAATCGCCGCGAACTGGACGAAGGTCGTAGGCAGAAGGTTCGCCCGGAAGTGCGCCCCGGAAAGGTTGACGGACGATGGATACCTCATTGTACAGGTTGCTGGTTCCGCTGCGAAGCAGGAACTGCTTTTCAGAAAACGAGAAATCTTATTCGCCATTAAGGAACTCCCTAAATGTGGCTTCGTTAGGGAAATAAGGTTTGTCTGAGACTAAATTGCGAAAAATTCCGCCCCAACGCGATGGCGGTTTCTAATCCTCGCGGTGCAAATAATCCTTAGGTTTGTATAAAATGGCAAATGGGATGTAAATCAGAGCAGTGCCTATCATCAACTTGGTGAAAAACCAGAAGTAGCTCGCGCCCTCGAGAGTTTCACCCCCACCTGCAGTATAGGTCAAAGCCAAGGGTTTCTCCGCTTTCTTATTTTCCAATTGGTGATCGATTAGACCTTTTGCTGTTTTGGCTTTGAATAGCCAGGTTCCCGCAACTTCATCCTCAGCGGGCCGAATCTTGATGATAACGCCCAAATCCCACTTGGTTTTCTCCATTTTATCAGGACCATTGCTACTGATGCGTGCCTCCTTGGAACTCAAAAGCTTGTACCTTAGAGGCGTTCCCCATGGATCGGAAGGAAGATTGGACAACAGCGAGGGCAGTTTCTCCTCTTTCAGGAAAGAATGCTCAATGCGTAGGCAGACCTCGGAGAGGAGACCGGAAACAGGGGAATCGATACTGCCCTCATTTAAGAAGAGGTCGTCTTCCGTTCCAAAGACTTGATCATAACCGGGCAGATGCTTGTCGTAGGACTTCGAGTCATGAACAACCTGCAGTTTGGCAATGGTCTCGTCGGGTAAGCCAATTTGTATCCAACCGTTCACCAGTGCGGTCAGAGAATTGCCCACTGAAACCGAAGCGAGGAAAATCGCCATCATAAGGGATTTCATCTTGTGGGGAGCCTGCGTGTAAAAGAACTCGAGAGCCACGATGGAAACAAGGACCTCGGCCGACGTCAGGATCAGATATGCCAGCAATTGCCAACCGACATGCGGCGTTTCTCCCCTGTCGATGGCCTCTTGCGAATAGGAAACCACTACAAAGGCAAGTGCCATGATGACCAAACCCGTTCCAATTTTGCGCAGAGGCGTAAAGGCTATCCTCTTTTCAACCAAGGGATAGACGAGAAAGGTAAAAAAAGGAATGAGAACGAGGATCAAAAACGGATTAGCCGCCTGAATTTGGGACGGCAGCACCTCGAAACTGAAAATGTTGCGATCCATTCTCTCCGCCTGAAAGACCAGTCGACTCGCCGTCTGGTCAAACAAACACCAGAAGATTCCCACGAACAGCACTAAGGGAATCAGTTTTCCCACCACAGACAATCCCTCCTTCCCAAATGATTCGCGAATGAAGGCTTTACCTCCTGGGGGTATGTGCGCGAATTCTCGGCGTCCCATCCAAAAGAAAACAGTGGCCAATGCCATAAGAACCCCTGGAATCCCAAACGCCCAATGCGGTCCATACCACTTCAACATCCAAGGAATAAGCAAATTGGATAGAACCGCACCAAAGTTTATGGAAAAATAAAAGAGGTTGAAAACCTTTGTGAGAAGATGCTGGTTTTTTTCTCCAAACTGATCGCCGACGTGAGCGGAAACGCATGGCTTGATTCCACCGGCACCAAGTGAGATCAAGCCCAAGCCAGCAAGAAGCCAAAACTGAACCAGCCCTCCTACTCCCATGAACGCAAGACATAGGTGCCCGAGACAGTAGACGATGGATAGGCTAATTATCGTTCTATACTTGCCCAAGGCATAGTCCGACAGAATAGCTCCCAGCAAAGGGGTCAGGTATACTGCGGAATTAAACCAAGAAACATAGGAGGTCGCCTGAGCCTCAGACAAGTTGCTCCCGCCCATTACACCAAGATAATTCGCCAAGAACACAGCCAAGGCAGCCTTCATCCCATAGAAACTGAATCTCTCTGCAGCTTCGTTGGAAATAATGTAGGGGATGCCAGTGGGCATCCGTTCCGTTGCTTTTG
>CAZNWO010000131.1:0-9177 GCA_964576585.1 uncultured Puniceicoccaceae bacterium | reverse complement strand
GGTTGGTCGACCGCTTGCAATACCCCTTTTCGCATGCACAAGACTTGGGTGCATGAAGGTGGGGCATGCACGCCGCTGATTGCCCATTGGCCCAACGGGATAGAGTCGCGTGGTGAATTACGGCATGCGCCGGGACACGTGATCGACATCGCCCCGACTATCCTGGAGTTGGCCAAGAGCAAGTTTGAGCAGGAAAAGTCGACCCCACTTCCCCCGGGAAAAAGCCTTGTACCAGCCTTTGATGATGATAGCCCTATCGACCGGGACTACCTTTGGTGGTCGCACGATGGAAACCGAGCCATTCGCGTTAAGGATTGGAAGTTGGTTTCCGCTAAAGGCAAGCCTTGGGAGCTCTTTGATCTGGCAGAGGATAGAACCGAGACAGTTAATCTTTTCACCAAGCATCCCGACAAAGCAAAGGAACTTGAACAGCTCTGGATGACCACGCAGAAAGAGTTCATCAAGCATGCGAACTTGGCTAGGATTCGGAAAAAGAAAAAATGATTTGGTAATTGGAAGGGTTGCCTTTCGACGAACGAAGTATCTAAACTTTCTTTCTCACTAATGGATCCGACAAAATACTTCTTGGTCTTATCGCTTTTCTTCTTCCTTTCAGGATTGTCCTGGGCGGATGACGATTCCGTTGATTGGGAGCATCAGCGCAGCAAGCATTGGGCGTGGCGAGAGTTGTCTGATCCCAAGCCTCCGCAAGTCAAAAATCGCAAATGGATTCGAAACGACGTCGATCGTTTCATTTTGGCCAAGCTTGAGAAAAAGGGCTTGGTTCCAAATCATGAAGCCGACATCGGAGTTTTGAATCGGCGTCTCCATTTTGACCTTGTTGGGTTGCCAAAGGTGCTCGATGAAGGAGGCAAGTCGTTTCAGGCTATTGTAGACGCCTTGCTCTCTTCTCCGCATTACGGTGAACGTTGGGCTAGACATTGGTTGGACGTAGCTCGATTTGCTGAAAGCCACGGATTCGAACAAGATTACGACAGGCCTCACGCCTACCATTTCAGGGACTTCGTGATCAAGGCGTTGAATCAGGACATGCCTTACGACCAATTTGTTCGTTGGCAGGTTGCGGGTGACGAAATAGCTCCCAATGATCCGCTGGCGCTCAGCGCGACCGGTTTCCTAGGTGCCGGAGTGTTCCCGACACAGCTCACGGAAAAGGAATTTGAGTCTGCCCGTTACGACGAGCTGGACGATATGGCGAACACCACGGGCATGGCTTTTCTCGCCTTGACCATCGGGTGCGCTCGTTGTCACGACCACAAGTTCGATCCCATCGCTACCAAGGACTATTACCGCCTCACCTCGACCTTCGGGCTTACTATACGTAGCGAGATTGATGCTCCGATGGACTCGAGGCAATACCGTGAAGATTTGGCGAAATGGGAAAACGAAAGAAAGCCCTTGCTTGAGGCACGGGAAAAATTCGAACGAGAGGAATTGCCGAAGCGTTTCGAAAACTGGTTGAACGATCCGAAAAGCAAAAACTCGAACACTTCCGTTTGGGCTACTTTGAACAATGCCGAGCCCAAGTCTCTCGACGGCGCCACCTTTACCGCTCAAGGCGATGGATCCTTCCTCCTTTCCGGCAAGAATCCCAAGGATGACCGTTGGGTGATAACGGCCAAGGTGGCCCTGCCGAGAGTGTCCGCCATACGTATCGAGGCCCTTACGCACAAGTCGATGAAACGCAACGGACCGGGAAGAGCCGCCAATGGTAACATCGCCCTCAGCGATATCCGCGTGTTCGCCAAGAAAGCCGGCGAAAAAGGTAAGGGGAAGCCCGTCAAGTTGGTCAACCCGCGAGCAGATCATCAACAGAACACGACAAACCTTTCCATCGCTTCCTCCATCGATGGCGATAAACGCAAGACAGGTTGGGCAGTCGATGGGCAAATTGGCAAGGATCACGTTTGCGTCTTTGAGTTCGCCGATCCTGTGGAAAACGAAGGCGGTTCCGAATTCACGTTCGAGTTGGATTTCTTCGTAAATACCAGTCACGTGATCGGTCGTCCTCGTTTTTCGGTAACTTCTCAACTTGCCCCGCCTCTAAAAGCGGAAAGCCAAAGTCAAGTCGTCGTTGCTCTGATGAAGGCCATCAGTCGTCCTGGCGGAGTGGAGTCTCTCGATGCAAAGCAACGGTCTTCCCTGAAAGATGCTTATCGTGGGATCGATCCGAAATGGCAACAGTTCACTGCAAGCATTGCTGCTCACGAAGGAAAAAAGCCGATTCCGAAGAAAGTGAAGATGATGGTCTCGAGCGAAGGCTATCGCCCGATGAAACACCATGCAGACGGTCGCGGTTACCCCCATTTCTACAAAAAGGTGCACTTCCTCGACCGGGGAGACCCCACCAAAAAAGGGGAAGAAGTCACCCAGACCTTTTTACCGTTGCTAATGCGCAACGGCAAAGACTCGAGCCACTGGCAAGCAAAGCGACCCGAGGACGCCCGCACCTCTCATCGGCGCAAGGCTCTTGCCCATTGGTTGACCGACGTGAAGGATGGTGCGGGTTTCCTAGCCGCGCGAGTTATCGTGAACCGTCTTTGGCAACATCATTTTGGGCATGGTCTGGTGGCAACTCCAAATGATTTCGGCTACCAATCGGAACCACCCTCGCATCCTGATCTCCTCGATTGGTTGGCTTGTCGTTTGATTGAAAATGGTTGGCGATTGAAGCCCATGCACAAACTCCTTCTCGGCAGCGCCGCTTGGCGACAAAGTTCCACCTACGACCCCGACAAAGCCTCTCTTGACCTCGATAACCGTCTCCTCTGGCGTTTTACCCCTCGTCGCCTTGAGGGCGAGGTGATTCGAGACAGCCTTCTCGCCGTCAGTGGTCTTCTGGACAAAACCATGTACGGTAAAGGTACCCTTAATGAAGCAAGTCGACGTCGCAGCGTCTACTTCTTCATCAAGCGGAGCAAGCTCATCCCCACGATGCAACTCTTTGACGCCCCCGAGCCTTTGGTTAGCCAAGGTCGTCGCCAGAGTACGACGATCGCACCACAAGCCCTCCTTTTTATGAATAGCCCGCGCGTACGAGAATATGCCTCAGCCTTTGCCAAACAGCTTTCAACTGAAACGAGCGACGATCTTGTCGAGGTCCTCAATGCCGGCTATCTCGCAGCTCTTGGTCGCAAGCCCGACCAATCCGAACGGACTGTATCTCTTGCCTTTGTTCAAGCTCAAGAAACCGCCTATCGGGAGGCCAACCAAGTCAACCCACGCCTCCTTGCCCTTACCGATTTCGCCCAGTCCATCTTCGGCCTGAATGAATTCAGCTATCTCCGGTAAAGCCATGAACGCACTCCATAAAAACGCCTTGCTTTCTCATCCCGTAAACCGAAGGGCCATGTTGTCGCGTTGCGGCATGGGGTTAGGTTCTCTTGGTCTCGCCTCACTAATGTCCGATGAAGGGCTTCTTGGTCGGGCCAATCCATTGGCGCCAAGCAATTCCCATTTTGCGGGAAAGGCAAAAGCCGTCATCTGGATTTTCGTTAACGGCGGACCCAGTCACGTCGACACTTGGGACTATAAGCCGGCCCTTGAGAAGATGAACGGGAAGACATTCGAAGGCTTTGACCGTTTCACCGGATTCTTCGCCAATGCGGTGGGCGGGTTGATGAAAAGCCCCTTTAAGTTCACGCCTCGTGGACAGTGCGGCAAAATGGTTTCGGAGATTTTCCCGAAGCTTGGCGAGCATGTCGACAAGATGGCCTTCATCCATTCCGGTCATACCGAATCCAATAACCATAGCCCGGCGCTTTTCATGATGAACTGCGGTCTTCCTCGCATGGGTTATCCTTGCGCCGGTTCTTGGGTTACTTACGGCCTTGGTTCCGTCAGTCGGGATCTGCCGGCTTTCGTTGTGATGAGCGATCCTCTCGGACGCGGGCTTCCGAAAGGTCATGCCGCCAACTGGGGCGCCGGTTTTCTCCCGAGCGTCTTCCAAGGCACTCACTTTCGTCCTTCGGGCGACCCCATCGACAACCTTCATCGTCCCAAGGAACAGGATGCCTCTCGACAACGCCGTCAGCTCGACTTCCTTGCCGCCCTCAACCGTCGCGACCTCGAAAAGCATCCGCACGAAGAAGAACTTGCCGCTCGTATCGAAAGCTTCGAGCTTGCCTACCGAATGCAGAGTGCAGCTCCGGAGGCGCTCGACCTTTCCAAGGAACCCGAAGAACTTAAGAGCCTATACGGTCTGAACGTGGGGAAATCCAAGCATTTTGCCGCCCAGTGCATGATGGCCCGTCGGTTGGTGGAACGTGGCACTCGATTCGTCCAAATTTATTCTGGCGGCATGGCGAACCAGCGCAGTTGGGATGGGCACAACGATATCAAGGGCAACCACACTGGCTTTGCTCAAGAAACCGACCAACCCATAGCCGCGCTTCTCGCCGACTTGGAACAGCGTGGGTTGCTGGATGAGACCCTCATTGTTTGGGCAGGAGAATTCGGTCGCCTTCCCGTCGCCCAAAAAAGCTCCAAACCCGGGCGGGATCACAACCCTCATTGTTTCACTGCATGGATGGCCGGGGGAGGCGTCAAAGGAGGAGTTTCTTATGGCGAGTCTGACGAGGTTGGCCACAAGGCCGCCGTGGACAAGGTTCACGTCAACGATCTCCACGCCACCATCCTTCATCTTTTGGGCCTCAATCACAAGGAACTCACCTATCGCTACGGTGGCCGCGACTTTCGTCTTACGGATGTGGCGGGTAACGTGATTCGCTCTATTTTAGCTTAACCTTCTTTAGAATTTTCTTTTCCTTCGGCTAATTATTTTGACTCCCAATGTGTCTGAGCTAGGCTTAGAGCATGAGTTTTCAACGTTTTCCAAAGTTTTTTTTCCTCCTGTGCGGACTTGCAACGTCGATGTGGGCGGAATCCGATTTGGCAGGCGGAAAGGACTTGGGAGCGGCTCGTAAGTTTTGGTCATATCGACCTTTGAGTGAAGCTAAAGTTCCCGAGGTCAAGAACGACTCATGGGTTCGTACGGAAGTTGATCGCTTCATATTGGCTCGATTGGAAGCTGCCAAAGTCGAGCCCAACGATATTGCTTCGCTTCAGACCTTGATTCGCCGTGTTAGTTTTGACCTGCGGGGATTGCCTCCAACACCAGAAGAAGTCGACGGCTTTGAACTGGAAGCAAAAAAAGATTTCGGTGAGGCTTACGAAAAATTGGTGGATCGATTTCTTTCTGATTCCGCATATGGAGAACGATGGGGTCGCCATTGGTTGGATCTTGCTCGTTTTGCCGAAAGCAATGGCTACGCCTTCGACAAGGATCGCAAGAATGCCTTTCGGTACCGCGATTTTGTCATCCGCGCTCTAAATGATGACATGCCTTACGATCGTTTTGTGCGTTTGCAAATGGCAGGCGACTTGCTGAAACCGGATGACGTAGACTCCATCGCCGCCACGGGTTTCCTCGTTGCAGGTCCCTTCACCACACAGCAAACGCAAAAGGAACGGGAGAGAAGTCGTTACGAGCAACTCGATGACGTCGTTCATACTATTGGAACTTCTCTCCTTGGTCAGACGATTGGTTGCGCGCGATGCCATGAGCACAAGTACGATCCGGTAAGCCAGCATGACTATTATCGTTTGGCCTCCATCTTTTCAGAGATGGGTTTCGCAGACGTCGGCTTGGACGAGCACCCCGAGGTCTACAAGGCTGCCAAAGCCAAGTATGACAAAGAACACAAACCCATTGCCGAGCGTCTTTCCAATTATGCCAAGGATGAATTGCCCGAAACGTTGGCTTCTTGGTTGGCGGATCGCCCCGAGGACCTGGGTCTCCCCAGTATTGGTCATTGGTGGCATATGGGCCCTTTCAAGACCAAGACTTTCGACAAGGCATTTGTTACTCGTTTTGCACCGGAACGTGAAAAGGATATCGACGTAAAAAAGAAGCTCGGCGTTGCCAAGCTGGCTTGGCAAGCGCGACCCGAATGGAAGGACGGTAAAGTCCACAACGTTTTAAAGGGCGAAAACGCCGCCCATTATCTTTACCGGGAAATTGACAGCCCATATGACCGTACCGTGAAGCTTTCATTGGGAAGCAACGACGCCTTTGCTCTTTTCCTCAACAATAAAGAAGTTTTCAAGAAGAAGGTGCGTCGTGCCGCAGCTCCCGATCAAGAAAAACTCGAACTTCCTCTTGTTAGGGGCAAGAACCGGTTGCTGCTTAAAATCGTCAATGGCGGAGACGCGTGTGGGTTCTACTTCAAGCCTGCCCTTACTGGTCCGTCAATGGAAGTGGTTTCCATCCTAAAGAAACCCCGCGATGCATGGAATGACAAGGAGCTCAAGAAAGCCATCGATTGGTTCAAGACGATCGACCAAAAGTGGATTACGCTCGAGCGGGCAGTCAAGGAGCACAAGAGCAAAGCTCCCAAGCCTGATCTCACGATGATTTATGCCGCCAAAAAGCGCGGTTCCACCTATAACTTTGGCGCTAACACTTATAAGGTTTTCTTTCTCAATCGAGGCAACCCCGATCAAAAAGGGGATGTTTCCTCGCCTGGATTCTTGCCTGTGCTGATGCGTCCCGAAACCAATTCCACCAAGTGGTTGCAGCAACCTGAAAAGTCCCGAATTGCCTTGGCCGATTGGTTGACGGACGTCGAGCATGGGGCGGGATCGTTGCTGGCGCGTGTTATAGTCAATCGCTTGTGGCACCATCATTTTGGTCGCGGTATAGTTGCCACCCCAAGTGATTTCGGAACTCGCGGAGAACTTCCCTCACATCCTTTGTTGCTCGACTACCTTGCCCGCAGACTGATCGACGGTGGTTGGAAATTGAAACCCATCCATAAGCTGATTATGACTAGTGCCGTTTATGCCCAGGCCGGTAAGGCTACCAAAAGCGGCCAAATGCATGATCGGGAAAATCTTTTGTTGTGGCGGAAGCCTGCTCGTCGTTTGGAGGCAGAGGTCATGCGGGATTCGCTCCTTGCTGTATCCGGCGTTCTTGATCGTAAGGCATTTGGACCTGGTTCACTCAATGGTAAGGATTCGCGCCGAAGCGTCTATTTGACGGTGAAAAGGAGTAAGCTCATCCCTCTGCTTCAGCTGTTTGATGCTCCCGATGCGATGCAAAGCGTTGGGAAACGGGAGGTGAGTACGGTGGCGCCTCAATCTCTTGCTCTAATGAATTCACCCTTTGTTTCCGAACTGGCAGGCAAACTTGCCGTTAGGGCAAGAAAGGATCCCAAGAAAACCTCTTTTGAGAAAGGTTTGAAAAACGCTTACCTAATCGCCTACTCACGCCTTCCCGATGAATTCGAGATCGAGCTTTGGCGAGACTTTGCATCTCGGAAAAAGGAATTGATGAAGGGAGACGATGGCTCCGCCGCGGCCTTTAGGGACGTTTGCCATGCTCTTATTTGCTCAAATGAATTTGCGTACGTCGACTGAAACATTGGCTCGAGGAATAACAATGATGCATGATTCACAAGATTTTCTTCAATCGAGAAGAACCTTTCTAGAGAAGGTGGGAGTTGGCTGCGGTTCTCTTGCCTTGGCCAAACTACTCGGAGAACAAGGCGTTCTTGGAGCCGCATCCGACTCCACTAATCCCTTGGTGTCCCGAAACTCTCATGTTCCCCCAAAGGCAAAGGCGGTTATCTGGCTTTTCCAGACCGGCAGCCCCTCGCATGTCGACACTTTCGACTACAAGCCCATGCTTCACAAGCGTAACGGTGAGAAGCTTGCCGGGGCAGATCCCAAGACTGGTTTCTTTACCACCAGTGGCAAGTGTTTGAAGTCACCGTTTGCCTTCAAGCAACATGGGGAATCGGGGGCATGGGTTTCTGAGATTCTGCCAAATATTGCCCAGCATTCGGACGACATCGCCTTCATTCATTCCTGCTACTCCCAATCAAATAACCATACTCCGGCAATGTTGGAAATGAACTCGGGTTTCATTCGACAGGGTTTTCCCAGTATGGGTTCATGGCTAACCTATGGTTTAGGGAGCGAGAATTCCAACCTCCCTGCATATGTTGTCATGCATGGTACAAAGCCCCGTGGTGGTGACCCAATTTGGTCTAGTGGTTTTCTTCCCTCAGTCCATCAAGCTACTGCTCTCGATCCCCGAAAGCCTAAGCCCATTGCCAATCTGGAGAGACCCAAGCACCTTGATGATCCGAGCCAACGTTCTCTTCTGGATGCCTTGCGTTCCGCAAATCGCAATCATGCCGAGCAAAGGCCCCTTGATCGCGATCTTGCCGCTAGACTCGAGTCCTTTGAATTGGCCTACCGCATGCAGACTGCCGCCCCTGAGGTCTTCGACGTGAACAACGAACCGGAATATGTCCGAGAAGCTTACGGCCTGAACGACAAAGCCTCCAAGGACTATGGCAAGCAATGCCTTACTGCTCGTCGTTTGATAGAGCGAGGAGTTCGTTTCGTACAAATTTTTGCTGCCTGTCCGAGTACGCCCGGTGGTGGAGTAGGGGACGTGCCATGGGATGGTCATAGTGATATCAATGCCAACCATCGTGCTTGTGCCGCATCCGTAGACAAACCCACTGGAGCTCTACTGAACGATCTTAAGCAGCGTGGCTTAATGGATGACGTGCTTGTGATTTGGGGAGGTGAGTTTGGTCGTACTTCTGATTCTCAGGGAGAAAAGGGGCGAGATCACAATCCCCACGCTTATACTACTTGGATGACGGGTGGCGGCATCAAGGGAGGCGTGAGCTATGGTGCTACCGACGAATTCGGGTACAAGGCCGTCGACAGAAAGGTTAGTGTTCACGACATCCACGCCACCGTCCTTCACCTCATGGGGTTGGATCACGAGAATCTTACCTATCGCTTTAACGGTCGCGATTTCCGTCTCACCGATGTGGCTGGTCGAGTGCTTACGCCTATTCTCTCCTGAAGTTTTCGAACTTCAAAATTTTTGTGGCTTGATAGTCGGTCATTTGATTATGGCTTAGCTATTCTAGCCATTCTTGCTTTTTATTAATAATTTTTCTGCCGACTCATGTTTGTGCGAGATCTTACCTTTTCTGCCATGGCTGGATTTTTGTCTTTGGCCCATGTTCAAGGATTAGAGAAGTTTGAGTTTAACAGGGACATTCGTCCCATCCTGTCGAATGCCTGCTTTCACTGCCACGGACCCGATGAGAAGGAAAGGAAGAGCGG
>CAZNWO010000130.1:0-9262 GCA_964576585.1 uncultured Puniceicoccaceae bacterium | reverse complement strand
TCGAGGCTCCACAAGCCGCCAAGGCCATGGTCGAGATCGCAAAATCCGCAGGCGGCGAAGTTGCCAAATTGGCGGCAACCTTCATCGAAAAGCGAGACCAAGGCATCTGGAATACCTACAAGCCAAAAGATCAACTCGCGGGCAAACCTGCCGGACCGGTCACCTACGTCGACATGTTGGCTCCGACGGAATTCGCCCCCGAGGCCAAGCTACCCAAGGCCTCCGAAATACTGGCACTGAAAGGTAACCCTGTCGCGGGCAAGAAAATGGTGGCTCGCTGCTATGTTTGCCATCAGATCGGATCGGCAGGCGTGGAGTTCGGACCCGCCTTGGCGGGTTGGGGGAAAGGCCAGTCACACGAAGTTATCCTGAAGGCTATACTGGAGCCATCCGCGGAACTTTCACACGGTTTCGAGGGAACCGAACTGATGGTCAAGGGAGACAAGCGAATCCAAGGATTTATTCAGGCGGAGGGAGATCCTTTGGTCATCCGTGTGTTCGGCGGACAGGACATGGCGATTGCCAAGAACGACATAAAGTCCCGCAAGAAATTGAAGACCTCTCTCATGGCCCCCGCAAGCCGTCTAGGGCTGACCGCCCAAGAGCTCCGAGACGTGGTTGAATACCTCAAATTAAATTGATGGAGAAAAGAAGCTTCCTTTTAGCAGAACAGAAGACCACACTGTAACTCATGCAAAACCAAACCCGACGCTCCTTTCTGCACCATGCCGCTCTGGGTGGCGCATCAGTCTCCTTCACGCCATCGCTCCTCGCCATCGCCAAGGACGATCCCAACCGATTTCAGGTAGGCATCCAGGAATACACCTTTCACCGATGGATTGGCAGCGGCAAGCTCGACCACCTCGACTACCCCGCACTCGTGAAGAAGGAGTTGGGCATCACCCATGTCGAATACTGGAACCGACCATTCGGAGGGAAACATACCGACAAGAAGTATGTCGGCGAACTGGTCAAGCGCACCACGGGAGAGGGCATGAAGAATGTGCTCATCCTAGTGGACGCCAAAAACCAACTCGATGCCTCCAACAAGGACCAGCGCGACAAAGCCGTAGACGAACACAAAGGCTGGATTGATTGCGCAGCGCAGCTGGGTTGCGACGCCGTGCGCGTAAACTGCCGCTCCGGCGGCAATCCTGAAGCCAACCTCAAGAACGCGGCCGACGGCGTAGGTCGCCTCTGCGATTATGCCAAAGGCTCAAAGGTAAAGGTCGTCATCGAGCCCCACGGCGGCCACTCCCAAAACCCCGACTGGCTTATCAAGGCGATGAAGGCCCTCAAGCGACCCAACGCCGGCATCCTACCCGACTTCAATAACTTCGGCCGCTACGACCGCTATGAAGGCGTCACCAAGAGCCTCCCCTACGCCCCTGCCGTTTGCGCCAAGGCCCTTAAATTCGACGCAAAGGGCAACGAAGTCCACACCGACTACTTCCGCATGCTCAAGATCGTGTACGAGTCCGACTTCTCCGGGGTCATCAGCGTAGAGTTCGAAGGACGCGGCGTGGACCCGATTAAAGGCTCCAAGATGACCAAGGACCTAATCCTTCGAGCCCTCGAAGCCGCAGCCAAAGGGTGATTCGCTCCGCCGACGAACTGACCCCCGACACCACTTGGGGCGAAACCGTTTGGTCCCAAGCTCGTGAGGAAGACCTCGCCGACTACGAGGCTAATCCACGCCTCTGCGTAGCCGCTCTTCTTCCTTTTCTCGACGGCCAACCCGACTGGGGAGGCTTCGAGAAAAGCCTACGCTGGATGACTAGTTGCGCGGAAACCTATGACATAGACCTCCGCTTCGTCCTAAATGCCGACACCGGTTACATCTTCAATCTAACAGAAGATCTCTACGCCGAAGTCATTCAACGCTTTCGCGGCATCTTCCCGGACGCAACCTTCATCGCAGGAGTCACCGCGACTGGAGCTAGGCCCGACCATTTCGAGGCCGATTGCTACCGTACTCACCTCGAAATCGCCCAGACTCAAACTCCCTGCGAAGTCATGCTCATGACCTCACAGGGTCTCAATGCGCTAGACCCCGAACGCAGGCGTGACGCCTACTATGCGATAGCCGAGCACGTCAACGTGCCCGCCCTCGTCCATGCCCTGGAACCCTCCTTCGTCTCATGGGCCACCCCCTTCGAGCCTTGGCTCCTCCACGAACTGGCTAAACATCCCAAGTTCTCCGGCGGCAAAATCTCCACCCTCGACGAACCGCACTTCCTATATTGGGCCTCCATGATCAGGGACCTCAGCTTGGATTTCGCTCCACATAGCGGCGATGATTTCGGAATCGCCTCCGCCATCAAGATGGGCCTGCCTCTTCTGATCGGAGCAGGCGTGTCCGCCTGCCCCCTCATCTGCGCCGCCAAGAAACTTTGGCAGCGCCGAAGCTACGACGCCCGCGTCTACAAGCTTTTCGAAGCCTTCCAGTCCCTGGAGGACGCCGTCTTCCGCCTCGACAAAAATGGTAGTGCCTCCGCTTACAAACACAGCACCGCCGTTATCCTTCACCTCCTGGGCCTCATCGCCTCCGACGAAATCCATCCCGACTGCCCCGACCTGCGCTCAGGAAACGAACAAGACCGCATGCGTGAGGCACTCATTCGACCACTCCGCATCGCTGAGCGACTCGGCATCACCAACTACGTCTTGGCTTAACCAAGGCAGATTAGCTAAATGATAGAATACCTTGACCGACAAAAAGGCTATCGGAAACCTAAATCCTCAAAAGAATATCCGAAGGCAGGAATCGGTATTGCTGCTTGCCTGAGTTTCCTCAAAACGACTTTCGGCCATCGGTGAGCTTGTTAATGTCCTTGCCCAAGTTTCTGAGGGTCTCGAGGATTGATGGAGGTATCTTGCCCGAAGCACTAATTGGCGCATCAAGGGTGACAACTCCGCCCTCGGCATTGATCAAGTCAATACGAGATTTCAGTTCAGAGACCTTGAAACGGGAATCGCTTCCGCTACCCCAACCTTTGCTGATTGGCAAAAGCAGATGCCAAACGACGCCTGGAGGAGCTGGAAAGTTTCGAGGTGTAAGGGCTTTGCCGAAGCCCTTCTTGGTCTTTGAAAGAAAATGATGGTTTTCGCCGGAAGTAAAAGTCTGCCGCGGACACAATTTTCCTCTCGTGCAGAGGGAGAGGATTGGATGAGCCCCAGCATTGAAGGCAAGCTCCGCCTTCGGATTACCTGAGAGCACTGCGTCAATCCAAGAGTCGATGTTGTACTTCTCGCTCTTCAGCTTTTCGTAGGAGTCCTTCATTTCCATCTTGTATCCATCGAACCACCAACCGGAAACGAGTTCTCCATATCTTTTAGACCACTCGCCGCAAACTTCTCCCCAATTCCTGAGAAAGGTTGGGTTGGGCGGTTGATTCTCACTTCTTAGGAAACCCTTCAGTTTTTTAGGATGCGACATCGGGTCGACTTCGGGGCCTACAGGTTTACCATTGATGCTTGGCAGAGTGTCGCCCATTGCCTTGATTACCTTGTAGTGACGCATGGGAGCACGAGCGGTCATGTAAAGAATCAACTTAACATCTCGTGCGTAGAGACTCGCAGCTATTTCCTTGATGAGATCACGTTTGGAAGTCCAAACGCCGTTCTTCACTCCCAGGAGACTTTCATAAGCCTTGTTTGGAGAACAATACCTCCCCCAGTGCTGACCAACGACAAAGATGACGTGGCCCGCATTTGAACTCTTCACGGCGGAGGCAAAGCCATCTACGTCAAAAGAATCGACTGCCTGGTTGAAGCTCTGTGAATTGTGCTGCTCGAACGCCTCGTAATGGAACATCAATCCAAAGCCACTTTTGCGCAGCCAGCGTTCATTCGAGAACGCACTAGACTGAAGACCAAGCAAGATCAGCGAGCAAATAGCAGCAGGCAATGCTCGGGAGGTAAAAATGGGAAACTTATTCATTTTTCTTGAGATCCTGGAGTTGGGAAAGAAGCATGCCGGCAAACATCAACAGACAACCCCAAAGCTGTCGATGACTTAGAATCTCATCAGATTTGGCAAAACTCAATCCCACGACGAGTGCCAACCATCCCCCTAGAACGGCAAATACAGCCTCTAGACTCAGAATGATTGCAGCCCTGCTCGGATCAACGTGTTTTTGGGCGACAATCTGAAGGGTATAGGCGATGCCAACTGAAACAATGCCACAATAGAGAATGGAACCTGAGGCTGCCACAACCGGTTCCACGGAGATATCCTCAATACACAAAGCGACCACAAGGTTGAGAATCGAACAAACGACGTATTGCACCAAGGCCAAACGCAAAGGATCCACCTTGGACGATGCATGTCCAATCACTTGCACATGAATCGCCCAAAAAAATGCTCCAAGAAGAACAAGGGCATCGCCCTTGCCAATGACGAATCCTTCCTGCACGCTCAGAAAGTAGAGTCCAATCGTGGCCAGAATTACACCCACAACGACAAGGCTTCCAATCCTTTGCCTGAAGAAAAAGCCGATGATTGGTACCAAGACAAGATAGAGCCCCGTAATGAAACCTGCCTTGCCGGCAGTGGTTTCCGGATCCTTCAACCCGACTTGCTGAAGAGCGGCACCGCAAAAGAGCACAAAACCAATCAGCACACCAAAGAACCAAAATTGCTTTGCACCTCCCTTGGCATGAACCTTCTTCTTTCGCAAAATCCAACAAACGGGCAACAGCGACAGTGCACCGAGCATGAAGCGCAAGGCATTGAAGAAATAAGGTTCCATATGATCCATCCCGAGCCTCTGGGGAATGAAAGCAAAACCCCAGATGCAAGCGGTCAGCAACAACATGAGATTAGCTCTCAGCAACATAACGAAAACCCCGGCAATGAAACTTCACCCAAGAACTCAGGAAAGATAAAAGGACTGCAACACATCGCTTCCCAAGAACAAAACAAAAAATTACTTCTAGGCGAGCCAATCTGCACAACTTACTGAGCTTGCAAGGAGTGCCTTGAGAGGCATAAGGTGCGGAAATGAAACACCTCCTTTTCATCATTGCAATGGTGATGGCTGCACCTCTGGAGGGGGATCAAAAGCGCATTGAGAAGGATTTCGGCCTATCTTTTAGTGACGTCGTCCGACTGAACTACTGGAGTGTCTTCGAGCGAGGTGATGAGTTTGCGGAAGAATTGGGGATCAGCCGCCCGCGACTGGACGCACTGATTGAAAAACACTCATGGGAACTCAGGCCACCGCCGGCTCTTGCTTTCCAAAACGCCCTGAATTCAAGCCAAGCCAAGGGTCTGGATAGGGCAAAGGCATCTTCAAGTCAGGGTATCGACACCGGCCTCCTCGTCGGTCCTGCGGGCAAGGCGTCCTCCCCTGCCGCCCATGCCGAGATTCGTTGCGATAGCGGCAAATTGTCCATCACGGTGAACTGTCCGGACCCTAATCCCGGCCAATGGAAAGCGCTCACGCCACTGGTGGACGATCGGTCGGAGAAAGTGAAAGCCTTCTGGCGCGGAGATTTCGCCACGCTCAAACCGCTGATCTACCCGAGCATGACGCGGGGCCAGGAAGTGAAATGGGCTCTCGGTCTGCCAAAGCCGAGGCAATCGGTCCTGCTCGACGAATGCGTGGTGGTCTGCCTGACACCGGTCGGGGTTGGTCAGGATTGGTCGAATTTTGAATTGATCAATCTGGCCCCCGACCCTGAAAAACTTCGGTCCCAACTGAAGCCACGGTCGGCAAGAGTAAATCGTGTCTTTATGGAGGGGGCCTATTACTTTATCGCCGTCAACCCGAACGGCGCCCTGCTCGACGTATTTTACGATCCTTGGGGCGGAGGAACGATGTCGCCTGCGTGGAAATCAGGAACCAAGGCAACGACCACCCGCTCGAAGAAGGGCTGGAAGGTGGAGATGGAAGTCCCTTGGGACTCGCTACGACCCACAGTGGGAAAGGGTTCCGTCTGGGGTGTGGACGTCAGTCGTTTACGAAGAGGGAAGACTGGACCAGCCGTGGTAAGCCGGACTCGCCGAACATCCCTCGTCCAATGCGACCTAGACCGTAGCTCAGGAGGCTTCAAGGTGGCCCATGAGAAAAGCCTTGGCAAAAAAATCGACACACCTACGCCATCACTTCACTTGGCGACGGTGAGTTCGATCGATTGGAGCAAGGCAACACGGGTTGATCGTCTGACCGATCGTTTGGGCCGGAGTTCGGACCGGACGAAGGTGCTCCTGATGCACGACAAATCAAACCTATATGTTCGTTTTGAATGCGAAGAGCAGTCACTGAACCACATGAAAGTCGTCACTCGAGAGGAAGAAGACAAGGCCTACGGCATAGGAAACCGGAGGACGAACTTTCTCGATCGTCGTGAGTCATGGGGGATTGGTTGGGGCGATTACGTCGAGGTATTGTTGTCGCCGGATCTTTCCGACGCCGATCCCTATCATGCGGGATCCTTTCAATTCATGGTCAATTCGGATGGAGTTCTCTTACAGCGATACTATGACTCTTTCGGCATGTTCACGGTGACGCCACATCCTCAATGGGATTCAGGTGCCAAAGTGAAAGTCGATAAAAACAAGGGAGACAACCGCTGGTCGGTTGAGCTGGCGATTCCCTTCAGCGCTGTATGTAAACTTGGGCAAATCCCAAGTAACTGGGGGCTAAACCTCCACCGCTGCGTTTCGGGCAACAATGCTCGGGCCACCGATTCGACTTGGTTCTGGAAGAACGAACAACAGGGAAAGCTTTCAGGAGGCAAGGAACTGAACCTTTTCTGGTCGGTTCCGGCAAAGGTGATCCGCGACCCCGCTCACTACGGATGGATAACAATCGAGCCAAAGAACACAAAAGCCGTGTCCAAGAGTAGGACACCTCTAGGTCCTGCACCTGGCCGTGACGTGACTGCGGCCAAGCCCGTATCCCTAAAGCGTGATCGTAACAGCGATAGTTTGAGGAGCGTCAGTTTCATCGACAAGAGCCATGGCTGGGCCGCAGGTGGACTGGGAACGATTCTGCATACCAGCGATGGCGGTGTAACCTGGAAGGAACAGGAAGCCGGCGTTCATTTCCTTATGGAAAAGGTGTTCTTCATCGACCGCGAGCACGGCTGGGCGGTGGGCGGTTGGCCACGAGACTATGAGGTGGCGATCAAGGGCGGCATGGGAGTCATCCTTGCCACCTCAAACGGTGGAAAGACTTGGGAGACCCAACTGGACTCGGCGGGAGGCTGGCTCACCGGACTGACCTTCCTTGATAAAGATAATGGCTGGGCGGTAGGTGAATTTGGAACCATCTGGAGAACGGAAGATGGAGGAGACAACTGGAGACAGACACGCAAGGCGCCGACACCGGCTTGGCTTTACGATGTTCATTTCATCGACAAGCAACGCGGATGGACGGTGGGACGCTTTGAGACGGTGATGTCTACCGAGGACGGTGGTAAAAGCTGGTCGAAGCAACCAATGCCCCCGCTTCGACGACCCTACGGTCTCTCGCTGAATTACCGTGCGGTGCGATTCGCCAACCCTTCGAAGGGCTGGATCGTTGGCCAGCACGGCAATATCCTCCATACCGGAGACGGTGGGAAAAGCTGGGCACGGGAAAAGATACTGGCAAATGAAAAACTTCTCGACCTGATCAACCTTAACGACATCAGCGCATCTGGTGAAAAACAGGTCTGGGCAGCTAGTCAATTCGGTCTCTTGCAACGCGAGGCAAAGTCCGGGAACTGGAAAATAAGGCCGACCAGAACAAACGGATGGTGGCGCAGCATTGATTTCACGGATTCCCTGAACGGTTGGGTTACCGGAGATCGGGGAACCGTTACAAAAACCTCCGATGGAGGCGAAACCTGGAAGAAGCAACGGGATTCCGGCAGGCGAATGGGTGTCATCTACGCATCACCTCACGATCATCACGTCAACGGGTCGGCAATGGTAACCGTTAGCGAGCATTTCGACAGCGCCTACCTGCTGATGGGCCGATCGGTGAACAAGCCCTTTGAGACTGGTGGAGACCTCAATACCCACAAGACGGATGCCGTCACGACTGCTATGGGCATTACGGTTGGTTACAACTTCAACGAATTTGCCTGGCGAGGCAGAGATAGCCCACACCTTATTCTAGAGCGCTACCAGCACCATCGGGGCCTCGAAGCGATCGAGCAACGACTAGTGGCATCAATTCGTTGCCTAAAGCCATCGGTTTTGGTGGGCGAACAGCCCGTCATGCAAGAAGGATATTACGCCCACGGTGTGGGAGACGTGGCACGCGCCATGATTGCGGCCTATGAATCAGCCGGCGATCCCGAACGCTTTCCGGAACTGGCGGAACTCGGCCTCAAGCCCCACGCACCAAAGAAGCTGTACCTGTCGACGATGTGGCCGAACCAGATGTATGACGTTCACCCAAGGACTCTTCGCCTTCCTCCCAAATTCGGGAAGGACAAGCGCCTCGGAAGGACTCGGGAAGAAGCCACGCTGGAAGGGCGACAGGTTTTTTGGGGATTGCTCGATAGAGGTCGCCCTCCCGAAACCCAAAAACCATGGCCGGGAAGCTGGAGCCTACACTTGAAGGACTCGAGAGTCGAAGTGTCTTCGCCCGAAAAGGATATATTTGATGGAATAGAATAACGCGATGACAACTCCTTGAACATTAATTCACTTTCGAGTCTAAAAAGTTCGTCGTGCAGTTAGGTCTCTAGCCATGCCTTAAAGAGCAGGCTTACGAGAATGACAATTTCGACTCACACATTAAAGGAATCAGGACTCATAAGCACTCAGCGTTCCCCGTAGACCGGCGGTTTCCAATCTTTCGGAAGCTTGCCACGGGGAGGTGCGCCGACCGCGTCGGCAGGAATGGGATTGTCCTTGAGCTGAATAATCGGCAGGTCGTCGGGGAGGTGCTTGATAAGCATGTCCTTGAACTCGATCGTCATGGGTGGACCCTTGTGCAGTTGCAAGGCGAGCACACCATCGAGGGCCCTGCCCTTCTCGTCGAGGTCGAGAACATCGGCGGTGGGATGCCCGTCGATCCAGTGGCGGTGACGATTGCCCTCGACGAGGATACGGTACTCATGCCACTTACCGGGAGCGAACTCCTTGACCTCCAATTTGCCCACCACCCATTGGTCGCCCTTGGGATCGATGGTCACCTTGTCATGGGTGCGGGCAAGAATACCACGGCCCTTTTCCTCGTAGAGCATGCCGTTGAATTGGGATTTGTCGGCGACCACGTCGCACTGGTAGCCGGTGATCACGTCGAGCCCGAGCTCG
>CAZNWO010000129.1:4452-9381 GCA_964576585.1 uncultured Puniceicoccaceae bacterium | reverse complement strand
GACATGTTGATTGGATCGCCTGTCCGTGATGCCTACGATTTGGAGAAAGAGGATCCTCGGATTCGCGAAATGTACGGCGACCATATGGGAGGCCAGACGCTTCTCCTTTCCAGGCGTCTCGTAGAAGCTGGTGTTCCTGTTGTTCAGGCTTTGTGTTCCGCATCCGATCTCGCGGGAGGAGGAGGTGACAACTGGGATACTCACAGGGGACATTTCCCCAAGATGAAGGATCGTCTCCTGCCCATATTCGACCAAGGAGTCTCGGCACTCCTGACCGACCTTGAAATGCGCGGAATGCTGGACGAGACCTTGGTCGTGTTCCTTACCGATTTCGGTCGTACGCCCAAGGTCAACAACAATGGCGGACGTGATCATCACCCCGGCGTTTATTCTCTTGCCTTGGCGGGAGGTGGTGTCCGTGGAGGCCAAGTCTATGGTTCCAGCGACCGAAAGGGCGCAGAGCCCGGAAGCGCTCCCTGTTCGCCGGCAGACGTCCATGCAACCGTCTACAAAGCGATGGGCATAGACCACCATACCGAGTTGCACGACCAGCTTGGTCGCCCATTCAGGATTTGCGACGGAAGCCCTCTTCCGCTCATTTAGGAGCTCTCCGGATCGGGGTTCCGGTCGAAATTCCGTTGGCGATACGCCCCGTAAAGTTTCCATGAAGAAGCTGTTTCTTATTTTTGCAACGTCATTGCTCTTCGGCAGCTCTCTTGTCTTTGGCCAGCCCATTCTCGACAAAAAAGCCAAGCGAGTGAAGGTCCGTCCGGTTGTTACGGAAAGTGTTCAGGTCGAAGGTTCCTTCATTTTCACCTATGTTGATGAAAAGCGCCGACGTCGCCTGACCCTTGACCTCTATCGCCCTGCGAAGAATGCAATGCCCTCACCTGCCATCGTGATGTTCTTTGGAGGAGGTTGGCAGAACGGACGTCCGGGCCTGTTTGCCCCCCTCGGCCTCGCTTTGGCTCAACGCGGTTATGTCTGCGTCGTCCCCGAGTATCGCTTGTCCGGAGAGGCTCCGTTCCCCGCCGCCGTTCACGATGGCAAGGCTGCCATCCGCTGGACTCGGGCGAATGCAAAGCGCTTCGGCATTGATCCTGATCGCATTGCGACCATCGGGGGTTCCGCAGGTGGACATCTTTCCGGATTCATGGGTGCAACGAATGGGATCGAACGATTCGAAGGCCTTGGAGATCATCGCAAGCACTCTTCCAAGGTGCAGGCCAGCATCGTGATGTGCGGATCCATGGATTTGCTAGACCCCCATATCCTGCAACGAATAGCCAAGGCAAAGGATTCTCCGCGCGGCGATGCACTCATTGATTTCATGGGGGGTAACCTGCCGGACAAGAATCAGGCAATTTACAAGGAAGCCTCACCCATCACTCATGTCGGTGCGCATGCTCCTCCTTACCTATTTATCGATGGTCAGTTCGATCGACCGGAGCTTCGCTACCTCGAGTTTCGCAAGCGTCTTGACACCCACAAAATTTTGCACGAATTCGTGCTCATGCCCAAGGGGCCTCACCCCTTTTGGGTGTTCGAGACATGGTTTGCGCCCACAGTCGATGCCGTTGACGGCTTCCTGAAGAAGCACCTCTGATAGAATTTCTCCTTTGTTCGGCGTCTTTCTCCGAGGCAGAATTTGTTCTATGCTTCGGGACGATTTGTTTCTTGATTCGCCGTTGAGGACCTTCGTTCCGGCTCTCGAAAGAAGAGAAAGAACAAAACCAGCACGCCAACCGAAAGCCAAGCGGGTACGGGCCAAATTGCTCCCCAGTCGTGGATGGTTTCACCCGAGGAATTTATGATCTCGTTCATGGCAAGTACCTTTCCTGCCAGCATGGTGCCGACGAAAGCCCCCACTCCCCATAATATGAAGGCGATGAACCCTTGGCACGCAGCTCGAATACGAGGATTCGCTTGCTCGTCGACATAGAGCTGTCCAGCTATGAACAGGAAGTCGTAGCAGATTCCGTGCAGCAGGATTGCCCCGAAGATGAGTGGAGCCTGTAAAGCGATTGAGTCTACGCTTCCTCCGAGAAAGAAATAGCGTCCGACCCACGCCAGAATGCCGAGGAAGATCGTTCTCTTGTAGCCCAGTTTCTTCAGCATGATCGGCAAGAGCAACATGAAGACTACGTCCGAAACTTGGGCGAGAGACATTTTCCCTGCTATGCCCGTCCAACCGAGCTCGGTTAGGTAGATTCCCATCATCACAAAGTAGAAGTAGAGGGGAATGCAGATCAGGAACATGCACGAGATGAAGATCGCAAAGGAGGTCTTTTTCAGCAGGGCGAGCGCATCTAGCCCAAGTAGTTCGCCTACGGTGATCTCTTTTCCCGTCTTTTGGGGAGGAGTGTGCGGGAGGGCCAAAGAGTAAATCCCTAAAAGCACGGAGACTCCTCCCGCTAGGTAGAATTGGATGTTCGACTGTTCGCCTTTCAGAAGAGTCAGCGTAACTCCTCCGCCTATCCATCCTACTGCCGACCACAGCTTAATCCTTGGAAAGGCGGTCTTGGAATCCTCCAGATGGCTGAGTGCAAGGGAGTTGCCCAATGCAAGTGTTGGAGTGTAAAGGGCGCAATAAAAAATTAGGGTGGAGTAGAATGACAGGAAAGTATTCAGGTTTGCCAATGCGCAGAGGGCCAATCCCCCCAAGAGAGACAAGGCAGCCAACATTTTCTCAGATGGAAAATAGCGATCCGCAATCAATCCGACGAAGAAAGGCGAAATCATGGATCCTATGGCAAAAGCTCCGTAGGCAGCACCGATTTCCTGCCCTCCGAACTTCAGAATATTGGCAAGATAAGCCCCCATGCTTACGTACCAGCTGCCCCAAATGAAGTATTGCAGGAAGTTGAAGATGGATAGCTTGGCCTTGAGCTGTGTCTGTTTTTGCATGAGATGAACGCTTTCATGGGATGGTGTTGGAACTTTTCCCTCGAGGGAAGCGAAAACAAGCTAGGACGAGAGGAATTATCTTAAGGCGTGCTTGACCCCTTTGTAGTTCCTTAAGAACCTCCGGAATGCAAGTTGCGCTCGCTCAGATGAAGGTGGAAGGTGGTCAGCCCGAAAGGAATCGAGCGCGAGCCTGCCGACGAATCGAGCAAGCGGCTTCCTTGGGAGTCGACTTGGTTTTGTTGCCCGAAGCCTTGGATTTCGGCTGGACTCATCCTTCTGCTCAAGATGCCGCTGGTACCATCCCCGGAGGTGAGACGTTCGAGACCCTGTCCCAAGCTGCCAAGAAGAACGGACTATTCGTTTGCGCGGGCTTGGTAGAGCTTCACGGGAAACATTTGTTCAATTCCGCAGTCTTGATTGGTAGGGAAGGCGAATTGTTGTTGCTCCATCGCAAGATCAACGAACTCGAGATTGCGCACGATCTTTACTCCCTTGGCTCGGAAGCGAATGCGGCATGCGATACGGAGCTTGCTCCCATTGGTCTTCAGGTTTGCGCGGATGGTTTTGCCGATGGACAGTGGATTAGTCGTCGTCTCTGTGATCTCGGGGCTCGAATCATCCTCATGCCCTGCGCTTGGGCTGTGGATTCGGATTTTGATCCTGCCGAGGAGCCCTATGGCAAGATTTGGAGAGAAAACCTTGGTCTCGTGGCTCGTGAACGTAATGTGTGGATTTTGGCTTGCAGCAACGTTGGTCCGATCACGGCAGGTCCTTGGCGGGGTCGCAAGTGCATCGGCAACTCATTGGTCTTCGATCCCGATGGCAACGAGGTTCTTGTTGGTCCCTTTGGTGAGGGTGCCGAGGATTTGCTGCTGGTTGACATTTAATTGGCGACCTGCAGGATTTTGCCTATCTTCATTTTCATGCCATCTCTCAAGAAAACCTCTCTTATCTTGTTCCGATCATCCCTTTTTTTACTTGGTGGTCTTTGCCTGCAAGCTTCGGACAAGCCGCACGCTGTTCTTGTCGTTGGCACGCTTCATTATTCTCCCGAATTGACCATGCCGGTCTTCGCCAAGGAACTGGAACGGTTCGGATTCCGTACCACGGTAGTCATGGGTAAGGGGAATCCAGAAAAGAAGACGCAAAACGTCCTGCCTGGAATCGAGGCTCTCGACGATGCCGATCTTGCGATCTTCTTCATGCGCTTTCTAAAGCTGCCCGATAAGGAGTGGAAGCCGATAGAGGGCTATTTGAAGTCGGGAAAGCCTGTCATTGGGCTGCGCACCGCCAACCATTCCTTCAAGTACGGGAAGGAACATCCACGTCATGAGTGGAACGACGGCTTCGGTCGCCGTGCCTTGGGTACGCCATACATCGTTCACCAGGCCGGGACGACGAATATCAAGGTGAATCCGGAAAATGCCGACCACCCGATCATGTCCAACGTCTCAAAGACTCAATGGGTTTCCCCGGGAACCTTGTACCTTGCCCGTTTGGAAAAAGGCTGTCTGCCCTTGACCTCGGGCAGCGGCAAGGGTCGAGCCCGATTGGTCAAGAGGAGTTTCGGACAAATTCAGGTAAAGGAATTCGAGACAGCCGTCGTGGCATGGGCTTGGGAGAACGAGTGGGGGGGCAAGGTTTTTGGGACCTCGTTTGGCCATCCCGGCGACTTTGCCGAGGAATCCTTCAATCGTATGCTGATTAACGCCTGTCACTGGGCGGTAGAAAAGCCTTTGCCCAAGGCGGATGCAAAGATAACCACTTGGCAGATCAAGCGAGCGGACAAGCGTAAAAAGAAGTGATTGCCAAGCTCGCAGCTTTAGGCCTAGTGGCGATTTTTCCGCTGCTCGCTTTATCTTCCTGGGGAAATGATTCTCCGATTCGTCCCGGCGATCGCGTAGCTATCGTCGGCAATACCTATGCCGACCAGTTGCGCATCCATGGTTACTTGGAAACGCTTCTCCTCCAGCGCTCAAGTGAGAACCCCGTCTCGGTCCGCAACTTCGGATGGGGTGGGGA
>CAZNWO010000129.1:0-4352 GCA_964576585.1 uncultured Puniceicoccaceae bacterium | reverse complement strand
TCCAGCGCTCAAGTGAGAACCCCGTCTCGGTCCGCAACTTCGGATGGGGTGGGGATCTCGTCCACTTGCGTGACCGACCGACCAATTTTCCCAGCGAGGCCTCCACCTTGGCTTCTCACAAGACCGACGTCATCCTGATTTGCTTCGGCATGGGCGAGTCTTTCGCCGGCAAGGCGGGGCTGAATGATTTCCGAAGCCACTTGAAGCGCTTCATCGCAACCCACAAGGGAAAGCAGTACAACGGCAAGTCTCCCGTGCGGCTCGTCCTTGTCTCGCCCATTGCCCACGAGGACCACCGCGAACTCTCACCTAATCGCAAGCAGCGAAATAAGGATTTGGCGGCTTACGTCGACGTCATGCGGGAGGCGGCTTCTGCGTCCGACATTTCATTTGTAGACCTTTTCTCTCCGACGCTCTACCTAATGGACGACAAGGAAGGCCCAAAGCTCACCGAGCAAGGCATCCATTTGAATGCATACGGTTACTGGGTTGCGGCCCGCATGGTCGCCGACAAGCTCCTTCCCGGTCAACCGACTTGGTGGCTTAGTTTGGACGCCAAGTCGCTCAAGGCAACCTCGAGGGGAACCAAGGTTTCGGCGCTTCGGCAAGAGGGTGGGGGGCTACGCTTCAGCGTTCAGGAAATTGCACCGCCCGGCTTGGTGCCGCCCGCCAAGGGTGAGCTGCATGAAAATCTAGCCACTTCTCGCGACACTTTGGTTGTAGCCAACCTCGATCCGGGTGAATACTTGCTTGTCGTGGATGATCAACCTGTAGCTCGTGGCACTAACTTGCAATGGGCGGAAGGGATTGCCGTCGATGTTTCACCCGCCCACAAGGAGGCGAATGCTTTCCGACTTCTAGTCAACGACAAGAACTTGCAATTTACCTACTCGTGGAAGGCTCTCAACCAAGTTCACATAGTTGGCGAACGGAGGAAGTCCGCCAGTGGAAAGGACCTACCCGAAGAAGTGATCGCCTTTCGCAAGCTTGCCGAGGAAAAAGAGAAACTCCTTCGATTTGGAATTAAGCCTAAGACACGCGAATGGCGCCTGGAACGACAATGAATGCCATGAAACCTCTTCTTGTTGCGATTGCTTGCCTTCTCGTTCTCGGGAACCTGATGCATGGGCAAAAGAATGCCGATGGCATCAGCAAGCGTAACCTAGCCAACGCCGACCTCGCCCTCATGGAGGACCACGACCCCAAGGTCGAGCAGGCCAACTTCAAGCTGCTTCCGGGATACGAGGTGAACCTTTTTGCCCAAGAGCCCATGCTGGCTAATCCCATTCACATGACTTGGGATGCTCGGGGACGTCTCTGGGTCGCTTGTTCCTGGGCCTATCCTCAGCTCAAGCCCGGCGAGGTTGCCAACGATAAGATCATAATTCTGGAGGATACCGATGGCGACGGCAAGGCCGACAAGTCCACCGTTTTTGCCGACGGTCTCTACATGCCCACTGGAATCGAGTTGGCTAACGGCGGATGTTTCGTCGCCCAGACCCCGGACGTCTTTTTTCTCAAGGATACGGATGGCGACGACATAGCCGACGTAAAGGAGCTCCCTCTTACCGGTTTCGGCATTGAGGACAGCCATCACAGTATCAGCGCCTGGAGACGTGGGCCCGGTGGCTGGATTTATTTTCAGGAAGGCATCTTTTTGCATTCCCAAGTGGAAACGCTCTACGGTGTTGTCCGCAACTACAACGGGGGAGTCTACCAGTACAATCCGCGCACACGAGAACTGAGAATCTTTGCCCGCATAGGTGTTGGTAATCCTTGGGGACACGTCTTCGATCGCTGGGGCCAATCCTTCTTCATCGATAACCCTCGCGTAAGCTACCTTTCGCCCGCCACCGGCAATAGCGGACAGCGCGTCCGCATGGCGAACTTGATCAGCACTGAAAAGCAATGTGGCGGAGACCTTGCTTCCGGCACTCACCTACCTGAGGATATCCGCGGCCAACTGCTAACCTGCAGGTTCAAGAGTCGAGCCATTATCCGTTACGAGTTTCTCGAGAAGGGCGCAGGTTTTTCCGCCAACGTCTTACCTCCGCTCATTTCCTCTCGTCACCCAAATTTCCGCCCTGTGGACTGCAAGATTGGTCCTGATGGAGCCATCTACGTTGCCGACTGGTACAACCCCATCATCAACCACGCCAAGCACAACTTTCGCGATCCACGCCGCGACAAGGATCATGGGCGCATCTGGCGAATCACGGCCAAGGGGCGTCCCCTCGTCAAGAAACCACAACTGGTTGGAGCTTCCATTGCCGAACTGGTTAACCACCTCAAGAGTCCCGAGCAATGGACTCGCCATCAGGCTCGCAACGTCTTGGCCGAGCGTGATCGCGACGCCGTAGCCAAGGAACTTGCGGCTTGGGTGGCCAAGCTCGATCCCAAGGATCCGGATCACGATCACCACCTCGTCGAGGCGATGTGGACCTGCCAAAACGTGGAGCGACCAAGCGAGGACATCTTGAATCGTGTGCTTTCCGCCAAAAATGGAAATGCCCGGGCCGCCGGAGCCCGCGTCCTGCGTTACTGGCATGAGGACGTAGACGATCCCGTCGCCCTTCTCGCAAAGGCCGCAGCCGATCCCTTTCCTCGTGTTCGCATGGAAGCCATCCTGTCGGCAGGTTACGTCCCTAAGGCACAGGCCTTTAGTGCCGCGCTGGTGGCCCTCGATCATCCTCGCGATGCAGCCATCGACATCGCCCTTCCTCAAACCGTGAATGCCCTCGAGGGCTTGTGGCGTCCTGCCCTTGTGTCAAACAAGCTGAAGTTCGACAAGGATTCCCACCGCGACTTCGCCGAGCGTGAGGCCGGCATCGGGTTTGAGAAACGCCTTGGTGAGTTTTTGAAGAAGAAAACTCCGGGGCT
Organism: uncultured Puniceicoccaceae bacterium; assembly: GCA_964576585.1. Taxonomy (GTDB): domain Bacteria; phylum Verrucomicrobiota; class Verrucomicrobiia; order Opitutales; family Seribacteraceae. The sequence continues at coordinate 1,472 of CAZNWO010000129.1, read as the reverse complement.
CGACGAAACACGCGCCATCATCGATCGCCTCGTTTCCGACGCGAACGTAAAGCAAGCCCGCATGACGGTCGACGCCGTTGCCCGCAAAAAGCCCGACTTCGACCCTCGCGTCATGGTCGCCATGCTGGAAGGCCTAGCCAAGATCGGACGCAAAGGCGACTTCTCCCTCGGCCAGCGTGTCAACCCACTCAAGAAGCTCCTGAACCATCCCGACGACGGGGTTGCCGCAGCTGCCGCTGCCAATCTCGGAGCTTGGCAACTCAAGGGCGCCGACCCCGACCTCCTCAAGGTTCTGGGTGACTCCAAACGGGTCTATCCCGTTCGTCGGGCGGCAGCCATATCCTTGGGGCAACTTAGGGGTTCCTCCTCCGTCGAGGCCCTCCGAGAACTTGCTCAAGAGGGAGAAGCTACCGATCGTTATCTTGCGGTCTTTGGACTGGCGGAAGCCGATATTCACGAGGCTGCCGAGCATGCCGTCGAATACTTTCTCGAAGATCCCGGCGAATCCGATCCCGTTGCCCTTGTACAAGCCTTTACTCGACGTTCCGTTGGAGTTAATGCATTGGCCGATGCCATGGGCGACAAGAAGCCCCATCCAAGGACTATCGATCTTCTTTCCGCCTATCATCGACGCACAGGCCAATTGCCGCGCGCCCTCGCCCAAATCTTTCAGGCTCCCGTTCCGCGATCCTTGTCCTCCCTGCTGATTAAGGAGAATCGAAAAGAGCTCACCGCAGCGGTGGACAAGGAAGGAGACCCCGTTCGTGGCGAGAAGGTTTTTCGGCGAAAGGAGCTAGCCTGCTTCAGTTGCCATGCCATCGGTCAGGTAGGTTCGCCCATCGGCCCGAACTTGGTGGCTGTTGGAGCGGCCGCTCGCACGGATTACGTGATCGAGGCCATTTTGGAACCCAACAAGGCCATCGCCCAGCACTACGAGAACAAGCTCATCACATTGAGCGACGGCACTATTCATATGGGCTCAATCACCTACAAGAGCGAAAAGGAAGTCGTTATCCGCGACTCCGCCCAAGGCGGTAAGGAAGTGAAGCTCCCTATGAGTGAAGTCCGCAGGATGAAGCCCATGCCGTCCCTCATGCCCGCAGGTCTTGCCGACCAATTGAAGACCCGCCGGGAATTCCTCGATCTCGCAAAGTTCGTTTCTCTCTTGGGAAGACCCGGTCCCTATGCCAACGACGAAAGGCCCTTCATCCGCAAATGGAGGATCGCTCCCGGCAGCGCCAGCAAACCACCTGCTGCCGACACCCCTTGGAAAACTACCTACAGCATGGTCGACGGCATGCTGTCCGATGAAGACCTTGCTCTTGGTGAAATCGTCTACGTCCAAGGTGCTGTCGACATCCAGGTTGCCGGCTCCGTAAAACTCCTATTGAACAGCCACGAAGGCCTCAAGCTGTGGATTGATGATCGCCCCGTGAGCGATCTTGCAGCCCCTCTCGATCTTCCCACTGGTC
>CAZNWO010000128.1:0-9468 GCA_964576585.1 uncultured Puniceicoccaceae bacterium | reverse complement strand
CCCATGAGGTGGAGGATGGTTGCATGAAAGTCATGGACGTGAACGTCATCCTCAGCCACCTCGATTCCGTGTTCGTCGGTCTTGCCATATGCGAATCCACCCTTCGCTCCTCCACCTGCAAGAAGACAGGTAAAGGCATCCTTTTGGTGGTTTCTGCCCGTATGATCGGGTTTTCGCTCGTAGGGAGTGCGACCGAATTCAGTGGCTATTACGACGAGCGTGTCGTCCAGCATCCCCAAGGACTTCAGGTCGCGAAGCAAGCCGGCGATCGGTCGATCCACCTGCTTCGCCAAACCACTCAGCTTGCCGACGTCCTCGTGGTTATCCCAATTCTTCTTCAAGTCCGCGCCTTGATGAAAAATTTCCACTACCCGAACGCCGCTCTGGGACAATCTCCGAGCGACGAGGCATTGCCAAGCGAATGAATCGACGTCGTCGGGAGATAGTCCGTAAAGCCTCTTGACCGCCTTTGACTCGGAAGAGACGTCCATCACTTCAGGGGCAACTTTCATCATGCCTCTGGCGGTTCGGAAACTATTCATTCGGGAGAGGAGGTTCGAGTCGCGGGCATGACGGTCGGCATGCATTTGATTGAAGTCTCGGAGCATCTTTTCCTCCAACTCCCGGATACGCAAAGACTGTACAGGTGAACGCAAGTTGGGAATGGGCTCTGCTCCGGGAAGGAGGCGGACGCCTTGGTGGCTTGCAGGGAGAAAACTGGAATCCCAGTTTTGCGAACCGGCGTAGGGCATGTCCTTCGCAAGAAGCACGTAGGGCGGCAAGTTGCGATTCAAAGTACCCAAACCGTAGCTCAACCAGCAACCGATGCCGGGCAAAGGCACACCGGTTGAGCCGGTGTGCATGGACAAAGTGGCCTCGAAATGACCAAGGTGATCGGCATGCATGGAATTGATCACGCAAAGGTCGTCCGCCATGCCGCCGAGGTGGGGAAACAATTCGCTGATCATTATTCCCGAAGCCCCCTGACGGTGAAATTCATATTGAGAGGGAATCAGGTACTGCGGCCCCAAAACTGCGTTGATGCCTTCGACGGTCTTGCCCTTGTCACGCCTCAGGGCGGGCTTATGATCGAAGGTGTCTACGTGAGACATTCCGCCGGTAAGAAAGATGAAGATAAGTCGCTCGGCCCTTGGAACGAAGTTTGTCCGAGCGGGAGCAAGAAGACCGCTTCCAGAAACGTTCGCAGCGTAGGCAAGCTTTGCCTGAAGTCCTAACGCTCCACTCAACAAAGCTCCTCCGGAACCCGAGAGGAAGCTCCGTCGGTCAATGGTTCTGGAAGGAATTTTCACGGCAATTCAAAGTTTGGCGCCGGCTACAGGTCAGTGCGACAAATTTCAGTCAACGTAGAGGAATTCGTTAGAGCAAAACAAAACGCTACCATAGCTGGCCCAAGCATCTCGCTTTGCACGATCTGCGGCACGACCTCGATCGCCATCAAGGGTTCGGTAAAACTCACTGAGGTACCGGTTTGCCTTTTCCCTCTCGCGCTCGGTGGGTGGACGTCCCCATGCAGTCATGTGAGCGAAATTCAGAAGATCCCCGTCTTCCTTGGCAGCACCAAGGATGCGGTCCGCGAACTCGACGGAAAGCTCTCGTACGAATTTTCCGTTCATGAGAAAAAGAGCTTGCTGGGGTACCGTGCTGGTTGAACGAACGGGAGTGGAAACGTTCGTGTCGGGACCATCGAAAAGGTTCAGAAAGGGATGACGCTTGAACCGTTGGGTCATCAAATAAACGCTTCGATGATTACTGGGATATACAGCTTGGAATGGGTTGTGCTGAGTAAACTTGTAATTCTTTCGTGGAGGGAACGGGTGAAACCCGGGGCGACTCAATTCCAACCGACCTGAAGCATGAAGCATGGAATCACGAATTGCCTCGGCATCCAGTCTGCGTCGATCGAACCGCCAGTACAGGCGATTTGCAGGATCCACTGCCTCATTGCGGGCAATGGATTCGGAGGATAGACGGTAGGTACTCGATAATAGAATCTTCCTGTGAAGACGCTTGATCGACCATCCGCCCTCTATGAAATCGACGGCAAGCCAATCGAGCAATCCGGGATGAGTGGGATAAGCCCCGCGAATCCCGAAGTTGGAAGGAGTAGCCACCAGAGGCTTACCGAAATGCCATTGCCAGATGCGATTGACCATGACGCGAGCGGTGAGCGGATGGTCCGGGCGAACAAGCCATTCGGCAAGCTCGAGTCGACCGCTTGAACCCTCGGGAATTGCAGGCGGATTTTTCACCTTTGCGAAGCTCGGGAAACCGCGCTTGACCCAAGGCCCCCACCTAGTGGGATCACCGGACAACTGCATTCGAACGTCCCCTATCTCCCCCTCTTCCAAGGCGTATGCGCGCAACAAACCTTCTTCCGATTCAATTTCGTGTATCCGCAACTCCAAGGCGGCAACCTCGCTCAAGACCTTGGAACGGGCTGCATCAAGATCTATTCGGCTGAGACGATCCCTCAGCTCGGAAGCATCCTCACCTCGTCCTTCGAGAACGTTGATTTCATCGAGCAGTTGGTCCGACTTCTTCTTCCAATCAAAATACTTCTTGGCAGCTTCCCCGTCCTTGAGAGTGTTTTCGATGTGCCTGCGCATCTTAAGGACGTCCTGACTCTTAGTGCCTAACAAACGATTCATTTCCTGGGTAGGAGACGTCGAAACCATTCTTTGTGATCGAGGGGAGGACTCGGAACCCGGAAAGGGGTAACTGCTGCTGGCGAAGATCCCGTAAAGCCCATAATAATCATCCATGGAAACGGGGTCGTACTTATGGGAGTGGCATCGGGCGCACTTGAGAGTGATGCCCATGAGACCACGCCCAACGACGTCCAAGGTGTCCTCAATGATTAATTCAGGGGCCTCGTCCATGTAGGTTCCGAACCTACGGGAAAGTCCCACGAAACCCGTGGCAATTGTTCGCTCTGCGTAAAGCTTGGACGAACCCTTTTTCGCCAAGACGTCACCGGCCAGTTGCTCTCGAATGAATTCGTCGTAAGGCTTATCCTTGTTGAATGCATCGATGACGTAATCGCGATACAAGCTTGCCTCGGGAATGGGAAAATCGGAGTTGTCGCCGGCGGTATCGGCATATCTTGCGACGTCCAGCCAATGGCGTCCCCAACGCTCGCCGTAATGAGGTGAAGCAAGCAAGCTGTCCACCAATTCCTCGTAGGCCTTTGGAGAATCATCTCCGAGAAAATCAAGAACCTGCTCAGGGGTTGGGGGAAGTCCGAGAAGATCGAAATAAAGGCGACGCAACAGGCTCTCACGCGTAGCACGCTTGGCAGGACGCAATCCTTTTTGCCGAAGGGAAACGGAAACAAATCGATCGATCATCGAATCGGGTTCAGCCCAACCTGTTGGGTCCACGGGAGGATCGACCTTGGCCGGCGCCCTAAAAGCCCAATGCTCCTTGCTGCTTATTTTCGCAACGGGGCCGGCAGGCCAAAAGGCGCCACTACCAACCCATTCCGCGAGGTCGTCCTTCTCACGCTTGGTCAGGGGAACCTTCGGCGGCATCTTCAGGTCGTCGTCCATACCCAACGTCGCTTGAACAATAAGGCTCAGTTCAGGCTTTCCGCGGACAAGGGCAGGTCCGCTCTTTCCTCCCTTGAGCAGGGCGGAGAGGGAGTCGACCCGAAGCCCGTTCTTTTGCTTGTCGGGACCATGGCACTCGAGACAACGTCCGAGAAGAATGGGACGTATCCTAGTCTCGAAGAAGGTCTCCCGAGAATCCTCCACGGCTGTTGCCGGAAACCAAGGAAAGACAAGAAAGCACAGGAGAAGTACTCCGCATCGAATCTTGAGGATCGGATTTCTCGAGTTGCTCATGTTGCGAATCATGCTGAAAGTCCTGTCTTGAACTCCACGTTAACGATCATGCCCGGAAGGTTTCCTTGTTGCAAACCAATCTTTCGGGACAAGGGAAATCTCGAAAATTGAATACGGATTCAAGCGGTAAGGGAATTCAGGTAGTCTTTCATTGCCAAAATCGTAATCCATGCAGAACAAACTGCCAGGAGAATGGAAGATGCAAAGACAATAGAAAGTTCCGCAAATCGGATGGAAAGTATCTTTCCACGGCTACATCCGAGAAGAAAGAAGGTCTCCATCTCCGTCGCCCTGAGACGTATGGAAAGAGTCGATATCATGAAAACCAACAAAAGGGTGACGGCCAGAACCAAGGCATGGTTTGCATCGAGGAATTCACGAACCTTCGCAACGATTCCGAGCATTTCATCCACAACGCGGATGGATCTGATTGCCTGAAGTTCCTTGTGGTCGGCATAACGACCGAGCAAAAGAGCAGTGGATTTCTCGTTCTCGGGAAAAACGGCCATTGCCGTGAGAGGAAAATCGGCAGAATCCGTATGGGAATGAAAGGAACTCAAGTTCTCCGCCGTAACTTCAAGATGCTTCTTGATCAGCTTGGAATCAGCCGGCAAATCGTGGTCGGCATCGTGCCCATGCCAGACTCCAGAGATGATCCAGGAAGTCTTGAGCGAAACGAAAACGACATCGTCGTCGGCACTCTCGGAAGGGGCGAGGACACCCTTGACGTTGAGCAGCAGGGGATATTCGCCCGAGAGATCGAAGGGGTTCTCCCGATCCGTCCTCAGCTTGTCTCCGGGAGACAGACCCAGCTTTCGAGCCACGGAAGAACCGAGCAAGCACTCACCTGGCAGGGAGAGGTTTTCGCCTTCGACCAACCGAAGGTTCCTGACCTTGAAGTAAAGTTCCGAAGTACCTACGACAGGATGCCCTTTGGCTGAGAAACTATTGAAAAAAGGCACCGCGCTGGATGGCCCCGAGTCCCTCAGCTCTTTAAATTTAGAAAACTTGACTTCCTCCATCTGAATGTTCCGGAAATAAAGTCCGTGGAGGAGGAGATCGAAGCGACTGCCCTTTGCGCCAACCAGAACCGGAGTTGATGCAGCTCTTGCAACAATCGCCTCTTCAAAGGCAAAGAGCAACCAATGGGTGGCGATCGGAAGGTAAAGGGCGAAAGTGAAACCGCCGACCATGGCAATGGTCTGAAAAAGATTCTTGCGCAGGTATTCGCGTGCAAGAAAGAAGCTAGACACGATCGACCTCCCGTTCGCCGATTCGATCAAAGTCGACAACCCTGTCGAAGCGATCAAGCAAGGCGTGATCATGAGTAACGACAATGAGTGTCGCCCCAAGTTCCAGCGCCTGATCGAAGAGCAAGTCCATGATCCGTTGCTTGCCGGAGGGATCCAAATTGCCCGTCGGTTCATCCGCGAGAATCATTCCCGGCCGAACGAGAAGAGCCCGCCCGATCGCCACCCTCTGTCTTTCTCCTTGGGATAGCCGTTTAACGGGTGAGTCGAGCAAACCTGAAACACGGAGCCTTTCGGCAAGAATCCTCATCCGATCGAGAACGGACTCCTTCAAACGAAGCTCGGCGCCAAGGCGATAGGGAAGAAGCATGTTCTCGCGAGCATTCAAGTATTCGATTAGTCGAAAGTCCTGAAAGACCAGTCCGAGCTTGGATATGCGAAACGCGCGACGGGTGAAATCGTCGAGCCGAGAGAGTTCCTTTTCTCCGACTCGAACCAGTCCCTCGCGAGGAACGAGAATACCCGCCAACAGATGAAGAAACGTAGTCTTGCCCGAACCACTCGGCCCGATAAGAGCCACTCGCTCGCCGGAGGAAAGATCGAACTTGGGAACGAAAAGGCGAAAACCCTCATCACCGTAGGAAAAACCTGCTTCTCGTACCTTTGCCTGCATCAATCTTGTTCCAGTTTCCGCAAGGCGGTGTCGAATCGCACGCGTTTTTCATCCGTGACCTCGAAAGCCTTGATCTTTCCGAGTTCGTTTTCTTTTTTTTCCAAGCTTATCGTCAGAAGGGCGGAATACTCGTTTTCTCGAGTATGGAGATGCCCCCAATGCTCGACCGTTCCGGTCACCGACCAGGTACAATCGATAACGGCCTCGTCTCTAGAATCCTCGGGAAGGATATTCATGTCACGCACCTCGACTTTTTGCACCTTGGCAATCGAACCACCCTGCTCCTGCATACGCAAACCCGAGAGAATGCCGAGGTAAAGCTCCTCGAGAAATTCTCCCGAGCAACTGTACTGCAAGGCATCGTAAACGTCTTCCTCATCTCGATAGTCGTAGGCCCGATACACGTTCTTCAGCAAAGCCGCGGCATGCACCTCCAGCGCTTCGTCATCGGGTCGAGCAAGCGTCGAAGATTGCAGGAATTGATAAGCCATTAAGGAAACTGCGACTAGGAGAAACCCCAAAAGGGTCGCGGTTCTCAAGGAAAATCCATTGCGCCCGACATGCCGAAAAAGGATGACGACAAAGACAAAGGCCAAGACTAGGAAAGACCCATTGGCGATACGAGATTCAAGGAAAGACGAAGCGGAAGCGAGGGAAGCGATCTCATGGGATCGGGACGGCATCGGTTCGCCTGTCCTAGTCCATTCCCAGAACGGGGACTCCTCAAGAAAGAAATGTTCCACAGGATTTGCATCGTGGAGAAAGAGAAAGCTCCTGAGAAAGGGGGCGTAAGGTTGAAAGCTCTCCCATTCCATGCGTACGGCGAGGGGAGGAGACTTTGCGGGATAAGACAGGATGATGCCGATCCTGGCCTGATAGACGTTCACTTTCCTTGGAGTCGCATTGCGAGCGAAGTCGTTCACGTCGAGCCCGAAGAATTGCAAACGACTCAAGACGGGCTTGACGGGCACTCCGTCGATTTCCACAGGGTTGCGGGATCGAAACCATTCGGAGATTTTTTCGCGAACCGCATCCTGTTCCTCGACTTGGAGAAACTCGGGATCCGCTCGTTGGAGCGGCAACCATTTCTCGAAAGTCAAAAGAGGTACGAGGATTTCATGCCTCAGCTCTTGGTCGTTAAGGTAGAGATAGGAGTAAAGCCCCGTGTAGCTGGCGATGCCGAGCCTGCGTTCCAGTTCCTTCCTTCGCTTTTCGCGAACGGCACGCCAGTTCAAAGGAGCAGAGTCGCCCGTTGAGTTCCAGTCCAGGGAAATCGAATAGGGATGGCCATGCCGAAGCCGGGTTGGTTTCTCCAGCCACTTGCCCGACTGGAGGGCGATGAATTCCATCACGTGCGGGACCAAGCTTTCTTGTCCACCGAACTTCTGAAGAAAGGTAAGGAAGTCGGGCTTTTTTACCTGCAACTCATACTCCAAGCTATAGATCGCTTCCACCTTCATGGCATCTTCCTGCAGGACGCCTTCAGTGGGAATTCGGGAAACGTCCCTGCCAACGACTACGCCCGAAAGCAAGCCCCCTGCCCCATCGCGGATCTGGAAATACTTCAAGAGAAAGGACTCGTGGGCCTTCGAGGCAGCTATCAGTTTGGACTGGGAAAACCTCCTTTGCTCATCCGCTTCCAGTTCGTGGAAGAGAGCCAGATCCTCGACCATCACCGTTATCTCCGCTCGAACCTTGGTCTCATTTACGTCGACCGTCCCCGTAGTAACGGAGATGGGATGGCCCGACGCCGAATGGATGGCGCAAACGCAGGCTGCAAGGATTGGTCGCAGCGCTTTCAAATCGAAGTTGGAACGATTGCTCTATTTGACCTCGACGATGGTCTCCAGCCAATCGCGGAAAGGCATGTCCTTCGAATCAACGTCGGCGGTAATCAGGTAGACTCCCTTTTTCTCGGGCGCTCGAATCCTGAAGGTCACGTTGCCATCCTTTCTGGACTCTAGCTTGACGGACTTGGGACCGTCGAGAACCTCGACAGATTGAATCGAGCGTGGCGAGACCTTGAATCGGCGAGCAACGGGGGAATGGTTTGAAATACGCACCTCTACCTCCTTGGTTTCGCCGGGCTTCATGACGTTGCCGTAGGGATAAAAAGTGGCCCATCGCTCATCGATGCCGTAGTTGGGATCATCCCAAGGGAAAAGCTCCCGCAGGATTTTGGTTCGGGCGGCATACCGAGTCTCGAGGTAAGTGAGCTCCTTGTCCGAAAACCTGAAGAGATGTGGCACGTGCTCGTTCACCAACCAAGTGTTTGCGGGCAATCTTCGAACAATCTTCAAGCACCGGTTGTAACCGGAGTCATCGTGGACCAAGTTCCGATTCAGCAGGCAGTAGTCGTCGATTCCCGTGGGAGCGAAGGAGTCACCGATAAAGAAGACGGGGTCCTCCTTGGGTCGCTTGACCAGAAGCGCGCCATGATAGAACATTTGCCCGGGATAGTAGCGAAACATGAACTCGTATTCGCGCCATTTCATGACCGCTCCGTCCTTCATCCCCTTTACGTCGGCAATGGCGTTCTCCGTCAGTCCGGGCATGAGGTAATGTCCCGGGTTTTCCAGAATATCCTCGTATTCGACGGTGGAGTAGACGGGGCAACGAAACTCCTCGGCTGCCGCCTTGACCATTTGCGAGTGATCATCGTGCGTGTGAGTAACGAAGATGCCCTCGATCGACTTGAGTACTCCTTTTTCGACCAAGTCCTTTACGTAATCGAACTGACGCTGTCCTCCGCAATCCAAGAGGAAGCCGTGACCATCATCCGAAACGATTATCCTGCTGGTGGAATACTGGATGATCCATTCGGGAGTATCGACGTGCAGGCACTTGGGCATCAACTCGATCTCGGCGCCCTTTCCGAGTATCCGCTCACCGCAAATCCTCATCCGCGTCTCGCCGAAATACCAGTGCAGGGCATTGGTCGAAAGGTAGTTGCCGTACAAGGCCTGCACCCTGCCGATCAACTTGTCGATGGCGGACCCCGGATTATCGATCACGGGACCACGACCGGGGTATAGGACGTCGGGCTTGGCCGCCTTTATCTTTCGAAGACTCGAGACGAGTTGACCCAACCTCGCTCCATAGCCGTGGTAACCGCCGATCTTTGCCTCGGGAATGGAGTCCTGGAAACTATAGAGATCGAAGATCTTGCCGTCCCCGTAAATCAGGTCTCCCGTAAAGGCGACCCGCTTGCCTTCGACTTCTCCGACGTAGGTTAAGGAACCACGAGTAAATCCGGGCGTATCGAGGACATCGAAACGATGCCCGTTCCACTCGACTACGTCTCCCCCCTTTACCCAGCGATCAACCTCTATTGGTTCCGCAAGGATCTTGGTGGACTGCTGGGTATAGTAATGAAAGCGCTTCGTTGACATTCCTTCCCAATACTCGCGCGTCTTGGAGAAATGATCCTGCTCGGCCAAGGGCGCCACGACGTCGTTACCACAATCACTTAGAAAATCCCGACGATGGTGCGTAAGCAAGACAAGATCCGCCTTGGCCTTGCTCGGCAAACCATAGAAAGCCAGCGTCTTACCTCCGGAAGAAAGGGTAACTCGATTGGCGTAACCCAAGTCGTGAACCTCGATCTTTCCAAGCAAAGGAAAACCAAGGCAAAAAAGGGAAAGGAGGAGCAGGGGAATCTTCATAAGACCAACGTGGTTTC
>CAZNWO010000127.1:0-9513 GCA_964576585.1 uncultured Puniceicoccaceae bacterium | reverse complement strand
AAGAAGCTTCAGCAACCTTGAAACCATTCCTTGTACTTTTTGTCCTCAGCTGTTTTTAATATGAAGCAGAAGTCCATCGGTGTGCGTATCGGTTGACTTGTAGTTGAAAGGATTCTCATGCCTCTATGTCTTCTTGTCGTTGTCTCAGTCTTTCTTGCTGTCCTTACGGTGCGTGCGGATTCGAGGGATGGGGAGAAGAGTTTTGATACCTTTTTCGTGACCCGCTCGCTTGGTCACGAACGGTTGATGGAATATCTGGAGACGGCTCGTCCGAAGATTGTCCAGGTGGGCAACTACGGAGCGATGTTTCATGGTTACGCCGACGATCCTCGAGCCCGAAAGACACCCATGATGCTACCTGTAACGGGCGAACTAGCGGTGCTGTCCTTCCAGAAGAAGCTTAATGATCGGGTGCGAGGTCTCGGCTCGAAGGTGATTGGGCATTTTCGGCTCGTCAAGGTAATGGGCGACTGGGAGAAGCAGAGTGGTTTCGTGAATTATTACCAAGAGCGATGGCCGAAGGATTTGCTTGGCCCGAAGCCACATCCCGAACTCGCCGAACTGCTACAGCGAAATGCCGACGGAAAGCCGGTGCAAACCTCTCGCTATGATAATGCGCAGCTCGCACTTTGTCTCTCCAGTCCGCATGCCCGACGAATGTTGAAGGCTATGCTCAAGTGCGCTGTGGACCATGGAGTCGACGGAGTGGTGACTACATACAACTACCATTTTGCCTGTGCTTGCCCATACTGCCAGTCATCCTTCAAGCAGTGGCTGCAAAAGCGGCTGACCGCCGACGAACTGCGTCGCAAGCTGAATGTTGCGGACTTGTCCGCCCACAAGTTCCCCGTGATCCCTGTCCATATTCCCGGCTATCCTGATGTAGCCACTGCGGGCGATTTGGACTGGCTTGCCTCACGCTGGGCCGCCGAGCATTTCAAGAGCATGTACGACGAAATCTTTCTTGAATACGGGCGTGCTTTGAAAAGGGATTTGATCGTGGCGCAGTGGAACCATCTCAGTCATGTGAGCTTGAAGGAGGAGCGGATGTTCCTTCCGCTTAAGCAGTGGGGACATGGGGAGGATTATTTCTGGAATTCCGGTGGAGCGGCCTTCGTGCAGAGAAACCTGAACCTTGCCGAAGGAAAGGCGGGAGACGCTTGGCTGAGCTGCCTCTACACACGCGAACTGGGAGGTGGGAAGCCGTTTGTGATGGGCAAGTACGACGGGATTCGACTGGCGGTCAGCATGGCCGAGGGATATGCCACCGGTGGAATGGGGATGGGGCGCTACATGCGCTTTGAAGAACCTGCGGGCTTTGATGCCTTGGTACGTTACACAAAGTTCCGGCAAGAGAATGATCGTCTCTTCGAAAACGCTAGTCCTCATGCCGACTTGGCCTTGGTCCTGCCTCGCCAAAGCGTCTGGAATCGTCGTCCTGACGCTCTTGATGAATTTCGGGAGTTGGGTCAGGCGCTGCTGGAGCGGCAAGTGCTTCTGGACGTGGTGGCGGATGAAAACTTGACGCCCGCGCGACTGCCCCGCTATCGGGTTGTCCTGCTTCCCAAGGCCGTTTCCCTTTCAGACGAACAGCTTGACACCTTGCGGGACTTTGCGAGTAGAGGCCGAAAAGTTTTCCTGCGCGGCGAAACTGCTTCCATGGATGAGTTAGGTCGCCCGCGGAAGGACAATCAAATCAAGGGTGCGCTGCCGCTCGGCACTCAATCCGCAAAGGACGCAGCGAAGTTTATCTCGGACAGCCTTCGAAAAGATGGATCAAGCTTCATCGATGCTCCTTGGACAATTAGAGCGGCCGCTTACAGTAGGTTGGACCGAACCATGCTCCACTTGGTGAACTACGACCGAGAGGAAACTCCCGACAAATCCCTTTCCGGTCCTCAGCTAGAGCGACCCAAGCCTGCAAAAGACATAGCCGTCGATCTCCTTTTGCCCCAGGCTCAAGAAGTGACAGAAGTCATCCTTCACCTTCCCGATCAACCCAAGTCCGTGCAGCTGAAGTTTGAGCAACCGAAGGTTAGTCGCCTGCGATTTACAGTCCCGTCCGTCCTCGTCTATGCTATCGTTGAGATCAAGGGGCTAAAGTAGCTTTCTCGGTATTGGCGGTTTCTTGGTTCAATTGAAGAATTAATCCTTGGTTGTTCTCATCGGAATATTGACAGGATAGTTTTGCCTCCCCAAGTTTTGCAGAATGAGTAACGTGATGCGATTTGGAGCAGTCGGGGACGGCAAGAATGACGACACAGAAGCCATCAATCATGCGGTTTCCGATGGAGATGGCGTCCTGCATTTTCCCTCAGGGACCTATCGCATAAGTTCACCCATAGAGATCAACCTTTCCGACGATGGTCCTCTTGGCATTGACGGTGGGGGCGTGGCTCGAGTGGTGATGGCGGGGAAGGGGCCGGCCTTCCGGCTTGTCGGCACTCATGGTGGCACGGGCGATCCCGGAAGTCGGAAGGGCAACGTCGCAACTCGTCAGCGGATGCCCACGATCAAAAACATTGAGGTAGAAGGAGCGCATGTGGAGGCCGATGGCTTTGAGCTGATCCGGACCATGCAGTCGGTCTTCGAGGGAGTGATGGTGACTCGTTGCAGGCACGGTATCCATCTCGTGGAAAGAAACCGCAACGTCTTGATCAGCCATTGTCACGTTTACTTCAACACCGGGGTCGGTATTTACTTGGATGGCGTGAATTTGCACCAGATTAATATCGCCGGAAGCCATGTTAGCTACAACAGATTGGGTGGAATCCGGATCGAGCGATCGGAGGTACGCAATCTTCAGATCACGGGTAACGACATAGAGTACAACAATCATCGCTCGCACAACGCCGAGCCTGAACCGACGGCGGAGATCTATGTCGATACGACGGCCGATGGAGCAAGTGTGAACGAGGTGACCATTGCCTCAAACACCATTCAGGCCACGGCTTCTCCAGGGGGTGCGAACATCCGTATCAAGGAAAGCCCCGATGCATCGAGACCCCCGGGGCTCTTTGCGATCAGCGGCAATGTGATCGGAAGCCAGGAGAACAACGTGCACCTTACGGGATGCTACGGTATTGCCCTGAGCGGCAACACGATCTATTCCTGCGGAAACAGGAACTTGCTGATCGAGGATTCGCGACTGATCAACGTGAGCGGCAACACTTTCAGAAGGCACACGCCCAGATATGGGACCGGGGTTCGACTCGTGGATTCCTCGGACATAACCTTTACTGGTTGCGGCATTCACGATGAAACTGAAACAGGGCAGTCCGGTATTACCGCTTTGTTGGAGCTTGAGAAATGCGAACGAGTTACTGTTTCCGGCAGCCAGTTCGTTAACGGTTTAATCGGAGTAGCTGCTTCAACTTGTTCTCATTTATCTCTCACGGGCAACTCGCTCTTCGACACTCGGGAAAAGCCCATAGCCAAGCATGCGATTCAATTCAAGGAGAAGGGCTTCGGCAATTTCGTGACTGCCAACTCGATCGGAAAGACCTCCGGGAAGGAGATCGATGCTGTCGAAGATAACGGTGTTCGCGCCGAGGGAAATCACTTGGCGGGGAAGTAAGCAATTCTTCCGAGAAAAGAGGTGCACTCGGGGTGGCACTATGGTCTTGCGCAAGTCTCACGCTTCTCGGACGATTGCTGCATCATGAGACCAATCCACCGAGCTTTACTTTCTCTTCTTTCCGCACTAACGATCCTGTTGGTCGACCTTGGAGCTCAATCCAAATTCGCCATTCCACCGACCGACGAGGGTTTGCCCGGTGCAGGGCCTCTGCGTCGGTACGGTTGGTTCAAGAACCTTTGGGAACGCAAACGCTCGGGTTGGGCAAAGCAGGTGGAGCGAGACCAAGGTGCCCTCGTCTTTCTTGGCGATTCCATTACCCAAGGATGGGGAGACCAGATGGGAGGAAGCTTTGCCGCTGCGAAGGTGGCCAACCGAGGTATCAGTGGCGATACCACCCGGGGTGTTCTCATCCGTTTGAAGGAGGATGTCCTTTCCTTGAATCCCAGTGGAGTTGTATTGCTGATTGGTACAAACGACTTGGAAGAGAAGGCCTCTCCTGAGGTGATCGCCTCCAACCTCAAGCTGATTCTCTCCGCCCTCAAGAAGCACAATTCTAAGATGCCGATCTTTCTGTGCAAGGTCTTCCCTAGCTCTGCAACTAAGAAGCGGCCCTCCGATCAGATCAAAAAGATCAATCAACTTTACTTTTCCGCCGTGAAGGGTGATTCCCAAATTACCATGCTGGAAACTTGGATGCTTTTCGCCGATTCAAAGGGAAATGCGAAGAAATCCGAATTTCCCGACCTCCTGCATCCGAACAAGCTTGGCTATGCGAAGTGGGCGGCAGCCCTCAGGCCATTGCTGGCTACCCATGGATTCATCGAGACTAAAGCCGATGACTTCAAGATGGAGCCCGGTTACGTTAGCCTCTTCAACGGGAAGGATCTTAGCGGGTGGGGTTTCCGCAATCAACGGACGCAGAAGAAGACTGCAGGATTTGATGGGAAGAAAAGCAGTAGTGATGGTCGATACGTCGCCGTTAATGGACGCTTGGTCGTAACGACACCACCCGAAGGTCGCCGTATCCAGCAGCTATGGACCACGAGGGAGTTTCCCAAGGATTTCGTTCTAAGGCTGGAGTTTCGGGCCACTCCAAATGCGGATAGCGGGGTCTTCATCCGAAGGCCGCAGTTGCAATGCCGAGACTATTCCTTGGCGGGTCCTTGGAAGAATCTTGAGAAATACAAGTCGCAGGATTGGAACGAGATCGTTGTCTCGGTAAAGGGAGGCGTGGCTCACTGCACTTGCAATGGAGAAGTACTCGATGCTCGGTTCAAGGTTCCCTCCACAGGTCCGATCGGTCTTGAAGGTGACCGCGGCCAAATGGAGTACCGCCGAATCAGAATCAAGGAATCCGACTAATTCCTGCGCTTTGGCATGGCGATGACCTTCGTCAATGGATGAATAAGTACTGCGTTTCACTTCTCTTGGCACCTGTTTTATTGGTCGTGCAAATGGAGCTTGTCTGCGCAGGTGAAAAATACCGACCTTTCAATTCTCAGGCTAAAGGTCAGGAACCTCCTGCTCCTCGTGAATCCCTGGCAAGGATTTCCGTTCCCGAGGGTTTTGAAGTTCGGCTCTTTGCCGCCGAGCCCCATGTAAGACAGCCGATTGACATGACTTTCGATGCGAGGGGGCGATTGTGGGTGGCCGAGAGTTATACCTACGATGGAAGCGAATGGACGGAAGGGCGAGACGATCGCATCCTGATTTTTGAGGATTCCGATAACGATGGAGAGTTCGATAAACGAAAGGTGTTTCGGGGTGGCTTCAACAGGTTGACCAGCCTGGAAATCGGCTTTGGTGGCGTTTGGGTGCTTGCGGACACTCAATTGCAATTTATTGCAGATGCGGATTCCGATGACGTCCCAGATGGCAATGCTACGGCTCTGCTGGATGGTTGGTCGACGAAGGCCCACCACAATACCGTCAACGGGTTGACTTGGGGTCCCGACGGTTGGCTTTACGGACGACACGGCATGAAGGCGTCTTCGCGGGTGGGCAAGCCCGGTGCTCAAGAAGAAGAACGGATCGAGCTCGATTGTTCTATCTGGCGATTTCATCCTGTCCGCCGAGTTTTTCAGGTTGTTGCCCGCGGGATGGTCAATCCATGGGGACTGGATTACGATGAGTTTGGGCAGATGTTTGTCACGAACAACGTCAATGGGCATCTTTGGCACCTCATGCACGGGTCCCTTTTTAAGCGAACGGCGGGGAAGGGATATGCTCCCTACTCTTACGAGCGAATGCCGCCGTGCTCGGATCATTTGCACTTCGCCGGCAAGAACTGGCAGCAGGGTTGGACCAAGTCGCGTGGAGGGAAGGGGGAGCATGGTCGCCTTGGTGGAGGACATTCGCATTGTGGCGGGATGATCTACCTTGGAGACAACTGGCCCAAGCGATACCGCAATACCATCTTCATGTGCAATACTCACGGCAACCGAGTAAACAATGACCGGATTGAATGGGTGGAGACCCCTAAAACCGCCGGGTACGTTGGACGTCATGCTCCTGACTTCCTCTTGGGCAACGATTCCTGGTTTCGAGGAGTCGCAATCCTTTATGGACCCGATGGGTCGGTTTTCCTCAGCGACTGGTCCGACCTCGGTGAGTGCCACGATCGCGATGGAGTTCATCGCTCAAGCGGACGCATCTACAAGATTCGTTATGGCAAGCCGAGCAAGCTGCCGTCATTCGATCTGGCGAGGCAATCGAGCGAAAAGCTCGTTCAACTCCAGTTGCACTCGAACGATTGGTACGTCAGACAGGCCAGAAAGCTGCTGCAGGCTAGGGCTGCGGAAGGTCGTGACATGAGCAATAGCGTTCATTCCCTGCGACAGACCTTCGAGCTTCAAACCGAAGTTGCCCGAAAGCTTCGCATTCTATGGTGCCTGCATGCACTGGGTGCCGCCCCGGTCAAGTGGTTGGAGAAGCTAGCCGACTCAAAAGAAACCCACTTGCGGGTTTGGGCAGTCAGGTTGATGGGCGAAACCGAACCCACTTCAATGATAGTTTCCAAAGTATTGGCCAAGCGAGCCCTTTTGGACCAATCGCAACTGGTTCTTTTACAGGTGGCCTCTAGCCTTCAAGGCCTTGCACTCGACAAACGTTTCCTGGTTCTTATGAACCTCGTCGGTCGACTGGAGGACGAGAGACATCGTAACTTGAGCTTGCTTACATGGTATGGACTCGAGCCATTGGTTGCGGCTCGACCAAAGCTTGCGACGGAATTCCTTTCGAAGACGACCAGTTCCCTATTGCGTCGCTTTATCGTACGCCGATTGAGCGAAGCAAATTGATTCCATTGAAAAATGGACTCGATGCGCATCTATCAATGGATTTCTGGATTTCCACAGGGATTTGGTTTTGTGGATTTCCTGTCTTTGATCCCTTCTTCAAGTTGCATGTTCTAAGTTTTGCTGAATAGTTGGCTTCTAATAGACTTTTCATGACAGAGATTTTTCCCGTAGAGCTTCAATCCAAGATAGAAAGGTTGGGCGTTTTGGCGGTGTTGGTGATTGATGACGAGAAACATGCCGTTCCCTTGGCTGAGGCTTTGCTCCAAGGTGGTATCGATTGCATTGAGCTTACGCTGCGAACGGACGCCGCCTTGGAAGCAGTCAAGCTCATGAAGACCCATTTTGAGGAGCTTACCATCGGTTGCGGAACAGTGCTCAATGCACGACAGGTGGATCAATCCCTTGAGGCTGGTGCGGATTTCGCAGTTTCTCCCGGTTTTAATCCGAAAACCTTGCTTCATGCAAGAGAGGTCGGCTTGCCTTTTGCCCCCGGCGTGGCGACGGCCAGCGAGATTGAGCATGCCGTCGAATTGGGTTGCAGGCTATTGAAATTCTTTCCCTCCGAAACAAGCGGTGGTCTTGCTCACTTGAAGGTCTTGTCGGCTCCTTTTCGACACTTGGGGGTCAAGTTTGTGCCCTTGGGCGGAATCAATCTAGGAAACCTCGAGAATTATCTCGAGGAACGTGACTTGATTGCGGCAGTCGGTGGTTCTTGGATTGCGCCTCGCGACTTGATCGTTGCCGAAGATTGGTCATCCATAGAGCGCCTAGCAACAGAAGCAACTCAATCCGTTAGCCGATAGCTTTCATAAGATTTCTAACTCTTTACAAGTTGTGAGTGGAAAAATCTTTGAAAAGACTTTGGAGGCGACGGTCGCTCTCAAGACGCGTACCAATGAACTTCGCTTTTCGTCTCCTGTTGCTTTCATCTACAATCCGCTGGATTATGCTTGGGAGGCTCACCGGCAGTACTTACGAAAGGCAGCATGTGCAAAGAAGAAGATTGTCTTCCTTGGAATGAACCCAGGTCCATTCGGGATGGCTCAGACCAGCGTTCCTTTTGGGGAAGTCAAGGCAGTCAAGAACTGGATTGGTATAGACGTTCCAGTCGGCAAACCCGATAAAGAGCATCCCAAGAGGCCGATCTCAGGTTTCTCGTGTGAAAGGAGCGAGGTTAGCGGTCGTCGCCTATGGGGGTTGTTCGCAGATCGATTTGGCTCATCTGATGCGTTTTTCATGGATCACTTCGTAGCTAATTTTTGTCCCTTGGCATTCATGGAGGAAAGTGGACGCAACCGAACTCCGGACAAGTTGCCGGCATCTGAATCGAAACCCTTGTTTGAATGCTGTGACCGGTACTTAAGGAGTTTGGTCGAGATTCTGTGTCCATCTTGGGTGGTCGGCGTTGGAGCTTTCGCCGAGTCAAGGGCCAAGGTTGCTTTGGACGGTATGGAAGTTCGGATAGGTAAGGTTTTACATCCTAGTCCCGCCAGTCCCGCTGCTAATCGTGGTTGGGCTGCTTTGGCTACGCGCCAATTGCAAGACCAAGGGATTTGGTGATTTCTTTTAAAGAAATTTTCACCATGATTTTCTTTGCCCAATCGGAAACTCTTTCCAACCCTGCTTATGCCTAGTTGTTAATGAAACCAGTCATGTTTTCACTTTTCTGTCTGTTGAAGTTGTTCAGCATTGTTTCAGCCGAAGAACCGTCGAGCAACCTCTCCCTGACAGTGGACGAGCTGAGGAGCGGCTCCGTCGAAGCCTGTCCCAAGCCGTTTCGGAAGTAGACCATGAAGGGTGTTCCTTTTTTTCTCCTCCTTCTATCCTTTGTTTGCTCGGCCAAGGTCCGCTTGCCCACCATTTTCTCGGACAACCTAGTCCTACAGCAGAGGAACGGCAACCCGATCTGGGGCTGGGCCGCCCCCAAGGAGAAGGTCACCCTGAAGACCAGCTGGGGATCGACCCATTCCGCAACGGCGGGGAGCGATGGTCGCTGGATGGTCGTCGCCTATACCCCCAAGGCGGGCACCGGGCATCAAATTACGGTCAAGGGAAGCAACGAGATCGTTCTCAATAATATAGCCATCGGGGAAGTCTGGCTTTGTGCAGGGCAGTCCAATATGGGCTGGTCGATGGGCAACTCCTTCGAGTCGGAAAAGGAGGCCAAGGTCAACTTGCCCGATTTCCGGATCTACCGCTCGGCCCGCGAGCATTGGCACGAGCCGCTCAAGGAAAACCGTGACCGCCTCGCTCGTTGGAAGCCCTGCGACCCAGAGTCGGCGGCTGAGACTTCCGCGGTCTCCTACTATTTTGGAAAGAAGATCCACGAGGTTCTTGGAGTACCCGTGGGCATCATCCAGCGGGCCTATGCGGGGACGCCCATCGAAGGCTGGATGCCTTGGAGCATCCAGAAATCCGATCTCCGGGCTCAGGTTCACAAGAAATCCTACGACATGGCGGCCAAGAGGATGCAGTCCCGTGGAATGAGCAGGGAAAAGGCACTACTCGGTTTCGGTCAGGAACTGGCCGAGTACAACGCCAAGATCGAGCGGGGCGAGACCATGAAGAACAAGTTCAAGCCCTTGGCTCCACCCACTATCACCAAGCCCCCCGACCTCGGTCACCAGTATCCGG
>CAZNWO010000126.1:0-9525 GCA_964576585.1 uncultured Puniceicoccaceae bacterium | reverse complement strand
GCGCGAGGGTGTCGTTCGGGAGTGGGTTTTGGGCGAGCTTTCTCGCGGGTAATCAAAGGGCCTCGAGGAGGGCTTCCATGGTTCTGCGGGTGGCTCCCGAGTGGCCTTTCTTCCATGTGAGGGCGGCGTAACCGGTTTTCCGACGAGCCTCGGGGTCTTTGAGTAGCCGTAGGGTTTCCTCTTGGAGCCGGCGAACGTCGCGGACCTCGACCAGGGCTCCCGCTTTGCTGAGGCCGTCGCAGGTGTCGGCGAAGTTTCGGCAGTTCGGGCCGAGGAGGATGGGAAGGCCGAGGGCGGCGGGCTCGATTGGGTTTTGGCCTCCGGCGTTGGGTGGGAGGGATTTGCCCACGAAGGCGACGTCGGCCGCCCGGATGAGGGAGGCGAGCTCGCCGGTGACGTCGGCGACGTAGACGTCGGTATCCTCGGGGGCTTGCTTGTCCTTTGTCCGAAAGTGAACGCTTAGGCCACGTCCCTCCAGCGCCTTGGCGACTTGCTCGCGGCGCTCGGCGTGACGAGGAACGATGAGGAGGCGGGTGGGCAGGCCTTCCTTGCGGGAGGCGAGGAGGACTTCGGCAAGGGCGGCTTCCTCGCCCGGCCAGGTGGAGACTCCCGCGATGACGAGGTCGTCGAGGGGGAAGCCGAATTCCCCGCGCAGGGAGGTTCGGGCCTCGAGGCTTGGGGGCGGATCGGGCTCGTAGTCGTGCTTGAGGTTGCCCGTGACGGTGAGGTTGTCGGCCGAAATGCCGACTTCCTTCCATCGTTCGGCCTGAGGCTCGGAGGAGGCGAAAACCCGAAGGCCGTGGGGAATGGTGACGGACCGAAAGAGCCGAAGCCCGGTAAGGCGCTTGTAGGAACGGTCGGAAAGGCGGGCGTTGAGGATTACCGCAGGCACGTTTCGGCTTCTTGCCCGGGCGAGGTGCTCGGGCCAGAGCTCGCTGTCCACCATGGCGACGAGGTCGGGGCGGATGCGGTTCCAGGCAAGGAGGGAGAAGAGCCACCAGTCGATGGGGAAGGGACCCTGGGCAAGGACTTGCTTGCCGTGCCGCTTGCGGGCAAGGCTGAGGCCCGTGCTGGTGGTGCCGGTGAGGACGACCTCAACGGTGTCGTTTGCGGTGAGTTCATCGAGGAGCGGGCCGATGGAGGCAAGCTCGCCAACGCTGACCGCCTGGATCCAGATCCTGCGGATGCCGGGCTTCTTTTCGGGCAGGCGTGGCCAGAGGCCGATGCGCATGGGGAGGTCGGTGCCGTAGCCTCCCCTGCGAAGCATTCGACGCAGGTAGTACGGGGCGGAAAGGAGCGCCGCGAAGGGGAAAAGCAGTCGGTAGAGCCAGATCACGAGGGTGGCGTTTGGGAGAGTCTTCTCCGGTTTACCGTTGCATTGAAGGCTGTGGTTTGGAAAAAGTTCACGTTTTTCTTACTATGGACAGTTTGGACAGGATCGCGAAACTTTTCGCACGCGCCAAGGAAGAGAATCGCGCGACCTTCGTGGGATACGTCTGCGCCTGCGACCCCGACTTCGACACCTCCCTCGCAATCTGCAGGGCTTTGCTGGAGAACGGGGTGGACTTGCTCGAGCTGGGCGTGCCTTTCTCGGATCCCCTCGCGGACGGCTTGACCAACCAGTTGGCCGCCCAGCGCGCATTGGAGGCTGGCTGCAGACAGGAGGACGTCTTTCGCTTGGTGAAGGCAGTGCGGGAGTTTTCCGACGCTCCCATCGTCTTCTATACCTACTACAACTTGGTTTTTTCGCAGGGAGTCGAGGCCTACGTCGACAAGGCCCTGAAGGCGGGCGTGGACGGATTGCTGACCCTGGACTTGCCACCGGAGGAATCGGATGAGCTGGTGGCGGCATCGCGTGAACGCGGCATGAGAAACGTTTTCATCGTGGCACCGACTACGCCCGAGGAGCGAATCCCGTTGATTGCCGAGGCTGCCTCGGGCTTTCTCTATTACGTTTCGCGGGAAGGAGTCACGGGCGAGCGGGACGACTTGGCGTCCGACCTGGGGGAGAGAGTCTCGACCATTCGTCGCCATTCCGACCTGCCCGTGGTGGTCGGTTTCGGCATATCTAGCGCCGAGCAGGTCCGCTCGGTGGCTGAGGCTGCGGACGGGGTGGTCGTCGGCAGCGCCTTGGTGAACTGCATCCCCCGCAACTTGGAAAGTCCCGAACGGATTCCTGCCGAGATCGGCGAGAAGGCCCGAGAGCTGGCCCAAGGTCTCTTGCCCTTGGAGGGCTAGAAGTTGCCCTCTTTCGGGTGCCTTGCCCCATGACTGAAGATCGACCAGAGATTTTCGTCTTGGCGGGAGTAACGGCTGTGGGCAAGACGGCTTTTTCCCTTGAGTGGGCGGAACGAGCGGGAGCGGAAATCTTGTCCTGCGATGCCCTCCTGTTTTACCGGGGGATGGACGTCGGCACGGCAAAGCCCACAGCGGAGGAGCGGGGTAGGGTGCCGCATCACGGGATCGACTTGGTGGATGTCCGCGAGCCTTTCGACGTGGTTCGTTACGTGAACTACGCGAAAGAGAAGGTGGAGGAGATTCACGGGCGCGGCAAAAGGGTGCTTGTGGTCGGGGGAAGCGGTTTCTACCTGAAGAGCTTTTTCGCTCCGGTTGCCGATGAGGTGGCGGTGCCAGATGCGGTGAGGTCGGAGGTGCGGGAGCTGGAACAGACCGAGGGACAGGAAGGCATGGTGAAGCGCCTGCGGGAACTGAATCCGGAACTGCCCGAATCCTTGGACTTGCTGAATCCCCGGAGGGTTTCCCGGGCCTTGGAACGTTGCCTTGCCGGCGGGGAAACCTTGTTGGACTTGGAACGGAGGTTTCGCGAACTGCCGGGGCCTTTCGATTCCCATTGTAAGCGTTTATGCCTTTTGTCGCGTGAGCCCGAGGACGTGGAAGAGCGAATAAGGATTCGAACCCGGAAGATGATTCAAGGTGGGTTGGTGGAGGAGACGGAGGCGTTGGTCGCAGAGGGGTTGCGCGATAATCCCTCGGCTTCCCGAGCAGTCGGCTACCGCGAAACGCTCTCGATGCTTGATGGGGAATTGCCTAGGGAAGAGCTCGCCGATGCCATTTCCCGGAGCACCTTGCAGCTCGCATCCAAGCAACGGAAGTGGTTCAGAAATCAGCTGTCCGCCGACCTCGAACTGCTTGCCGGTCGGGGAGAGGGCTTCTTTACTGATGATTTTCCATTGGTGCCGAAAACTTGACCATTTGCCTCGATCCGGTCAAGCTGATCAGTCGTACCCGAATTGAACCCGATGAAACCCCTCTCCCGCATTGCAATCGTGACCAATGCCTCCAAGGAAGGCGCCGAGGAGGCTGCCCGAACCTTGGAGGCCTTGGCAGAGGACCAAGGAGTCGAGGCAGTCTCCACGGTTGAGTTTCCCCCGCCTGCCGGATTCCTGAAGGATGCGGACGCTTGCTTTGTGCTTGGGGGAGACGGCACTTTGCTCGGGATGCTTCATGAGGCGGTGCGAGAGGATGTACCAGTGGCGGGGCTTCGGCACGGCAAGCTCGGCTTTCTCGCAACCCTTTCGCCCGAGGAGTTGTGCGAAAAACTGCCCCCGATTCTGGGCGGCGCCTACCGTGTGCGGAGGAGGTCGCTTCTTCGCTGCGAGTCGAGTTCCGGGGAGTCTCGGTTGGCTCTGAACGACGTCGTGGTGAAGAGTGGTTCTGGGTCTCGCCTGGCCCGCCTCGTGGTCCTGGCGGAAGACGAGCCCGTGGCCGAGTATGCCTGCGACGGCGTGATTTTCTCTACCCCCACGGGGTCCACGGCCTACAACCTCGCCGCCGGCGGGCCCTTGGTTCATCCTTCCGCAAACGTCCTCGTCATGACTCCGATCTCCGCCCACACCTTGACGAGTAGGAGCGTGGTCTTCCCCCGGGAAAGCCGCTTGATCGTGAAGTCGGCGGGGGAACAGGACCCGCCTACGGTAGCGACCGATGGGCGGGAAGCCTTTGCGGGTCCCGAATCCCTTCCTCTGCAAGTTGCCGTGCCCGAGGAGACTTTCCCATTGCTGGAGGAGGAAAGCCATTCCCATTTCCGGGTGCTGCGCAACAAGCTGAAGTGGGACTAATCTTCGAAACGTGAAATAGGATTTCCGCCACCATGCTTACTCCCGGTTCACGCATCGGTCCTGCAATCGTCCTGCGGCACGTTAGCGAGGGGTTATTTGGGGATTCATACGAGGTGGAGGCCGAGGCGGGCAGGGGGAAGGGCGAAAAATTTCTAGTCAAGGTCTTGCCCAGAGAGCTTGTAGAGAGGCCCGGTTTCTCGGAGAATTTTCTCCGGGAGTGTCAAGTCATCGAGCAGTTGGATCAAGACGGAATCATGCCACTCGAGAGCTATGGAGTGACCAAGTGGAAGCACTGGCTGCGCTATAGGTGGGAGCCCGGTATACAGGGTTTTACCGAGGATGGGATCGAGAAAGACGAACAGGTTCCCAGACACGTTTGCACCTTGGAGGACTACCTTGACGTTCGGGAGGGCGTTCTGCCTGTTGAGGAAGCTCTCGCAATCCTTATCTCGATCCTGAATGGACTGCTCAGCGCCCATGCGGCAGGCCTTGCACACGGAAACCTGAAGCCTCGTAACGTCTTGCTGAGCTTGACCGATGCGGGCGAAGTCGAGGCGAAGCTGACCGAGTTGGGATTCGTCCGCTTGACGGGGGAGGATTGGTTTAGGGATCGCTGGAGGCTCGGGGAAGGTCTGGAGAACTCGAGGGAAGGAGAGGGTCCCGTGGACTCGATTTTTACAACCTGGCTGCATCGTTCGCCCGAGGAGCGGGATGGAGCTGACCCCCACGAATCGGGCGATATCTTTGCCGTTGGATTGATGGCGCGTCGCATGCTGTCGGGTTGTTCTTCGGACAAGGTTCGCCTGGATGAGAAGGATAACGAGATTCCTTTCGCGTGGAAGGAATGGCTTGGGAAGTGCGTAGCTTGGAATCGTGATGATCGCTTTCAAAACATTGGTCGGGCGATGGTTGCCTTGCCGGGGATTGGCGACGTTTCCCGCTTCGGATTGAGCCTCGAGGAAGAAGAGAGGGAACAGGATTCCGTGGACACCGAAGAGCTCCGTAGGAAACGCGAAGAGGAATGGGAGGCTGCCGAGAAGGCCCGGAACCGAAAGGCTCTTCGTGGGATTACAGGCTTGGTTGGGGGAATCTTTCTAGCTTGGTATTTGATTTCCACCCTCTATTATTATTTCTATCCCTCGCCTTGGGTGGAGTATAAGCATGAAGCTGCTCTGGACAGTTACCAGATGGGTACTGGGCTCTGGAGTGGTAAGGCTTACGGGGTAACCCCGCGCATTTACGATCCAAGGAAGACTGGGGGTCAAGACGTGCCGGGAGAATGGTCCCTGGAGGACGGTCTCTTTCGGTTTCATTTTCGGAAGTACAAGCATGTCGGGGGAGGGGACCAGGAAGGAAGGAAGCGCTGGAAGGACATGGGTTTGGGATCCACCTCAAGCGAGGATTACTACCAGTGGTCCGATTATTTACTCTACGATCGTTCTTCCGATGCCTTTGTCCTCGTGAAACGAGTCGGCGACGACGGCCAGACCTATCTTCCCGTTTCCGACAAGGACGGGAATCTTCGCTTTTTCCCCGAGGGCCGCATGGGGCGCGGCAAGGGTCGGGTGACTACCTCCGAGTTGCGGTTCGAGCCGGAGCAGCGAGACCGTTCTCATTGGTCGCTGTTCTTTGGGGTGGGCTTTCTGTTTGCCAGTTTTCTCTATCGATGGGAAAAGGTTCCCGTGATGATCAAATCGAAGAAATCGAGTTCGACTTAGCTCGATCGCCCTTTCAATCTTTCTGCTGAATGAATTTTCCTGCAGGCGATTTTTCCAGCGTGGTCCGGTCGTTGCCCGGTGCCTTTGCGTTGGTATTGCTCGTCTCATGCGGAAAGGAACCCGATGGAAACTTCGTCGGGGAGATATCGGATTGGCAGACGGAGGTCTTCGAGGCGAAAGCCCTGCAAATCGAGAAGCAAGACTATAGTCTCCGCCTGACCCTTAGGCAGGTCGGCGAGGAGCGTCCCGCGGAGTTGGTCTTTCGGCATTTGGATTCAGGTCGCGAAAAGATTCGCGCCGGCGAGTGGATGGTGGGGGACGGCAATCGTACCATCGCTTTTCCCGACGGAGAGCAGGTGCAGGAGTATTACCTCTACAAGCAGGGTGCCCGTTTCATTTTTCAGGACTCATGGGGATTGTCCGACGACAACGGTTCCCTGATACGCTTGATGCGCAACAAGGGGAAATCGCAGAAACGCTCCTTTCGGCTTGCGTTCAACTTCGAGTCGGATGGCAAGGCTCTCTTCGTGAGCAAGGCTTTCCCGAAGGGATTGAATGGTGAATGGGAAATGATCGAAGGTCGCGTGGTGGCCAACTTTCTCGACGAGGTTTCGGGCGAGAGACAAAAATACTACATGAGCTGGAATGAAGGCAACCTGCAGATCGACAACCTCACCATGTATATGCCTTTTTATCACAGGTATTTCGTTCGTCCTCCCGAGGCAACGGAGGGTATGGGACCAATGACGTTGGAAGACATTCGCAAAGGTTTGCGTTCGGGGAAAATAGAAACCACCCACTTGGCTTCCACTGACAATCGAAAGTGGATTCCGGTTTCCAAGATCCAAGGTCTCGACAAGGGCACAAAGCAGCTTCGTAGAAAAAACTGGATGTACACGACCAAGTTTGATGAACCGCCAATCCTAAAGCCACGTTGAAAATCCGGTCCTTTGTTCTCGGAGCAAAACCTCCTAGCTGAGATTGACTTACGGACAGGATTCCTCATTCTATCTACCTTTTTTGATTCCCTAATCCGATATGATTACCGCCCTCCAGAACTTGATAAGCGGAAAAGCAGGCAAGTTGTTCTTCGTCTTGTTGCTCCTCATTATTTGCGTTTCCTTTGTGCTCTACCTTTCTCAGGGCTCCTCGGTCTTTGACTTTCTCCCCAACGACTCCAGGTATCGGGAAGATTATTACGGTAACGACCTTAACGATCCTGATGTTTATACGAGTCTAAATCTAGTCCATCAGGTCGGGGCGGACATTGGGGCTGTGGTCCTGCCTACCTCCAAGGTTATGGAGGAGGCAGAGAATCGTTTCTATCCCGAGGTTCCCGAGCGAAACAGGCAGGAAATCATGAACCAGTTCATGCAGCTTCGGGAAAGGATGCCGGAGGACATGTCATCGGAGATCATGCAATTGTTCACCGAGAGGATGAGACGGACGGATTTTCTTCTCCGCAATTGGAACTTTTTCCCGCGTGTCCAACGTGCTCGTTTTATGGCCCAAGAGGGTGAAAACGACCGGGAGTTCGCCGAGGGTTCGTTCAAGGCCAAGGTCGCACTAGAGCATTTGGCCGACGTCTGGGGTTTTCTTCCACAGGAAGCCATCTCATTTGGCGTGAACGACAAGTTCATCCGTTTCCTCACCGAACTGGATCCTCGTCTGGCTTCCGAGAGCAATCGTACCATGGCTTTCGAGACGGTGAGCAGGAACAGGGGAGTAAGGCAAGAAGCGATCGAGGGAATCCTTTACTCATTCTTTCGTGTGAATGAAGTCGAAAAGACTCTTGCTGCCGCAGGCTTTACCTTAAGGGAGGAAGCGGAACTCGACCTTTATCGCGAAGGCATGGCATGGGAGGTGGACGGGCTCGCCTTCAGTTCCGACGTCATCGAGGTGCCCAAGGAGCTTTTCGCCACAATATCCTTCAACTCTCAACCCAAGCCCAAGGACAAACTGACCCTCCGTGTTTCGGGGAAGACCCTGCAAGTGGAGTTTCGCGAAAGTCACGTCGAGGACAACTCGACCATGGTCGAGGTGATCTTGGGTACAGACGGAAACCTGACCGCCACCCGCGACAACCTTTTCTCCGCAATCGAAAAGGCCGAGCTCGGGATTGAAGCCGCTAGAGAAGGCAACACAGCCTTGGCCCTTTACTTGGATGAGGACAACCTGCCTGCCTCACTTCCAACTATTGCCCGTGCATCCGAGGCAATTCACCTGACAATTCCTCTCGAGGCAAAACTCCGGGCTTTCCACGAGGAAAACAAGAATGACCCGCTTTTTCAGGAACCCGCCCGTACCGAAGCAACTGCGGTTACCTTCGCCATGAGTTCAAACCTCCCCCCCGTAACCGAGCCCACCGAGAATCGTCTGCGTCAATATTTTGAGAACAACAAGGTAGACTTTGCTCCACCCACCCCGCCGCCACCTCCACCAGCGCCACTCTTGCCCGAGGGCAATGGTACGGAAGGCAATTCATCCAAAGGTCAACCCGGCCCGGACGGAAAGCAGGGCCCGAGCGGAGATTCCAACGCCGGCATCGATGCAAATGCTACCGTTTTCGCGGATGCCAACCTCAGCCTGTTTACCTCCGGCAATGCTACGGCGATTGCCTCGGAAGCCAATGGCTCCTCTCCCTTGGTCGACTTCAATTCTTCCTTTGCCATTCCCGAAGTAACCTTCGAGCAGGTAAGGGACGAGGTTTACGAGCGAGTGATGGAAGAAAATCGCGGCTTTGCTGAGGAAGAGGCATTTGCCATAGCGCGTGAGGAGGCAATCGCCTTTCTCGACGACTTAAGCAAGCTGGGCAACCGTCTTCGCAGTAAACACAAGGTTTATACTAGCTTGCGTCAATCAAAGGAAATGACCGACTTTCTTTCCAGGAGCGGAGCTTCCATCAAGAAGATTTCCTTCAACAAATCCCAAATGGGAATCCAAGGACAAATCCTCGGGCTTGAGAGAAGAGAGTCCGAAACTCGCTCGGGCAAGCAGCCACTGGAAGAAGTGGAAGCACTCACCGATCGACGTTTCTTTACTCCATCGGTTCGCAGGTCACGCGAAGGCTACACGGTCTTTTTGCTTGATAGAAAAATCGAGCCGGGTCCGGGCGAGTACGCCAACGCATCCTTTCGAACCTTGTACAGGGAATACCGGCGTGACCTTCGTGAAAAGGCTTTTGTCGCCGCTGCCGACAGTTTGACAAAGGCACTTGAGGACGACAATGCATCCGCGGCCGCCTCCTTGGCTGAAAAGGCGGTCATCGTTTCGATAAACGGCAAGAGCTCGGAAGGCGTTCGATCCTCATACGACGGACGTTCAAGCCGTCTGGACTCTCGCCGCCAAAAACTCGAAACGGAGCGGGAGGAGATCGTGAAGAAGGAATCCGGAGAGGACAACGCCACCGTCACCCCCGTCGAAAAGGAGCGCAAGAAGGAGATCGATGGCCTCTTGGACAGCTTGCGTGAGGAAAGAGGCGATCTTAACGCAGAACGAGCCTTGGCCATACAGGTTGCGGGGCAAGCTTTCGACCTCGATATTGGCGAGGGTTGGAAAGAGCTGGAGCGAAGTGAAGATCGCGTCGTATTTGCTAGATTAAAGGGAGCTTACGTAAAGAAGCTCGACCTTGGAGAGGACGAAGTGGATCGCCGACTTCAGGATCTCAGTTCAGTCCGAGCCGAGGAAGGACGCGACCGCCTCGTCGCCGACCTAATCGCCGCTGGTTC
>CAZNWO010000125.1:0-9563 GCA_964576585.1 uncultured Puniceicoccaceae bacterium | reverse complement strand
GAAAGGCAAGAAAATGATGGCGTAACGCCTCTCCTCAACGCTAGTTCAAGGGGAAGGACTTTGGCGTTTGCGGTTCCTCCGCTTTGTCGTTTGCTAGAAAGAAATGGGGCGAACGATCGTAGTTGGAGGAGGCTTGTGCGGACTGGTAGTCACCAGAGCCTGCCTAGAGGCGGGAGAAGAAGTGGTCCTATTGGAGGCTTCGGCGAAGCCCGGTGGAGTGATTCGTTCCGAGCGTCGCGAGGGCTACCTGCTGGAGCAGGGGCCGAACACCTTGGCCCTGCGGGCGGGCCATAGCGTCGATTACCTGAAGGATCTGGGCCTGTTCGAGGATGCCTTGGACGCAAACCCGGAGGCGAACAAGCGTTTCATCGTGAAGGATGGAAGATTGGTGGCTGTCCCCTCTTCGCCCAAGGGTCTGCTCGGGACGTCGCTTTTCTCGCTGACGAGCAAACTGCGCCTGCTTCTGGAGCCATTTCTGCCGCGAGGGAAGGATCGAGAAAACGAGAGCGTGGCAGGCTTCTTCGGGAGGCGCTTGGGACGAGAAGCGCTGGAATACGCGGCCAATCCATTCGTGGCGGGCGTTTACGCCGCCCGTCCCGAGACCCTGATCCTGAGACATGCCTTTCCGACCATGCACAAGCTGGAGGAAGAGCACCGTTCCCTGATGCTTGGCGGTATGAAAGCCGCCAAGAGGAGGAAGCGGGAGGGTTTGCCGAAAACTCGGTTGGTTTCCTTCCGGGACGGCCTAGGAGAGCTACCAGAGAAGCTGGCGGAGGAACTAGGCGACAGCCTTCGCCTGAACGCAAAGGTCCAAAAAATCTCCAAGTGCGACGAAGGATGGAGCGTAGCCTACGAGGAGGATGGAGAAAGCCGGGAGGAGAGAGGCGATCGGCTGGTATGCGCCCTGCCCGCCCACAGGATGACCGACCTGCAATGGGAAAACCTCGCGGAGGAGGATGCGCTAGAAACATTGTCGGGGGCACCGCATTACCCCGTGGCCATCCTGCACCACGGGTTCAGGAGAAAAGACGTGGGACATGCCTTGGATGGCTTCGGCTACCTCGTCCCCGAGAAGGAAAACCTGAAGGTGCTGGGCACCTTGTTCTCTTCCACCTTGTTTCCGGGGCGAGCCCCCGAAGGCAAGGTGCTCCTGACCACCTTTGTAGGCGGGGAACGCCAACCCGAGCTGGCGAAACGAGACGATGACGACCTGCACGAGCTTGCCCTAAAGGACTTGAAGGGCTTGCTCGACCTGCGGGGCGAACCGGTGTTCCGCAACGTGGTTCGCTGGCCGAAGGCCATACCCCTGCCGGATTCAGGGCAGGATGAACGACTGGCTGCTGCCACACGCCTGCAGGAAGCCAATCCCGGGTTGATCCTAACAGGTTCCCACTTGACGGGCGTCTCCCTTCCCGCCTGTCTGGAGGGAGCGGACTCAATTCCTTCAAGCCATGGCTAAGCTCTATTTCCACTACTCCTCGATGAATGCGGGGAAATCGACCGCCTTGCTGCAAGCCAACCACAATTACCTGGAGCGCGGAATGCGTACCATGCTGTTCACGGCCCAGGCGGACACCCGCTACGGGGAACGGACTATCGCCTCGAGAATCGGGATTGATGCGGATGCCATTCCTTTTTCGGAGTCGGAAAACCTGCTGGAGGTGATCGGCGCCGCGCATTCGAAGGAGAAACTGGACTGCGTTCTGCTGGACGAGGCCCAGTTCCTGACCAAGGATCAGGTGCGCCAGCTTGGAGAGGTGGCCGATGGCCTTAAGGTGCCTGTCCTTGCCTACGGCCTGCGCACGGATTTTCAGGCGGAATTGTTCGAGGGCAGCCAATACCTGCTGGCGTGGGCAGACGACATAAGGGAGATCAAGACGATCTGCCACTGCGGCAAGAAGGCGACGATGAATGCAAGGATCGACGGAAGCGGCAGGAAAGTGCTGGAGGGCGAGCAAGTGGAGATCGGCGGAAACGAAAGGTACGTCTCGCTCTGCAGAAGGTGCTTCAACCGCAACGAGACCAAGCCCGAGGAAAAAGACTAGGCTTCAGAACGGCCCCAGCCTGGGCGGTTCGGGATCCATGGCGAGGACGGATGCGTCGAAGCATTCCTTCATGAGCCGAAGCTTGCGTTGTTCCTCATGGGGTTCGCTCCAGAGGTTGCGGAACTCGTCGGGATCGGCCTTGAGGTCGTAAAGCTCTCCCTGGTCCGTACCGTGATAGACGATGATCTTCTCGGACTCGGTGCGCAGCATGGTGCCGTAGGCGTGCTTGTGGGTCCAGGCATTGTAATACTCGGAGTAAACCCGGGAACGAATCCGGGATGGATCGGCTTCCCCTCGCAAGACCTGCATGAGGGAACGACCCTGAACACGCTCGGGAACCTCCAGGCCCGCGGCATCCAGCATGGTCGGCGCCAAGTCGAGAAGCTCGACGAGACCGCCCGCCCGCAGGTTTTCGATGACCCCTCCGCCGGGCCAACGAACGACGAGAGGAACGCGAAGGGCGCAATCGTAGAAGTGAGGACCCTTGAAGTAAATGCCGTGGTCGCCGAGCATCTCGCCATGGTCGGACATGAAGACCACGAAGGTGTTCTCGGATTGGCCCGTCTCCTCCAAGGCGTCCAGGATGCGACCGAAGGCTTCGTCGATGAGCTCCACCATCGCGAGGTATGCAGCATAGACCAGGCGATGATCCTCATCCCCCATGGCTCCCGAATGGAATTCGCCGGGGTTGTCGTGAGCCCATTCCCGGTCCAGTTGCTGAAAGGTGGTTTGTCTTTCGGCCTCGGCGGGATCAACCTTGGGAAGAGGCATCCGGGCAGTGTCGTACCGTCGCAGAAATTCAGCAGGCGGATCGAATGGGTGGTGAGGATCGAAGCAATTGAAGCTGAAAAACCAAGGCCTGCCGACATTGGCGTGAATGAACTCGACGGTTTTCTCGGCGCACCAAGTCGTCTGGTGGTATTCCGGAGCGGCGCCGTCAATTACGTAAGGAGTGAGGTTTTGACCGTAGACCTCCTCCCAGGACTTTCCTTTTTCCGCCAGCCAAATGGTGTAGGCGTTCTCGGGCCAATCGGGCTGGGGATGGTGCGACCAATGGAAGTCATGGTAACCGTCCTGCGTACGGGCTTCCACCTTGCCGTCCGAGCAGGACGCGAGGTGCAGCTTGCCGGCAAGTCCACAGCGATACCCGGCATCGGCGAAAGTCTTGCTAACAAGGATCTCGTCGGCAGGTATCGACTGCCCGTTCTGTCGACAGCGGGTAGTGCGAGGATAGCGCCCGGTGAGGAAAGAAGCCCTGCTTGGTGCGCAGACCGGACTCTGGCAAAAGGCGTTCTCGAATGCAACGCCCCGCCCGATGAAGTCGTCCAGACGAGGAGTGCGGGCATGGGGGTTTCCGAGCGCGCCGATGGTATCGTACCGCTGCTGGTCGGTGCAAATCCAGAGAATGTTGGGCCTGTCGGGCATGAAGGTAGGAGAAAAGCCTTCCTTTCGCAAAGGGCAAGAGCCTTTGCGCTTGCAAAGGGCAAAAGTCTTACGTCATAGCAAGCAGTCTCAACAGAATGAGCACCGTAGACCAATTCGAGAGCGTATTCAAGGCAGCCGACAAAGTCGTCTACCTGCACAAGACCTTGACCTTCGAGAAAGTTCTTCTGGTCACCGACCTAGGGCAATCGGAAGCGGGTTTATTCCTGCAAACCGTTCGCAGCTACCTGGGAAAGGTTCTCAAGGAAAGCGAGACGGAGTGGCAGGTGCTGGGAAAGGAAGACTTCAATTCCGTTCGCGACTTGCTCGAGAAGGTCGAACAACACGGACCCGACCTCTTGGTGACTTATCGGAACCTGCACAGCGAAGCTTGGCGCTGGCCCTACAGCTTGGGAGAACACCTAGACGTGCTGACCCAAGTCACGACCATTCCCGTCCTTGCGCTCCCCCACCCCGATCTTGAGAACATCGCCGATCTGCTGGCCGAACCTCCCGCAAAGGTCATGGCCGTTTCAGGACACCTTTGCGGGGAAGGATCGCTCATCCGCCATGCCGCTGCATTCACTTCGCCCGGGGGGAAGCTGTTTCTAAGCCATGTTGAAGACGAGACGACCCTCGAACGATACTTGGGCGCGATCGGCAAAATCCCCGAAATCGATACCGAAATCGCAAGGGAAAGCATTCTCGCCAGGCTGCTGAAAGACGCCCGCGACTTTGCGGAGGCTGCAAGGAAGTCCATGGCCGAGACGGGGCTTGAAATCGAGGTGCAATGCCTTGCGAAGGTCGGTCGCAGGCTTGCCGACTACAAGGAGCAAATCGAGAAAGATCAACTGGACCTTCTTGTGATGCACGCCAAGGAGGAAGACCAGTTGGCTATGCACGGGATGGCCCACCCTCTCGCCGTCGAGCTCCGCGAAATCCCGATTCTGCTGCTTTGAACGCCTTGGTTTCAACACCGGTCGCAGCAGCTGGACACGCCGTGGAAACGAGCGTGACCTACCTCTTTCTCGGCATCCTTGCAGGAATGATCCTCTGCCTCGCCCTCGAGGAAAAGATTCACGCCAAGAAGTCCGTCATCGTGGGCGTATTCGCAATAATCAGCCTCTTCATGGGAAGTTGGTATCACCTGCTGCCCTTTGGGGACCTAGCCCAACTGACGATTGGCGGGCACAAGGTTTCCTTGCCCGTCTACGTGCCGGGCGTCGACTGGGAGGTGATCGCAATTATTCTGGGATCGTCGCTTTTCGTCGACGTCACGAGCAAGTCGGGCCTGTTCACCTGGATTGCGGTGAAATTGACCAAGCTTTCGGGCGGCGACCCCCTACGGCTCTTGGCGCTTTACGGAGTCATGACAGTCGTTTTTTCCGCCGTCCTGAACAACGTTACGGCCATGATCATCGTGGGCTCCCTAACGGGAGTTTCCCTAAAAAAGCTAAATCGCGAGGAAAAGCTGCTGGGCTTTCTGCTCGTGGAGGGACTACTGACCAATGTCGGAGGATTGCTGACCCTGATCTCATCCGTCCCCAACATCATCGTCGGCAAGACTGCGGGGATCGAATTCGTCGACTTCTTCATCAAGTCTGCACCGTACGTGGTGATTGCCACGCTCGTCACCTTGTGGCTCGGGGCAAAGCTCTTCAAGATCAAGGCTTTGGGCACGGAGGACGAGAAGACGTCTGCTCGA
Source organism: uncultured Puniceicoccaceae bacterium (assembly GCA_964576585.1). Classification (GTDB taxonomy): domain Bacteria; phylum Verrucomicrobiota; class Verrucomicrobiia; order Opitutales; family Seribacteraceae. The sequence goes on along the minus strand of CAZNWO010000125.1, from coordinate 4,391 downwards.
GCCCAAGTTGCGGGTTTCGACGAAAGCGAGGGGATCGAGTCCATGGCTTTCTTCCGCTTCGGCGCGATCATCACCATTGTTTTCATCGCAGTAGTGGCCACCACTTCTCAACTGCCGGTAATCAGCGATCTTGGCCTAGGGTTCGTGGCCCTTTCCTTCGGCGGCATCATGCTCGTGAGGTACAAGGCGGTTGCCGACCGATTCTACAAGGCGATCGACTGGGACCTGCTTTTTTTCTTCGTCTGCCTGTTTGCGGTCATCAACGTGATGGAACATGCTCAAGTTCTGCACCTTATCGGCGAGTGGCTTAAGCCGATCCTTGGTCTGGGTGATTCGGCAGGACCCGCCGCCCTGCTGGTTGCATCCGCAGGGGCAAGCTCCGTGACCGACAACATCCCGCTGGCCGCCATGCTGGCAAAGATCCTCGCCAACGTGCCTGAGGTCGCCACCAATCCGCAAAGCCCGTATTGGTGGGCCGTAATCTTCGGGGCGAACCTCGGAGGCAACATCACCCCCATCGGGTCCGCGTCCACTCTCGTTGCAGTCACCATCATTCACAAGTACGGCCTAAAGCTCTCCTTCGCGGGATTCGTAAAAGTCGCCGTACCCTACGCGCTGGTTCAGCTCGCTCTTGCGATCGTCTACCTTTTGGCGACGACCTAAAACCTCTCGGGGGAGTAGGGTCGGGGATCAAGGTGGGGCTGCTTCCCCTCGATCAATTCCGACACCAATTTCCCGGTGGAAGGAGCCATACTCAGTCCAAGCATGTTGTGCCCGGCGGCAAGGATCACCCTCTTCCGGCCGGGGCAAGAGCCTATGATTGGCACGCCGTCCCAAGTCATCGGACGCCAACCGAACCAAGTGGTCTCGACAGGTTCGCAGAAAGGCTCAAGCAAGTAGGGCTCGGCTCCCTCGCGCAAAAGGTTTAGTCGCTTCGGGTTCAGGGACTCGTCGTAGCCCGCAAACTCCATCGTGGAACCCAGTCGATAGCCCGCTTCGAAAGGCGTAACCGCCACCCGAGTCTCGGGAAAAATCATCGGTATCTCAGGGCAAACCGCAGGACGTGGCATGGTAAGGGAATATCCCTTTCCGGGCTGAATCGGCGCCCTCCATCCGATGCTTTTCGCCAGCCTCGGAGTAAGAGCTCCCGTAGCCACCACAAGATGAGATGCCTCGATGGGACCATCCGAGCAATCCACCCTCACGACTCCATCGGCGCGTTCTTCAACTTGGTGAAACGAACAACCTTCCAAAATTTGAACTCCTCTGCCAACGAGGCTTTCCTTCCAAGCGGACATGAGGACGTCGGAACGAAGATGGGCATCTCCTTCGTAATGCCAAGCCCCTGCAAGTCCCGGCTTTAGGGCAGGCTCCAATTCTACTAGCTCCTCACTTTCGAGGCGGCTCGCAGGCTCGTCGAAACTTTCCCTCAGCAGGCGTTCAGTCTCGGCATAGGCCTCGAATTTTTCCTTGGATCGATAAACGTAAAGCAGACCTTGTTCCCTCCACTCGCATGCCAGCCTTTTCTTCGAAACGAGGTCTCGGTAAAGCGCCATGGATTCATTCAGCAGAGGTTGAATGGCGCGAGCGCCCTCGATCATATCGCCGTGGTTGCAGCGCAACGAGAATCGCAAGAACCAGTAGGCAAGTCGTAAGTCGGGGCGCAACTTAACGGAAAAAGGAGAGTTTGCCCGCAGCATTCCTAGAAGCGCAGCACGCACGGCTCCCGGCTCGGTGAGGGGCAGGACGTGACTTGGACAAACGTAGCCGCAATTGTGAGCGGAACAAGCCTCTCCAAAACGATCCTTTTCAAGCAAGATGACTCGCCTGCCGGAATCGGCGAGGAAATGGGCGCAGGCTGCGCCAATGACCCCACCGCCCACCACGACGACGGGCAAATCCCGTTTGTTCAGGGACATATGCCGAACCGAAAGGGATCGTCCGAATCAAAGAACAAGGTGGTCTCTCCCGTGACGTGGGCCGTTCCCCGGATTGTGGGAATCAAGGTTTCTCCCTCCAATCTTGCAACTCCCTCGAAAATGCTGCCGGTAATGCTTTCCTGTCTCCACACTTCACCTGCTCTCAACTTGCCGTCGGCAACCAGGCAAGCGAGCTTGGCGCTTGTGCCCGTACCGCAAGGAGAACGATCATAGGCCCCACCGGGGCAAAGCACGAAGTTGCGGGAATCCGCAGAGGAATTGTCGGTCGGACCAAAGAGCTCGATGTGGTCGATCAGCCCATCGTCGGCGCCAACTACACCCTGTGAGTCGAGAGCGCTCCTTACTCTCAAGGCGAAGCTCGAAAGTTCCTTCAAGTTTCGAGAAGAAACCTCAAGGCCATGATCCTCAGAAAGAAAAAACCAATTGCCCCCCCAAGCGACGTCCCCCGTCAAGGGACCGTGACCTTCGACCTCGATGGTCACTCCCGAGGCGTGACGCCAACAAGCCACGTTCTCAAAGCTCACTCGCCCGGCTCCATGATACTCGATGCCGACGATACCGACTGGAGTATCGATGAAGTTACGTCCCATATCGATTTTCCCAAGGTGCGCCAAGGTCTCGACGAGCCCGATCGTGCCGTGCCCGCACATATTGAGAACGTCGACGTTGTTGAAGAAAACCACCCCCGCCACGCAGTCGGGCTCGTGAGGTTCCACCAGGATCCCGCCGACCAAAACGTCCGAGCCTCGCGGCTCGAGAATAACAGCGGACCTGAAGTCGTCGAACTGCTCCCGCAGCAACCTTCGCCGTTCCGAGATTGGACCAAGCCCGAGGTCGGGGCCGCCGGCAACCACGACCCGGGTCGGCTCGCCACCCGTATGGGAATCCACAACCTGCACAGAATGCGGCCAACCTGTTGAAGTGTTCGTCAAGGAACTCAATTTAGGAATCTCGGACAAATAAGATTGAAAGAAAACGCTGAATTTAAAAAATGAATGTTTTTCTAAAACCTCTATATCTTCATGAAAAGAAAGTCTTTTTCAACCCTGTTGTCCCTTGCAGCCTTCTCCTGTGGGCTGACCCAGCTTCACGCCGCCGAATGGAACCAGTACCACGGCAAGAACTCGGATAAGAAATCCCCGGAGGTCCTAACCTCGACGGCTTGGCTCAAGTCAAAAAAGAGTGAAGCATGGAAAGCCTCGACTACCTTGGGATTCAGTTCCTTTGCAGTCGGAGGCAACAGCGCCTTTACGCTCGTCGGCCGGGAGGATGAGGATGGACTGCAAAGGGAGGTCTGCATCGCGCTCGACGTAAAGACGGGCAAGGAGCAATGGTCTGCATGGCTGGATCGCCTTGACTACGGTCACGGCGGAGGAAATGCCGGAGCTTCCGACAACAAGGGTGGCGATGGGCCAAGGTCGACCCCATCCTACTCCAATGGAAAAGTCTATGCCCTCGACGCAGACTTCAACCTTTATTGCTTGGATGGAAAGACGGGCAAGGCAAACTGGAAAAAAGCCATTCTCAAGGAATTCGGTGGTAAAAACATCAAATGGAAGAATGCCTCCGCTCCCCTCATCGAGGGAAATATGGTGGTTGTCGGAGGTGGTGGCTCGGGACAATCCTTCCTCGCATTCGACAAGACGAACGGAAAGCTCATCTGGAAGAGCGGCAGCGAAACAATGACCCACGCCACCCCCGTCGCGGCAACCATTCACGGCGTCCGGCAAATCATCTTCTTTTGCGTATCCGGATTGATCTCGGTGGACTCGTCCACGGGTAAGGAGCTCTGGAGACAGAAGTTCCGATTCGCAGTTTCCACGGCGGCTGCGCCAATCGTAGCGAAAGACTTCGTATACTGTTCCGCAGGATATGGCGTCGGCGCGGGGCTCTACAAGATCAGCAAGAAGGGCGACCAGTTTTCATCCCAGGAAGTCTGGAGAAAGTCCAACGACCTGATGAACCACTGGAGCACCCCGATTCACCACGAGGGTCACCTCTATGGAATGTTCGGATTCAAGAAATATGGCAACGGACCCCTCCAGTGCGTGGAGCTGAAGACGGGGAAGGTGAAATGGTCGCAGGCCGGATATGGTCCCGGAAACGTGACCCTGGTCGGCGACAAGTTGATTGCTCTTTCAGACAAAGGAGAACTAGCGGTCGTTGAGGCCTCGCCCAACGGCTACAAGGAACATGCCCGGCGGAAGGTTATCGAGGGGAAATGTTGGTCCACGCCCGTGATCAGCGACGGCAGAGTCTTCGCTCGCAGCACCAAGGAAGCAGTCTGCATCGTTGCCCAAGGTCACCAAGGTTCAAAATAACTTGCCCGCTCCGCAAGGCTTCGATATCCAATTACAACTAAACATTCCCGATTCGGGACGTAGCTCAGCCTGGTAGAGCGCTGCGTTCGGGACGCAGAGGTCGCTGGTTCAAGTCCAGTCGTCCCGACCA
>CAZNWO010000124.1:0-9690 GCA_964576585.1 uncultured Puniceicoccaceae bacterium | reverse complement strand
CTTTTTTCCAAGTTTGATGAGTAGGAAGAAAGAAGACACGCCTATGATGAAGCAGTACCGTGAGGCACGGGAGAGCCTAACGGAAGACACCATCCTGCTTTTTCGCCTAGGGGACTTTTACGAGCTTTTCGAGGAGGATGCCGAAAGAGGAGCCGCCATCTTGGGGATTACCTTGACCAAGCGGCACGAAATGCCCATGGCGGGCATTCCTTTTCATGCTGCGGAAGGTTATCTATCCAAGCTGCTCGCCCAAGGCTTGAAGGTTGCCATCTGCGAGCAACTGGAGGCACCCCGTCCCGGCAAACTCGTCAAGCGCGGCATCACGAGAATCCTCACTCCGGGAACCGTTCTAGAGGAACGTCAATTGGAGGCTGGTCAAAACCATTTCATTCTCGCGCTTGACGTCGACAAAAGAGGTGCTCGAGCCGCTTGGCTGGACCTTTCCACGGGCAAGTTCGTCCTCGCCTCCATGGAGGACTCTTCCGACTTGCCGGCAGTCATTGCGTCGATCTCGCCTCGGGAATACTTGATCCCCGAGAGCTTGAGGGAAAGGATTTCGGCCCATAAGTTGCAAACTTCGTTCGTATCCGAACTTGAAGCCTTGCTTTCTTCGGCAACCCGGACGGAGCGTCCCGACTTCGACTTTGACTCCAAGTCCGGTGCACGGGAGGTAATGGAGAACTTGGGCGTAATGAATCTTGAGGGTTTCGGCATCGGACAGGATCATCCTGGGCTTGGCCCTGCAGGAGCCTTGCTTGTCTATGCCAACGACGTTCTGCGAGGCAAGCCCGGAAACCTGCGCAAGATCGAGGAATATCGTAGCGGAAATACTTTGCTTGTGGATCCCGCAACTCAGCGAAACCTGGAGATCTTTCGTACCTCGGCCAATACTCGCAAGGGTTCCCTGCTTGATGCTATGGATGAGACCGTTACGGCTGCCGGTTCGCGCCTTTTGGAGCGTTGTCTTTCTCAGCCTGAATTGGATGTCTCGGAAATTCGACGTCGGCAGGATTGCGTGGGTGAGTTCCTGGAGGCTTCGCAATTGGTCGACCAAGTGCGGGAAATCCTAAGGAATGGGAACGACCTTGAGCGAATCCTTGGTCGACTTAGGAACCGTATGGCTCGCCCGCGTGAGTTGGGAGGGTTGAGGGCGACCTTGAGAGGTCTGCCTGATTTGATCTTGCTCTTGGGGCAGGGGCACGACCTGTCTCCAAGCGTCGCTGCTCTCGGCAAGGCTCTTGGCAACTTCGATAGCTTGAGCGAGCTTCTCGAACGCGCCATTGAGGAAGACTTGCCTGCGGACATCAAGGTGGACGTGAAGTCCGCCGGAGGTCGGGTTATCCGGGAGGGTTTCGACGAGGAACTGGATCGTCTTCGTGAACTGGGTTCGGGAGGGAAGCGTTGGATTCTCGAACTGGAGCGTACCGAAAGGGAAAAGACGGGAATCTCAAACCTGAAGGTCAAGTACAACGGTGCATTCGGTTATTTCATCGAGGTTACCAAGGCCAACCTGCATCTGGTGCCTGAGGCTTACGTGCGTAAGCAGACCATGACCAATGCCGAGCGGTTCTACACGGATGAACTGCGTCAAAAGGAGAAGGAAATCCTGAACGCCGAGGAGAAATCCGTGGCTCGAGAGGAGCAGCTGTTCGGCGAAGTCGTCGAGCAAGCTTTGCAAGAGGCGGATGCTTTGACCGAGACTGCGGAGATTCTTGCCGAGATTGACTTGTTTGCATCTTGGGGAAGCCTTGCTCGGGAGCGCAGGTATTGCCGCCCCGAGTTTGTCGAGGACTCTCGATCCATTGAGATTGAGCAAGGTCGGCATCCGGTTGTTGAGATTTCCTTGAAGAAAGAGAGCCTCGGATTGGCGGGGACGCATGCCTTCGTGCCAAATGATTGCAGCCTTTCTGCAGATGGTGAGCAAATTTGCTTGATTACCGGTCCGAACATGGCGGGGAAATCAACTTTTATCCGACAGGTCGCCCTGATCGCCGTGATGGCGCACGTCGGATCATTTGTTCCCGCAAGCTCTTGCAGACTTGGTTTGTTTGATCGGGTTTTCTCCAGAGTAGGGGCGGGTGACGAGCTTGCACGCGGTAACTCCACCTTCATGGTCGAGATGAACGAGACCGCGAACATCCTTAACAATTGTACGGATAGGAGCCTGATAATCCTCGACGAGATTGGTCGTGGCACAAGTACTTATGATGGGCTGAGCATTGCATGGGCCGTGGTCGAACATCTCCACGGCAAGGGTTCCCGTGGCCCCATCACCCTTTTCGCAACCCATTACCATGAGTTGACGCGTTTGGAAGAAACCTTGTCGCGTCTCCGGAACTATTCGGTCTCGGTCAAGGAATGGAACGACGAGATAATCTTTGTGCGACAGGTGACGCCCGGGGCATCCGAAAGATCCTTCGGGATTCAGGTTGCTCGCCTTGCCGGCTTGCCGGATTCAATAGTTAGTCGCGCAAAGGTGATTCTGGAAACGCTGGAAGCTGGAGACGACGGAGTCTCTCGTCGGGAAAAGTTTGCCGAAGGAGGTTCTCAAGACTTGTTATGCGTTGATTCCGTGTCGAATGGTGAAAAGCCGGTGGCATCCGATGAATCGGTTGATTCCGATGGAGCTCGCCAAATGGAGCTTTTCTAGATGCTGTCTGTTTAGTCCATCGGCTTTTTCAGCGGATCAATTGCTCTGGCGCCATCTGATGCCTTGAAGTTGTGGACTTTGGGTGAGTATCCGAATTTTTCTTTATATGAGTCGGCGACTTTTTCCGCTGAGCTTTTCGAAAACTGTTTGGTTGTCCACCCCATGACCGCCCCGCCGAATCCGCCTCCCGTCAAGCGTGCCCCGAGAACACCATGACATGTTCCCAGAGATTCCACCAAGAAGTCTAGTTCAGGCATGCTGTTCTCAAACAATGCCTTCGAACTTTCATGGGATTCGAAAAGAAGTGTTCCGATTTCATGAGGTGCTCCTCCTGATCGAAGCAGTTTTACGGCCTTGTCGACACGGGCGGTTTCCTCGATTACGTGACGGGTGCGCCTTTTCAGTTTGCCTGGCAGTTGCTTGGAGTCGAGCATTGGGATTGTTGCTGCAGCAAGGAATGGCAACTCGGGATGGTTCTTACGAAGGCAATCCAGTGCATCGAGGCATTCCCTATGGCGGGTTTTGTATAACGAGTCTACTAGGTCATGCTTGATCCCGCTATCGAAAATCCAAAACTCGGTTTGCTTGGGCATGGGAACGGTTTCGAAATGCTCCTTGGAGCAGTCGATTATCACTAGGTGATCTTTTTCGCCATGTGCGCTAACACCTTGATCGAGAATGCCGCAGGGCAATCCGACGAATTCATTCTCGGCTTTTCGACAAAGTCTGGCGAGTTCATCCTTCTTCAGGTTATGGTTCCCGAGTTGTAGGAGGGCCAATGCAGTGGCCAGTTCGACCGCTGCGCTCGAGCTAAGACCTGCGGATTGCGGTAGGTCGGTGGTCAGAATCAGTTCGAATCCACTAGGTGGGGCCAAGCCCTCCATTTGCAGGACCTTAAGTATCCCGATTGGATAGTTTGCCCAGAATTCTCGACCTTCTTTCCGATCAAGCCTTTCAAGGGTTGACTCGATTACCGCGTCTTCAAAAGTCTCGCTGAAAAGTCGAACCTTGTTATTGTCCAGAGGTTTAGCTAAGGCGCATACGATGGCATCAATCGCAGTTCCTACAACACGTCCCCCGTTGTAATCCAAGTGATTGCCGAGGAACTCAATTCTTCCCGGAGCCTCCGCTGCGGTAAAATCCTTGAAGAATTTCTTTAGTTCGGCAATGGAAGTGGCTTTCTCCATTGCGTCGTCCTCATCCATGACAACAAAAAACCCGCGGTTTTACCGCGGGTTTTAAAATAATTCAATCCGTTGGGGAATTAAAGGGCAGCCTTAAGCTTTGCTCCTGGCTTGAACTTTACGGACTTTGACGCCTTGATCTTGATTTTTTCTCCGGTCTGGGGATTGATACCGGCGCGGGCGGCGCGCTTTACCACTGAGAAGGTGCCGAAGCCAATGACTTGTACATTCTCCTTCTTCACGGTTTTGGTTATGGTGTCGATGACTGCATTTACTGCAGCTTCAGCACTTGCGCGCGACGCATCTTTGCCAAGATTTTTTTGTACTGCGTCAATCAGTTCTCCTTTATTCATTTATGTTCCTTTTTGTTGGACGGGTGTTGATATGGCTAGTGATTAAGTAGGCTTCTTTCCTCTTGTTTTTCAAGGATTCGTCAACATCTTTTTGCTCACAAGCTGATTTTTTCTGGGATTCCCGGGTTCCAAAGGCTTCAATCCCGCATGTTTACTAGCTCTTTTCTCCTGCTGCTCCTCCAATTATACAATTCTCGGAAGTCCTTGATTCGCTTGTGCTTTGGAATCCTTTTTAGCTTCAGAGGTTACCCTTTTTCTCTTGGATTATCAAGTTTCTGCGAGACGGACGGAGATTCTTTCATTTTTTACTCAGAAAAAGGTTTCTTTCAGAGAATTTTTTCTTCTGCTTGCGAAATTATCCTTACTTCTGGGCTTGAGGACGGCTCCAATGATATTCCGTTTTCATCTGCTTCATGAAGATATTCTCGCCGAATCATTGCCATGCCGAATACATCGGAAGACGATTCATCGGGAGCAACGCAACTTCTCAGCGATCCTATCTTCTTTGACCCAATAAATAAATCCTTGGGAAGTTCCAATGGTTTCATTGCATCGATTTGGACTCTGCTCAGTTTCCGCTGTACCTTCCCCATGGCATGAATCCTAGCCATGACCTCTTGTCCTAGGTAGCATCCTTTGTCGAAGTCCACGGCAACTTTTTCCAGACCTGCTTCCTGCGGCAAGTCGGCTTCTCCAATTTCTGCTGGAATTGCAGGGATGCCCGACTTCATTCTAGACTGCTCCAACTGAACTTTTCGGCAGAATCTCAATAATCCTTGTCCTTCGATTGAACTTAAACGCGAGTCAAGATCTTGGATTTGGGTCTCGTTTGTCAGAAAATCAATGTTTTCGGGGCATGTCTTTCGCCCCATGAATACCATTCCAAGTTCAGAATTTCGGAAGAAGCCTCGTTGGGGGGTGTTTATCTCGAGAGCTTCCATTACCTCCCTGCTCTGGTCTCCCCAAATGGTTACGATTTGCATGCCCTTGGTCTGGTCCGAGAAGTCAACGTCGTCCGCCACGACGTTTTCCTCGAGCAGTTTCAATAAGTAATCGGCATTAGAGTCATAGCTTGCGATGACAAAGTTTTCGGAGTCATGTCTCAAGAGAAAGGCATCGGCAAGGACGCGTCCCTTGCGGTTCAGCCTTAATCCGTAGCATGCCCTGTTTTCGCCTGGCAGAGCAAGGTTTACACTCCATTGGCTCTGGAGGTAATCTTGTGCATCCTCGCCATGAGCCGAGATTACTGCAGCAGGTAGATGTCTGTAGGCAAAAGATGTCATTTTTTTCACATTTGAAAAAGTTTGTCTTGTTCATGCAAGCGTTCGTTCTATGTTTCGCCATCGTGGAACAAGTTACAGATTTAAGGATTAGCTCGTCCGATGCGCTTCCCTCGCCGGTCGAGCTTTGCACTGAAATTCCTAGGAGCCCTGAACAAAAGGCATTCGTTGCAGATTCTCGCGATCAGCTTCATCGGATCATTCATGGAAAGGATAAACGCCTACTATGCGTAGTGGGACCGTGCTCCATTCACGACTTGGATGCTTGTCGAGAATATGCCGAGGCTTTTGCAAGGTTTTCCTCCAAGGTCTCTGACCATCTTCTGCTTGTTATGCGGGTCTATTTCGAAAAGCCCCGCACTACCGTGGGATGGAAGGGGTTGATCATGGATCCTCGTCTGAATGGCTCTTGCGATATTCCAGAAGGGCTTCGTATTGCTCGTCGCTTTCTTGGAGAGGTCCTGGACTTGGGAATTGCAACGGCGACCGAACTGCTTGACCCCATTACTCCTCAGTATCTCGCCGACTCGCTTTCTTGGGCAGCTATCGGAGCTCGGACTTCCGAGTCCCAAACTCATCGGCAAATGGCATCCGGTTTGTCCATGCCGGTTGGGTTTAAAAATTCCACTTCGGGAGACCTCAAAGCTGCGGTAAACGGAATCATTGCCGCAACCAAGAGCCAGACTTTCCTTGGAATTACCGAGGACGGCAGAGCTTCCGCCGTTACCACGGGCGGCAACCCCGATTGCCAACTGATTCTGCGTGGTGGAGCCCAAGGGCCCAATTTCGAGAGACAGCACGTTGCCGAGGCGAATGCCTCGCTGATGGCCGCAAATGTTCCAGCCTCCATCATGATTGACTGCAGTCACGCCAACAGCCACAAGGACCCCAGTCGACAACCTGAGGTGATGAGTGACGTCCTTTCGCAAATCGAGGAAGGTTCGGAATCCATTCATGCAATAATGCTCGAGAGTCATTTGAAGTCAGGCAACCAATCCTTTCCCCAACCTGCCAATCAGCTGGAGTACGGGGTTTCGATTACTGATGGTTGCTTGGACTGGGCGACAACGGAATCTCTCCTCCTGGAGACTGCTGAGATCGTCGCCAAGGCTCGTTTTTCCTGACAAGAACCTTTTGAAACTACAAAATCCCTAGCCAGTTAACCACATGAACGACAAAGCACCTATTCGAGTAACAGTCACCGGAGCAGCCGGCCAAATCGGCTATTCCCTTCTATTCAGAATTGCCTCCGGCGAATTGTTTGGTCCTGAGCAATCCGTTGCCTTAAACCTTCTTGAAATCGAGCCTGCGATGAAGGCTCTGGAGGGAGTAGTCATGGAACTGGACGATTGCGCCTTTCCGCTATTGAAGGATATCCGGGCCACATCCGATTTGGACGAGGGTTTTAGCGACTCTAACTGGGCTCTCCTCGTAGGCAGCGTGCCTCGGAAGGCGGGTATGGAGCGAGGAGACTTGCTGGGCATCAACGGCAAGATTTTCACGGGGCAGGGTCAAGCCATCCAGCGTTCCGCTGCCTCTGACGTTCGCGTTCTTGTCGTCGGAAATCCCTGCAACACCAATTGCCTGATCGCTATGAACAACGCCCCCGACGTTCCCCGAGACCGTTGGTTTGCCATGACCAGACTAGACGAGAACAGAGCCGCCGCTCAACTTGCCGCGAAGGCAGGGGTGCATGTGTCCGAGGTCGGCAACGTTACCATTTGGGGGAACCATTCAGCCACCCAGTACCCCGACTATTACAATGCCCGGATCGGGGGCAAGCTTGCTTCTGAAGTTATAGACGACGAGACTTGGTGTCGCGAGACGTTTATCCCAACCGTCCAGCAACGCGGGGCCGCCATCATTCAGGCACGCGGTTCTTCTTCTGCCGCTTCGGCCGCCAACGCCGCGATCGACACCGTGCGTTCGCTTGTGAATCCTACTCCTGAAGGTGATTGGAACAGCGTGTGCGTAGCCTCCGACGGTTCCTACGCTACTGGAGAAGGCCTGATCACGTCCTTTCCGATACGTTCGGATGGGACAAGCTGGTCCATTGTCCCGGAGGTGCCGATCAACGATTTCGCCCGAGAGAAAATCGATGCTTCCGTTGCCGAACTTTCCGAGGAGCAAAGCTTGGTCGCCGATTTGTTGCCGAGTTGAGCCTTTATTCGAAACGATGTTCGTAAATTCTTACGTCGTGGTATTTGCCCAGTTTGTAGCCGGCTTCGTGAAGCAGGCCCGTTCCCTTGAAGTTCAATTTCTCGTGTAATTTGATGGACGCTGGGTTCGGCAATACGACCAAGCCATAGGCCCTGTGTACCTTTCCGCTTTTCTCCAATCCAGTAATTAGATTCTTGTAAAGGTTTTCTCCAATTCCCTTGCCCACGAATGTCGGCGAGAGGTAAACGCTAGTCATGACGGAGGGTTCGTAGGCAGGCCTCTCGTGAAAGCGGACACTGGCGGCATACCCGGCCACCTCGCCGTCGACTTCGGCTACGATCATTTGGTATCGGCCTGAGGTATCAAATTGCTTGAACCATTCTTTGCGGTTTTCAAGCGACACCTCCTCCATCTCGAAGGTCACCGCCGTTTTAAGGATGTAGTGGTTAAGGATGTCGCGGATTGCTGGAAGATCGGCTTCCGCACCATGTCGAGTCAATAGGCTCATGTGAGATTTCCCTTTTAGTTGACGACGTTTCGCGGCGGTAATTTCTTGAGTGCTCGCAGACAGTTTTGGCTTCCCTTTATACGCATGTCGTCGATGCCTTCCTCAGAGTAGAAGGCGGCGTGCGGGTTGAGAATCAAGCGATGGTGGGCGGGGTGACTTGGATCGCGCCATGCCTGGAGGAGCGGCATATCCTCTGTTGGTGGTTCTTGAGGGAGCACGTCGATGGCGGCACCTGCCAGCTTGCCGCTTTTGAGCGCTTTGGCGATCGCTTCCCCATTGGTTACGGTTCCACGGGCTGTGTTTACCAGAAATGAACCTTCGGGCATGAGGGAGAGAGCGCGGTCGTCGATCATGTTGTTCGTTTCCTCAGTGGCTGGGCAATGCAGGCTCAAGATGCGTGACTGGCCTAGAAGTTCATCCGGATCTTCCACACGGTGGATGCCCAGCGCCTTGTCTCGACCATCGGGAGCGTAGGGATCGTAGTACGCCACTCTCATGCCCAATGCCTTGGCCCGAAGGGCAGTTGCAGTGCCGATCCGACCCACTCCTATAATGCCGAAAGTTTCACCGCGCAAACGATTGAGGGGTTTGGCTAGTTCGTAGGACCAAGGAGCCTCTCGATCGTCTCGCAGGCGATTGTTCAGGAAGTGAAAGCCTCGAGAGAGGGCCAAGGCCATCCCGATGGCCGAGTCCGCCACTTCTTCGCTTCCATAGTCTGGGACGTTTGCTACGTCTATGCCTCTTTCACGCGCGTACTCATAGTCGATGTTGTCGTAACCCACTCCACAGCGAACGATCAGCTTGCACTTCTCCAAGCGATCGATTGTCGAGCGCATGATCGTGACGTAGTGGTAGATCATGATGGCATCGGCATCCTCCACCTTGCCGATCAGGTTTTCTTCACCTTTTGCATGGAGGATGCTTACGTCTGCGAAGTCTCCCAGTATCTCCTTCTCTAAGGTTCCCGGTTCCTCCACGAAATCAGTAACGACTACCTTGCAGCGATTGCTCATTGCCCCCAAGGATGAAAACTCGCATCCTTTTTGCAAGCTCATCACTTCTTTTCATCGAGCTTGTATTACAAAGACCGTGCCTGATGGCATTCCTCTCCCGACTTTAAATAACCTAGCTATGAATTTCTCCCGCTTGAAATTTCTATTTCTGTATTTCTGCCCTCTCTTTTGTGCGTTGCTTTTTTTCACACCTGTCCATGAAGCCTGGACGAAGGAGCGCCCGCCGAACGTTATACTGATCCTCGCGGACGACCTCGGCTACGGTGACCTCGGATGCTTCGGCCAAAAGACGCTGAAGACGCCGCGCCTCGACAAGATGGCTGCAGAGGGGATGAAATTTACTCAGTTCTACGCTGGTTGCACGGTATGCGCCCCGTCCCGCAGCGTGTTGCTGACGGGCAGGCACATGGGCCGTACGGTGGTGCGGGGCAATTCAACCCAACCGGTCATCATCCAGCCGGGCCAGCCCACCTTGGCTTCGGTCCTCAAGAAGGCGGGCTACGCCACCGCCTGCGTGGGCAAGTGGGGCGTGGGCACGCCGG
>CAZNWO010000123.1:0-9691 GCA_964576585.1 uncultured Puniceicoccaceae bacterium | reverse complement strand
CGAAAGGAATGCTTGTCCGGGAAGCGTATTGCAGGCAAGCTTGTCGCGTTATGTTCGCTCATCACCTTGTATTCCAAGAGAGATCGTCTCCACAGGTCTCGTCCATGCCATGATCGTGGTGGGAGGAGAGAATCTGATCGACTTCATACAGGTCGAGAAGTCCGGGGGAAGACCAGAGTATCGGGCGAACGCGGGAGGTTCTCCCTATAATTGCGCCAAGGCCTTGGGCAGACTGGGGGAATCCGTGGCGTACCTGACGCCCATTTCGTCGGATTCCTTGGGTGGCTTTCTTGCAAAAGAGCTGGAGGACGCGGGAGTAAGCCTGCTTGGGGACAGGAGAGAGGAGCCGAGTTCGCTTGCAGTGGTCTCGATCGGCGAGGGTGGGGCGCCCAGCTATGGCTTTTATCGGGATGGCACGGCGGAAAGGCAGGTAACGGCGCAGAAGTTGGAGGAGTGGATGCCGAGCGAGGCTCGGGCGTTCCAGCTGGGCTCGCTCTCGATTACCGATGGGGAGGATGCGGAGGAGTGGAAGGATTTTTTCTCATCCATGAAGGGCAGGGGGCTGTTCACCTCCCTGGACCCGAACGTGCGGGCGGCCTTTATTCCTGACAGAGATTCCTATTTAGCCAGGCTGGATAGGTTGTTGAGCCAAGTGGACTTGCTGAAGCTCAGCGACGAGGACTTGGAATGGATAGCGCCCGGAAAGCCCGTTCCCGAGGCGGCTGCGGAACTGTTGGAGGGTTCCTCGGCGAGCCTCTCAGTGGTGACGCTTGGGGCGGAGGGCAGCTTTGCCTTGAGGCCCGACGGGACGAAGGTGGAGGCAATGGCGGCGGAGACGCGCGAAGTGGTGGACACGGTAGGCGCGGGCGACGTCTTCATGGGGGCGCTGCTGGCTGGCTTGTCGAAGAGGAGTCTATTGAACCCCGAAGGTCTGAAGCTGATGGGCGATACGGTGATCGGGGCATTGCTGGGGGAAGCATCCACTGCAGCTGCGATCAATTGCGAGAGCGAGGGCTGCAGTCCGCCGGATCGTGATGCCTTGTCGGCAAGGCTCGAGGCGGGTTTAGACTGATAACTCGGGAACGATCTATTCGCCGCCGGACGACTTTGCCGCGAATTCCTTGATCCCCTCCTCGATGGCATGCTTCAGCTTCTCGGGCGGGCAGGGCTTGTTCAGTATTCGGAACAGTTTTCCCGTGCTCAAGGCTTGTGAGCCGCCGAACTCGAAGTCGGCATGGCCCGTGAGGAGAATCCCGACTGCGTTGGGGTCGATTTCCTTGATCTTGGACAAGGTGGTGGCGCCGTCCATGCCGGGCATCCGCATATCGGAAACCACGACGGCAAAGGGACCTTCCTGTTGAAAGGTCTCGAGTCCTTGGGCGCCGTCCGAGGCCGTGACCAGATCAAATTCACGGGAAAGGTGGAGCTTGAGGCCCTTGAGGATGGATTCCTCGTCGTCGATGCACAGGATTTTGCGGTTCATTCAGACATGGAAAGGGGATTCGCCAACATATGCAAGGGCTACTTTACCTCCTCTTTCCGAGGTCATTTGCCAAGCTAATCTTGGGCTTGGCGAATTTGGGGGCAGCTCAGGATTCGTTCCAGAAGATCTTCAGGTTGTGGGTCTGCCGGCCGGCGACCACGATCTCGGGCTTGCCGTCGCCATTCAGGTCGCCCGCCTTGATGTCCTCGACGGCAATCTCGGCTCCGCTCAACTGATAGGTCTTCCACTTGGAGTAATTCTTGTCCTGCGGGACGAAGAGCTTTACCCCGGGTACGGCTTTGGGGCGCATGCCGCGCCATCCCGCAACGATCTGTTGCCCGCCTAGGCCGAGGAAGTCGGCGGCAGCGAGAGCATGGCCATCCTTGAAGGTGGTGTCGAGTACGTGGCGTTTCCAGTCCTTCCCTTCGGCAACGTAGCATGCCACCACGGAGCCGTGGCGAGGTTCGATGGTGGTTACGAAGCGGCGCCCGTCGGGAAGCTTGCCGTCGCGGACCTCGCCACCGAAAGGCTTTGAGATTTGCATGCGTTTCCAAGTGTCGTCCTTCTGGCGGTCGAGGAACCACGTGCCCTCGACCCCGGTGATGAGAAGCTCCTCCTCGGGATCCTTGTCCCAGTTGACGACGTGGAAGTTGTGGCTGTCATGAAGAAAATCGCAGACTAGGCTCGTCTTCCACTCGTCCTTTTCGGGGTTCTTGGGCATCTTGTAGGCGAGAACCTTGAGCGGTGCGCCGCGTCCACCTTTGTTGCCGCGGCCGTGGAGAGGCTTGACGATGAGGTCGTATTTCCCCTCGGGGTTCTTGACCCAGTGCATGCGGTGGGTGGTGGGTTCGTGGTAAAGCTTTACGGGCTTCCAGTTGCCCGCGCGGTTTTTGGTGGGAGAGAGGTAGAAGACGGCGCCGCTGCTCACGGTGTCTCCGGGATTCCATTGGCCTCCGACGGCAACCTCCGCCTTTCCGTCGCCATCGATGTCGCGAGCGGTGACGCAAACGTGATCCCGCTGGGTAAGATGGCCGCTTACCTGATGCTTCTCCCAAGTTGGGTTTTTGTACCAGACGACCTTGTCCTTGTCCGTTAGGACGACGTCGGTCTTGTTGTCGCCGTTCATGTCGGCGAGCTGCAAGCCGTAGCCGACGCCGACTTCGACGTCGATGTCCTGCTGGCGAAACTTGGGTTCCGCTGCAAAGAGGCAAAGGGGAAGAATTTGGGCGGCAAGGAGTGGTTTTAATTTCATTCCAAGAGTCTTCGTGTTTCAGGCTTTGGGCGCAAGCAAACTTAATCCTGAGGTTGCCTTTCTTCCCTCGAAGGCTTTGTTCCTCTCCATGGCTATTGCTTGGAACGTTGAAAGGCTTGGGAGGTCCGTGATTGCGGTTCCTCCGCTGGCGAGGGATGCCTCGGGTAAAATTTCCGCTTCGGATAACGAGAAGATCGTGACCAAGCTTAGGTCCGGAGGAATCGAGGTGTTCCTCTATGGTGGAAACGCCATCCTTTATCACGTTTCGCCAAGCGAGTATTCCGATTTATGCGAGATGCTGATGGGTTTTTCAAGGACCGGGGAGGACTTTGTTCCCGCCGTAGGCCCGGGTTTCGGGATGATGATGGAGCAGGCGAAGATCCTTAGGGGCTTTGATTTCCCAACCGCCATGGTCCTGCCTACTCTCGACATGGCCAAGCCTAGCGGAGTTGCCTCGGGCATTCGTCGCTTTGCCGAGGCCTTGGGCAAGCCGGTGGTCGTTTACCTGAAGTTCGAAGGGTATCTCGACTTGTCGGACTTGCAGGCTTTGGTGGAAGATGGCGTGGTGGCTTGGGTGAAGTACGCTGTGGTTCGCGAAGAACCTTTGGAAGACGATTTGTTGAAGGAATTGGTGGACCGCATTGGCCCCGACGGAGTTGTCAGCGGGATGGGCGAGCAGCCCGCCACGGTTCACCTACAGGATTTCGGGCTTTGCGGGTTCACCAGCGGATGCGTTTGCGTGGCTCCCGCTCTCTCCACCTCCATGTTGAAAGCCTTAAAGAGTAGAGACATTGCCTTGGCGGAAGAAATTCGTACCGAATTCCGCCCGCTTGAGGATTTGCGCAATGGGATTCATCCGGTGTCGGTCCTGCATTCGGCGGTCGAGCTTTCCGGAATTGCCTCCACAGGTCCGTTGCTGCCTTTGCTCGAGCCTCCGGAAGAATCCGCTTTGGCCGAGATTCGCCGAGCCTGCCTTACCTTGATGGAGAAGGAGAAGGCGCGGATTAGTGCGGTTGACCTTGCCGAAGGTCCGATGTCATGAGGTCCGGCTGACTGTTTTTTGACGAAGCGTTAAGGTTGAAACGGCTTGGATTTTGAAGAATAACCACTACAAGAGTGATCTTATGAAAAACCTTGCTTGCTTGTTTTCGGTTTCGGTCCTCATGACCTTTGCGCACTGCCTTCATGGGCAGGAAGAGTCGGAGGAAGAATTTGATTTTGCGAGGGAAGAGTTCGTCGAACTGGGTGAACACCTGCGTGAAATGATCGAGGAGTTCTCCGAGCAAACCTTTGAGATGCAGCAAATCCTTGAGGAATCCTCCGACGAGGAGCGAGAGGAGGCACACTTTCAAAGGTTTGAGGACGAGCTGAAGTTTGCAAAGGCAGGCCTAGAGGCTTACGAGGCCTTGTTGGCGCAGCACGAGAAGATCCTTGCGGGCGGACATCAGCTGTTCCTCGAGCGACACCAATCCTTTCACTTGGAAATGCAGCGAGTGGAGACGAAACGCGAGCAAGGTCGTCTTGAAATGGAACTGAATGAGGTGCGGGTAGAGCTTGGAGATGCCCGAGCGGATGGAGACGAGAACTTGAGCAAGCAACTGGAGGGCGTAGCCAAGCAAATTAGCCGGGAGATTGAATCCTTTGAGGAATTGTCGAGGGCGAGGCAGCGGATAGCCGAGTTGCGCGGGAACGGAAGCCACGAGGAGGCGGACGATCTGGATGAGAAATTGCACTTCAGGTCACGTGGATTCGATCTCGCTCGGGAAGCTAGGCGCCTGAATATGAATCGGCTGGATGTCGCCCGAGACCTAGAGCATTTTCGACGCATGGCTCAAGTTGCCGGACAGAGGGTTGAGGCAGCGGAGGATATGGTCGCTAGGCAACGTTTGCTGGTTCAGCAATGGGGCAGGATCCGGAAAGCTGCCGGTGGACTCGATGAAGAGGAGTTGGAGCGGATGCTTGAGGACTTTGAGTCCGCCCAAGAGCAGTTTCACCTGCAAAATGAAATTGCCGAACTTCGCATACTCCTCTCAGAGGCCAAGACGAACGGCGATGAAGAGGAAGCTGATGAAGTTGCAGTTACGCTTGAGGAGCTTGAGGAAGAGATGCGATTCCTGAAGGAAGAACGTGAGGGAAACCTGCTCGAGTAAATCGCGTGAGTTCCGCCGACCGCGATATCTTCGACACCTCCCCAACTAGGCCCCGCAACCTAGCCAGCGACAACAATGCGGGCATTTGCCCCGAAGTCCTGGAGGTCCTGAAGGAGTGCAACCATGGGCATGCCCCGGGATACGGCGACGACGTCTGGACGGAGCGGGCTTGTAACCTGATGCGGGAATTGTTCGAGGTCGATTGCGAGGTTTTCTTTGCATTCAATGGAACGGCTGCGAATTCCTTGGCATTGTCGACTTTTTGCAAACCCTATAACGGAATTCTTTGCCACGACCTTTCTCATGTCGAGACGGATGAGTGCGGTGGGCCCGAGTTCTTTACAGGCGGTTCGAAGGTGATACCGATTGCGGGCGACAATGGTCGTCTGCTTCCCGAGGCAATCGTGGAGGCTGCAACCCGCAGGAACGACCTGCACTTTCCAAAGGTGGCTGCCCTGACTCTGACTCAAGCAACGGAACTAGGAACGGTTTACGGCATGGATGACTTGCGTGAGATCGGGCAAACCTGTCGCGAGCTGGGTCTCAAGTTCCATATGGATGGAGCTCGCTTTGCCAATGCCGTGGCGACTTCGGAAGTCCTGCCGGCTCAAGTCATCAGGGAGGCTAAGGTTGATGCATTGAGTTTCGGTTCAACCAAGAATGGCGCTGCGGTTGGGGACGCCTTGATCTTTTTCAACAAGGAGGATGCGAGGGATTTCGAGTATCGTTGCAAGCAGGCAGGGCAGCTTGCCTCGAAGATGCGCTTCCTGTCTGCGCCATGGACAGCGCTCTTGACGGATGACCTTTGGCTCCGAAATGCCAGGCATGCCAACCTTATGGCCGCCAAGCTTCACGAGAAGCTTTCGGCTCAGGAGGGAATCGAGATTCTTGCACCTAGGGAAGCGAATTCCGTGTTTCTCAGGTTGTCGGATGACTGCAGGGAGTTTCTATACGACAAGGGCTGGAGGTTTTACGCCTTGCTCGGCAAGGATGGCTACAGGTTGATGTGTTCCTGGGACACCACAGAGGAAGAGATCGATGCGTTTGCGGAAGACTTGAGAGAGTCTTCTTCGTCGGGATAATTCGCTATTCCACGACGAATACCGGAGGACCGATCACATCTTCCTTCAAGTTTACGCCTAGCCCTGGAGAAGTCGATGCTGCCAACCTTCCCTCGGAGCGTTTGGGGGCGCCTTCCGCAAAGTCCAGGGTGACGTAGCTGTTGAAGTCGGTGGAAGAGAAGAGCAGTTCAGGCGGAACGCCGTGCGCCAAATGAGCAATGGCGGCGGTTACCACGTCGCCACCCCAGCTGTCCTCGACCGTAAGGGCAATCCCAAGGTCTACGCATAGGTCGCGGGCTTGCTTGGCCTTGGTGAGTCCGCCGAACTTGGATATTTTTACGTTAACGACGTCCATCGCGTCGTCGGCGTAAGCCCGTAGGAGCGTGGAAAGTCCGTCCATGTTTTCGTCCATCACGAAGGGTAGGGCAGTGCGCCTTCTGATCGATAGGCATTCCTCGTACGTCAGGCACGGTTGCTCGAGGTAGACGTCTATATCGGCGACGGCGTTGGCAACGCGCGCGGCTTCGTGTTTAGTCCACCCCGTGTTTGCGTCGGCCACAAGTTTGTCGCCGGATTGAAGCACTTCGGAGACGGCATTGATCCGATCCACGTCGACGTCGGGATCCCCGCCGACCTTTAGCTGGAAGCGCCTGTATCCTTGGGATCGGTAATCCGCGACGTTGTCCGCCATTTCCTGTGGAGATCGCTGCGATATCGCTCTGTAAAGTACGAAATCCTCGCCATAGCGTCCTCCCAGCAATTCGCAGACTGGTTGACCCGAAGCCTTGCCGAGAATGTCCCAGCAGGCCATGTCCAAGGCGGATTTCACGTAGGGATGCCCTTTCAATGCGGCGTCCATAAGGCGATTGATGGGTAAGAGCTTGGTGGGGTCTTGCCCAATCAAGTGCGGACCCAGTTCGCGAATTCCTGATCTCACTCCTTCCGCATAGGCCGGCAAATAGAAAGGTCCGAGAGGACAAACCTCCCCTGCTCCCGTGATTCCTTCGTCGGTTTCGATGCGCACGATGGTGCTGTCGAAGACCTCGACGGCTTTGCCTCCGGACCATGAGTACTTTCCCTCAACGAGCGGGAGATCTAACCTGTGGACTGCAATACGAGTAATTTTCACTAATTCCAAAAATCTTGAAAAGCCGATGAATGCAAGCCCAAGGGTTTACCTGCTTGAAATGCTGCATCCTTTGTTTTCTAATCACGGCATGAAGTATGTTTTTCCAAAACTCCTCTTCCTAGTACTTTTTGTCGGATTTTTGTTCCAGCTTGGCTGTGGGCAAGATTCAGGGAAAGGCCCTGCGAAATCTTCCGACGATGGTGATGGGAAGACTGGACAGGCAACCGGCGGAGGCGAGAGTGCCTCCTCCGTAAAGCCATCCGCCCCAATTCGGTCGGATGATTCCCCGCCAACGACGAACTGGATAGGCAACGGCGGCTTTTACCAAGCTTCGTTCGAAGAGCGTTTCGAAGTTGTTGAGGTGGAGAAAACCATCAAGGTTCTGATTGCCCTGCCTAGCGTGGATGGCGTCGACGGGCCGGCTTCACGTGAAGAAGATCAACTCGTAAAGGAACCCGTGGACATGCTGCGGCTTTACGTTCGCTCTACGGGTGAGCCCTATACGGGAAGCATTATCCGCACTTTTACCTCGGGTGAACCCGAGTATCACGCCAAGTTTGAGGACGGGTTCAGGATGGGAATCGCCTACGAGTGGGATAAGGAAGGCAAGCTAACCAAGGCGATGAAAGGCTGGGGCGGAAACAATGAGGTGGATCTGGACCTAAGCATTACCGCCGATCCACTTGCCAAGGTGCTGCAGCAGTTGTCCGGCAGGGCAGTCGATCCCGAGGAACCCATTTTTCGCGGCACCTTGGATACCTTCCAAGACTGGAATGACTATGATTCCGAGGATCGTTTGCTGAATGGTGAATCGGGCGAGATTGTCTCCGGCAAGGTGAGGCTGTATGGGAGCGACGGTAAGATCGAGGCGGAATCAAATTACGTTGACGGCAAGAAGCACGGGATCGAAAACGTATATCACCCGAATGGGGTTCAATCGATGAAGGTTCTTTATGCTCAAGGGGTAAAGACAGGGACTGAGACTTGGTGGAACGACAACGGGCTGAAGTCTTACGAGGCAAACTTCGTCAATGGTCAACTGAATGGAATTGAGACCATCTGGAACGAAAGTGGAGCCATCATCTCACAGCAACGCCTTGACAATGGCAAGGTGGTGGAAGTCTTGGTCGAGCAACCCTAAAGGCTCGCCGGGATTTTCCTTTCCCCACTCAAATGAAGATTACCTCGGTCGAGCCGTTCCTACTGCATGTCCCGGTAACTGGCGGTGGAATTGCAGACAGTACCCACGTCGTTTCTTTTTGGGGAATGCCCGGGTGCAGGATAAAGACCGATGCAGGACATGTGGGATTCGGTTATACTGGGACGCATGCCGACATTGCCTTGGATAGACTCATCACCTCTTGCATCTCAAATGTCTACGGTCCTTTGCTCGTCGACGAAGATCCCCGCCAAGTCCTTTCCCTGAACCGCAAGTTGCTCAGGCATCCTCCCGCCCACTGGGTTGGTCGGGGAGGGATTACGCAAATGGCCCTCTCGGCTGTAGACTTGGCTCTTTGGGACCTAAAGGCAAAAGCATCTGATCAACCTCTCTGGCTCCTCTTGGGAGGTGATCCGGGGAAAAAGGTCGAGGCATACAACACCGACTGTGGTTGGTTGGACCGGAGCGAGGAAAAGCTTGTGGACGAATGCAAGAGAATGATCGAGAAGGAAGGTTTTTCCGCCGTTAAAATGAAGGTGGGCAAGCCTGACCCAAGGGAAGACCTGAAGCGTGTAGAGAAGGTAAGGGAGGCCATTGGCCCTGAGGCCAAGCTCATGGTCGATGCAAACGCCAAGTGGAATCTTCCTGCGGCAATCCAGTATGGCTCGAGATTCAAGGATTTCGACGTCACTTGGTTCGAGGAACCTCTTTGGCACGATGATGTTCAAGGCCATGCGGAGCTTGCAAAGAAACTGGAAACGCCACTGGCCTTGGGCGAATTGCTGTATCATTTAGATTCATTCAGGGAGTTTGTTTCTGCAGGAGCAGTCCATTATCTCCAACCCGACGCAACCCGTTGCGGTGGTATAACCTCCTTGCTTGAGGTGGCGGATTTGGGCCTTTCCTTCAATTTGCCGGTGTCTCCACATCATGGTGACATGATGCAGGCTCAAATTCACGCGGTCTTAGCTCACCCCGCTTGTTCTCAACTGGAATATATCCCTTGGACTCTGGAATGTTTCGAGGAGCCCGTTTCAGTTCGGGAAGGTTTCTATGAGGTTCCGGAATCTCCCGGAGCAGGAACTTCGATCAAGGATGATGCGTTTCAAAAATTCGGGGTAGAACTTTGATTGCCGTTGACGCGAGTGGCAAACCCCGCAAAGGAAGATGTAACTGATTATGAAAAACAACCTGTTACCTTATTTTACTCTTTTGCTAGCCCCATTGTTTCTTTTCTCGGAAGCATCGGGTAAATACCAGTTCAAGCGTGTTCACGCTGGGCTATCCACCCCTAAGCCGATCAGCGTCGTTCTCGTTCCCGATGGTTCGGGTCGGGAAATTCTCGTGCTGCAAGGCGGGAAAGCCCTGGTTCTGCCCAAAGATCGTTCATCCGGAGAGGAGGAAGTCTTTTTCGATATCTCCAGTAAGAACATGATCGAGAAGGCTTTCGAGGAAGG